>PMZA01000175.1 GCA_003170595.1 Armatimonadota bacterium
GGACGGCCTCGAGGATCGGGCGGGCCATGTTGCAGTCGATGGCAACGGGCTTCTCGATGAAGAAGGGGAAGCCGCGCTTGCAGGCCTCGATCTCGATGTCGCCGTGGCCGAGGGGCGGGGTGAAGATGGCGACGGCGTTGAGATCGCAGCCGTCGTACATGGCGCGCCAATCGGCGAAGGCCTTGCCGCCGAACTTATCGGCAGCGGCCTGGGCGCGATCGGCGGAGAGGTCGGTGAAGCCGACAAGCTCGACATCGTCCATGCCGTGGAAACGCTCCATGTGGCCCTGAGAAATGCCTCCGGTGCCGACTACTCCTAGCTTAACGGTCATGCGAGTCCCCCCAAGGTGCCGCTATTGGCGCGGCTGTAAGATCAGCGCGACATCGCGCTTGAAGCGAGGCGTGGTCAACTCGACGCGGCCGCCCGTCACTGTCACGGGTTGCGGCGCGGCGAAGGTTCCCGCCCAGGTATCGTACCACAGCGCCTGGTAGGCGCCGTCCCGCAGACCCGAGAAGATTAGCCGCAGCGGGGCGACTTCCTGCGGGGCCTTGCCGGCGAGATCGTTCTGCCAATTGCTCTGGCGATCGTGGAGCCAGGCGACGGCGAGAGCGCGGTCGGCCATGAGGTAGGGGTCGACCTGCGGGAGGGAGAGGTCCTGGACGCCCGGCAGCGTGAGGCGCGTGACCTCCATCCAGTCGCCGTCGGCATTGGAGATCTCGAGGACGTGATCGCCGGCGGGGATGTCGACGGAGAAGTCCTCGTCGAAGATCGACTGCCAGATGCCCCACTCCTGCTTCCACTCGGTGGTCTTGTAGCGACCCTCGCCCTTGGGGCCGCACTTGTACGTCTGGCGGGCGATCTCCTGGCCGTCGAGCTTCACCAGCAGGACCGCCAGGGCCGACACCTGGTTCACGTGGAAGACGGCCTTGCCCGGCGCGGCGACCGCGAGGCGCAGCTTCAGCGGCGACTGGAGGTCCGGCTTGGCCGGGCCGAAGAGGATGTAGCTGGGCGTGCCTCCGCTGACGGTGCCGTCGGGGTTGACCGACAGGACCGCATCGGGCTCGCGGCGCCAGTCGTAGACCGGGTTGATGGCAAGCTCGCCGAAGATCTTCTGGGCGGGCGGAGTGACCCAGGCGAGGGGCTCGGATTTGACGTGCGCCGGGTTGAAGTGCGTCCAGTCGATCTTCCGCGCGAAGCGGGCGACCTTGTCGAACTGGCCGTATAGGTTGAAGGGATCGACGTAGCCGTCCCAGTACCACAGCGACGCGGTGCCGAAGCTGCGTGAGGCAACGGCGGCCCAGAGGCCGTTGTGCATGTTGGTGCCGATGCCCTTGGGGTCGTGGTCGTTGTCGCCGCGCTTCCAGTCGATGCCGAACTCGCCCATCATGAAGGGCTTGCGATAGGTCTCGGTGGAGACCCAGGAGGTGTCGGCGATGCGTGGGGCCGAGTCGGGAAGGCTGTCGTCGCTGCCGTAGTCGTGGGCCTGGTTGTAGTCCATGCTGGCGAGGTCCCAGACGGCGGGGTTGCCGTAGGTGGTGGTGCGGAGGTGGTGGTTGACGTCATTGTCGCCGAGATAGGTGGCCATCTCATCGACCCACGCGGCCGGGGCGTTGACCTCGTTCCAAAGCTCGAAGCTGAGGACGTTGGTGTAAGCGCCCCAGCGGGCGAGATAGTAGCGAAGGCGCTGCTTGTAGAGGCGGCGGGCGTCGGGGTTGACCCAGAAATCAGCGGGCTTGGCGCAGGGACCACCGTGGACGGCGTTGAAGGGGCTGTTCGGCCAGGCTTCGGAATGGAAGTAGTCTGCCTGCTCCTGAAGCTCGCCGTGATAGCCGAGGCAGAGCATGCAATAGACGCCACTCCCGGCGGCGGCATCGAGGACCTTGTCGAGGCGGAAGGCGTTGTCGGGGCTATAGCGACCGAGGCCGTAGTACTGGCCGTGGCCGATGCCGGGCGTCCACTCGAGGCCCATGTTCCAGTTGACCAGCCAGATGCGCGTGTAGTTGCCGTTCGCCGCGCCCAGGCGGCCGAGCCACTTGCGGTAGGTGGCGATGACGTTGTCGCCGTCCCAGCAGATATTCTCGCCGATGGCGAAGTAAGGCGTGCCGTCGTCGAAGCGGAGGTAGTAAGGCGTGGCCGGGGCGCGGCGGATGAAGCCGTGGCCCACCGTGCCGCGACAGGTGAAGCTGCCGGCCTCGCAGGTGATGCGCTTCTCCCCTACCTTCGCGACGAGGCGGACGTGCCACGTGCCCTCCTCGGTGGGCGTCCAGCGTACGCGCCAGTCGTGCTTGCCGTTGGGTCGGACGCTCTCGACCTCCTCGTCGCTCGTGAGGTCGAAGTCGTAGTAGATGAAGGCGGGCTGGACGACGCTACGGCCGCAGGGACTGGTGAGGACGGCGGTGACATCGACCTGCTCTGGGTCGAAGGGATTGTCCCACGTGCCGGTGACCGGGAAGCGCAACTCGACCGGCTTCCACTTCGGCCCCTGGCGCGATGACCAGGCGGCCTCGCCGAGGGAGAGTTCGCCGGTGGACTTGAAATCGATGGGCGGGACAGGGCCCTGAGGCTGCACGATGTCTACCCCCTGCTTGTCGAGATCGGCCTTGGTGACCGGGGAGATCGTGAAGGCGACGACGACCTCCGTGCCGGCCGTGACCGCGTGGCCGTTGCGGTAGACGAGCTGCTGCTCGAAGGTGGGCATGTTCCACTTGCGATCGTCCTGGCCTGAGACGTCGCTGATCCAGTCGCCCTCGGGGCGGATCACGGTGAGGTTGTCGCCGAGCATCCACGCGGTCCAGGCGGGGTTGGGTCGGCCGCCGATATGGTAGGGATCGGGAAGCGTCGCCGGGAGGTCCTGGTAGAAGGCGTGGCGCTTGGATGCCTCCAACACGCGGCCCTTGCCGGCCATGCCCTCGACCGGTGTGCGGGCGAGGACGAAGATGCCATCGGAGGCGGTGTCGGTGGCGAACTTGAGCTTGTAGACGATGGAGACCTTGCCGGCCTCGGCGCGGATGGTCTCGTCGAAGGTCATGCCGCCGCCGTCCCAGGTGGGGTGGCCGGTGATGTGCCAGGAAGTACCGTCGGGGGAGGCGTCCATCTTCTCGGGCTTGAAGTCATCCTGGGAGAAGAGATGGCCGTTCCAGCCGTTGTGGGGGATGAGAAGAACCACGTTGGTGACCTGGGGGAAGCCGGGCCAGGAGACGCTCTGGATTTCGCCGGTCGGCAGGACGGAGATGGTGGGCGTTGGAGGTGCGGCGAAGCCGGCAAGGAACGTGCCGGCGAAGGCGATTGTTACTAGTACCGGCGTTATCCATGATCCCCCGCTGCGGGAGGCGATGTAGTTGCGCAACATCTTGCTGGTCACCACTCTGGCGTGCGTTCTGATCGGCGGCTATGCCCAGGCCGCGACGAAGACCGAAGGGTATGTCACGAAGCTAGGCGACGCGACAGTGGCGGCGCTGCAGAAGACGGACGCTGCGCCGTTGGCCGCGCTGTTTTCGGCGTCGACGAGCAGTTTCCTCGTGGCGCGGGGAGATAAGGCGATCCACCTCGGGCGGGCACGGCTGCTCAAGATGGACAAGTGGAGCGACCAGTCTGAGTTCACTTCGAAGGCGAAGGTGAGCGACCTCAAGATGGTCGACCGCGCCTATGCGGTGAAGGTGACGGCTAAGGTCGTCGACGGGGACAAGACCTACCTCCTCGACGGGGTCAGCACGCGGGAAGGTGATGGGCACAAGTGGCTGATGCTCGCCGTCATGCCCGAGAAGCCTGAGCCGACCCAGGCGCAGACCGATGACTTCAACGGCAAGCTGCAGGCGATTTTCGCGTCATGGCGGCAGGGCCTGGCCAATGGTGACACAGGCCCGATGCTGGCTAGCCTGGCGCCGGAGGACGTGGCCGTGTGCGTGATCGGGCCGGACGGCGGCTTCTATGCCTTCCCGACGGCGACGGAGTTTCAGGCGGCGCTGCAGCAGGTGTCGCAGATCGGCGGCGTGAAGCTGACCGGCGGGGACGTGATGACGGGATCGCTGAGGTCGCCGGTGGCCGCGATGACCGGGCAGTGGGCGCTGAGCGTGGCGATGATGCAGCCGGCCTCGCAGGACCTGTGGGTGCACTTCTACCTGGATAAGGATCAGTGGAAGGTAGCCGGCCTGTGCGCGATGCCGGCTGAGCAGTAGGCAGAGGCGATGCATCTGCGAGACCTCCGGTTCGCTGCAATCCTAGCGCTGCTTCTGGCTAGCGGTCTTGCGCTGGCCGCTGCGACGGACGACGATCTTGCCTGGAAGCTGTGCGACGGGACGATGGCGGCCCTGCAAGGCACGGACGCAGCACCGCTGGCCGCTCAGTTCTCCCCGCAGGCGAGCAGTCTCTTGATCGCTCAGGGAGACGCGGCGCTGCACCTGTCGGGGCCTCGGCTGCTCAAGATGGACAAGTGGGCGGACGAGCCGCTGTTCACCGCCGAGGCCAAGCCGAAGCCGATGATGTCGGTGGACGCGGACGAGGGCATCGCGCATCTGATCGCGATCGTGAAAGATGGTGAGAAAAACTACTGGCTCGACGGCATGACCGTGCGGAAGGGCGACGAGCGAAAGTGGCTGATGCTGGCCATCTTGCCGAAGACGAAGGTGTCCAGCGACGAAGAACTCGATGGCTTCAAGGCCACGCTGGCACCGTTCTTCAAGGCCTGGCAGGCGTGTGACACCGCGTCGGTGCTGGGCGTCCTGGCGCACGACGACGTGGCTGTGCGCATGCTGGGGGCGGCTGGACGCCTGCAGGTATTCGTCACGCCGTCGGAGGTTGAGGCGGCGCTGAAGGGCGTGAAGGAAGCGGGCGGGGTCATCTTCAGCGGGGCTGAACTGACCGAGGGAGTGCTCTCAGCGTCGGTGGCGACGGTGACCATGGCGTGCAAAACGGCCGTCGGTACGATGAAGCCGGAGAGCGAGACTCTGCTGATCCATCTCTACCTGGACGATGGGCACTGGAAGATCGCGGGCCTCTGGGCTCAATGAAAGGCAGGCGGTTGGCGGGGTTTTCATTGACCCCGGACGGGCCGCTGCATATAATGTAGACGCAGGTGATGACCGTGGAGCGGCTTTGGGCGCCGTGGCGGATGGAATACATCCTTTCGCCATCGGCGGAGGAATGTGTTTTCTGTCGTGCCGCCGAGGACGCCGAAGCGCACATGGTGCTGTTTCGGGGTGAGCGGGCGTTGATCATGCTCAACGCCTACCCCTATAACAGCGGACATTTGCTGGTGGCGCCCTACGCGCACGTGGGCAACATCAACGATCTGAGCAGCGAGGACCTTTGCGCCATCATGGAACTGGCGCGGGCCGCCATGCTGGCGATGGAGCGGTGCATGCAGCCGCAGGGGTACAACGTGGGGATGAATGTCGGCCGCGCGGCCGGCGCTGGGATAGAACAGCACGTGCACCTGCACATCGTGCCGAGGTGGGAAGGCGACACGAATTTCATGTCGGTGGTGGCGGACACGCGAGTAGTGCCGGAAGCGCTGGATGCCTGCCACGAGAGGCTGGCGCCAGTGATCGAGGAAGTGGCGGCTGAACTGGGGCTCAAATCGAAGCCTTGGGAGGAGCAGGAGCCATGAGGTTAAGCCCGAGCAGGATCCTTGGCGTTGGACTGCTTGTGATCGTGGCCTCCGTAGGTCTGGCCCAACAGGTCAGCTTCATCTCCCCCCAGAACGGCGCGACGGTGCGCGGGGTCCTGGAACTCCACGCCACCAAACCGAATCCGGGCGACGGGTGGATCTCCTACAAGGTCGGGCAGGCCGGGCAGGACGGCAACTACGTCGCCGCGGTCATCACGCCCTTCACCTACAATTTCGACAGCCGCCAGCATACCGCTGAGGGCGGGCGCGTTTATCCCGACGGCGACTATGTTCTGACCGCTACCGCCTACGACTCGTCGGCCAACTCGGTGGGCGAGGCCACGGTAACGATAACGCTGCAGAACGAGCTTACCCCGGCCGAGGTCCAGGAGCCCGTCACGCTCAAGGTTTCGTATGAGAAGGCCGGGAAGCTCAGCTTCACCGCCGACGGCAAGCTGCTGGTGACGCTGCCGGAAGATGAGAAGAAGAAGCTCGGCATCCCACTGAGGCTTGACCTGATCGTGAAGGCGAACTGGACGGACACGGTGCTGAGCGCGTCGTCGGATGAGACCGTGCTCGACGAGTTCTTGAAGAGCGGCTACATCCAGGTCGCGGGTTCGGAAGGCTACGAGCTTCCCGGGGCCGGGGATACTTTCCGCGAGCGGGTCCAGCCGGATGGCGCGGTGGAGCCCCTGCGGAGCAAGCGGGAGCATTTCGCGCTGGGCGAGTACTACGTGAAGCTGCCGGACCGACCGGTCTCGCGCGGCGAGACGTGGAACTCGGAGCTGTCGGTGCTGCCTCTGCCCAACGCGGTGAGCCGCCAGATCCTGCCGGCGCAGAACCGGCTGGACGGGTTCGAGTACGTGGCGGGGCGGAAGTGCGCGCGGATCATCACCACCTTCAGCCAGAAGGACACGCTGGTGATGGTGCGGGTCGGGAGCCAGACGCTGCCGATCAAGACGTCCTACGAGGGACGACGGGCGAGCTACTTCGGGCTGACCGACCACCACTTCGTGGGCTTCGAAGAGAAGATGCGGCACACGATTGAGGTGCCGGTGGCCGCCATTCAGATGCTCTTCCAACTCCAGCTTGGCGCGGCCGCTAAGGCTCAGGCCGGCGCGGGCATGCCCGGAGCCGGTGGAATGATGGGTGGGGGAATGATGGGCGGCGGCATGTCCTCGCCGGGCATGGGCATGGGCGGCGGAATGATGGGTGGCGGGATGATGGGCGCCGGCGGAATGGGCGCCGGCGGAATGGGCTCTGGGATGCCCGGCATGGGCGGTATGGGTGGCGCGATGGGTGGCATGGGCGGAACGGCCCAGCCGCAGACCGCGAAGGTCAACATCGACAGTGAACTGCGGATCATGGAAGCGGCGGCCGGCGGGAAAGCGAAGTAGAGCGGCGCCGCTGGAAGGAAACAGTGCGGATTGATGCCGCCGGGGAGCCCGGCGGATAGCCCCTTGGCGGTTGAGACGGTGCCTGCCTTCATGCTCCACTCGCTCGCGCTCCTGGTTGCTCTGCTCGCACCGATGGGCCAGACCACCACGACCCTCCACGTGGGCGTGTGGGAGCCCTCGGATCAGAGCGCGGAGCGGGCGATCCAGCTCCTACTGACCCACTACCGCGCACACCATCCTCAGGTGACGGTTGCAGTCATGCCACACCCCGCCAGCCAGGCCCACGAGTGGCTAAGGCGTTGGTGCAAGAGCGAGAGAAACTGGCGGCCGGATGTCGTTGTGGTGCCGGATGTATGGCTCGCGCAGATCGTCGATCAGCTTGAACCCCCGGACGCTGCGACGATTGCGCGCGTGAGGACCACCGCATCGCCGGCCCTCCTCGAACGCGCGTCGGTGGGCGGACGACCCTGCGCGATCCCCTTCACCCTGAGCCCACGGCTCTTGTTCTACTGGCCGGATCTGATCGGCGAGAAGAACTGGCAACCGGGATCGTGGAACGAGGTGCTCGACGCGACGGAGAAGGCGAGGCGGAAGAGCCGCGTGTGGGGCCTCGGCGTCCCGGGCCTCGGCGAGGGGCTGACGATGCTCTTCGGCGAAATCCTCTGGGCGCAAGGCGGCGACTTCCTCGGACAGCACAGCCCCGAGGCCGCGGCCGCCGTCGACATCATGTCGAGCAAGGCCGAGCAGAGCATCGATGTCATCGTCCGCTGCGAGCGCGAGGGTATCGCCGAGCCGCAGATGCTGACGTGGACGCAGGAGGATCTCGAGGACCTGTTCCTCGCGCGGAAGCTCACGGCGATCGTCGCGCCGGCGGGGTTGGAGCAAGGCGTCGCGGAGGCTGACCGGGCTAAGCTTGGCGTGGCGCAGCTTCCCGGGCGGCCGAACTTCACGGACCTCGCCGTGGACGATCTGGCGATCTTCAAGGCGTCGACGACCGACACGTCTCGCGTGGCCGCGGCGCAGGACTTCCTGGCGGTGGCGGCGTCGGCGGATGGGCAGGCTTGCATCGCCGAGGCGGGCGGGCTGCCGATGGACCTCGAGCTTGCGCGGAAGGCAGTGAAATCGGCGGCGCTGAAGGCGGCGCTGCCGGGCATGAAGAACCTGCGCGGGCTGCCCCTGGAGAACACGGATGCGCTGGTGGCGGCGATCGATCGGGCGGTGTGGCTGGCGGTGTCGGGGCGGATGCTGTCGCCGCGAGCGCTCGAGGAAGGGCAGGCGATGTTGCCGGTGAAGCTAGCGGAGTAGGCAAAGAGGAAGGGCGCAAGATGAGCCCGCGCCCTTGCGTAGATCCCTCGAAGTCGTCGTACGCCTAGACCTTGCCGGGCCAGAAGCCGCGCTCGATCATCTTCTCCGCGATCTGAACCACGTTCGTCGCCGCGCCCTTGCGCAGGTTGTCCGCCACTACCCACAGGTTTATCGCGTGATCCACGGTCTCGTCGTCGCGGATCCGGCCGACAAGCACCAAGTCCTTGTACTCGTCCTGCAGGATGTCGACCTGCGTCGGGTACTGAAGCTCATCCGGCGCCTTGCGCGAGGCCGTGGCGTGCGGGTCGACGGCCGGGCCGTCCATGACCACGATGCCCGGCGACTGCACGGGGTCGGAGAGAATCGCGCGAGCCTCGGCCGCCGAGAGGGGCCTGCGGAACTCGACGTTGACCGACTCGGCGTGGCCGATCATGACCGGCACGCGGACGGCCGTGGGCGAGACCTGCATCTCCGGCGAATCGAGGATCTTCCGCGTCTCGTTGACCATCTTCAGCTCCTCCTTCGTGTAGCCGGAAGCGGTGAAGCGGTCGATGTGCGGGATGCAGTCGAGGCAGATGCGGCGCGTAAAGACGCAGGGGTCGAAGGGGACCTCTTCCCCGCGGGCGAGGCAGCAAAGCTGCTGCTCGAGTTCTTCCATCGCTTTGAGGCCCCAGCCGGAGACCGACTGGTAGGTCGAAACGACGATCCGTTTGATGCCGGCCGCGCGATGAAGGGGCGCCACCGCGACAACCATCTGGATCGTCGAGCAGTTGGGCGAGGCGATGAGCTTCGTGTTCGGGGTCACCGCGTCCATGTTCACCTCGGGAACGACGAGGGGAACGTCGGGGTACATGCGGAAGTCGGAGCCGTTGTCGATGCAGTAGGCGCCGGCCTTGATGGCGACGTCGGCCCACTCGCGGCTGGCGCCCTTGGCGCCCTCGCGACCTGCGAAGAAAACGACATCGATGCCCTCGAAAAGCTCGGGGGCAGTCTTGTGCACCTGAACTTCCTCGTCACCCAAGACCTCGGTGCGAGCCGTGGTCGCCATGACCACCGGCTGCGCGGCGAGAGGGAAGCTGCGTTCTTTCAGGCACCGCAAGATGCGGTCGCCGACTGGCCCTACTCCAACGATGGCAACGTTGAGACCCATGGCTGCCTCCTCCTGTAAGTCCGGGAATACCCCGTTTGAAGAAGCCTCGTTATAGCAGATTCTCCAGTCCGTAGACAAGGCCCTTGAATTCGTGAAGCCGGCGGATCGCGAGGAGAACGCCCGGCATGAAGCACTCGCGGCTGGTGCTGACGTGCTCGACGACGAAGGTCTCGCCCGGCGCGCCGAAGACGACTTCCTGATTGGCGACGTAGCCGGGGAGGCGCAGGGCGTGGATGGCGATGCCGCCCTTCTCGCCGCCGCGCGAGCCGGTGAGCTTCTCGGAGGCGGTCGAGACATGGCGGAGGGGACCGCCGCGGGCGGCCTCCATCATCTCGGCGGTCTTGATGGCCGTGCCCGAAGGGGCGTCAGCTTTGCGCTCGTGATGGCGCTCGACGATCTCGGCGTACTCGTAGTACTTCGCGGCCTCGGCGGCGAAGCGCATCATCAGGTTAGCGCCGAGGCTGAAGTTCGGGGCGATGATGCAGGTGACGTCGTGCCTCTCACTGAGGCGAGCGACGACCTTGAGGTCGGTGGCGGAGAGGCCAGTCGTGCCAACGACGCAGTTGACCGAAGCCTTGAGGGCAACCTTCAAGTTGTCGAGCACGACGTCGGGGTGCGTGAAGTCAACCATCACGTCGGGCCTGGACTCCTCGATCGCAGCCTGGAGATGGCCCCGGACGGCGATGCCAAGGGAGTGGCCGAGGGCGACGTCGCCTATGTCGCGGTCGAGGCCGGCGGGATCGGCGGCGCCGACGAGTTCCATATCGGCAGCGTCCATGACCGCGCGGACGACGAAGCGGCCCATCTGGCCGCAGGCGCCGGTGACGAGAACGCGAGTTGGTTGCATGGGTTAGGCCTCCCAGAAAGACGAAGGGCCAGGGGAACGCCGTCCCCCTGAGACCCCCTGCTGGAGGAGCCTGCTCCTCCAGACCTCCTACGCCGCCAAAGAGCGGCGGCTCTCTCGCGTCGCGACCAGGGCGATTGGCGAGACAAGGCGCCGCAATTGATCGGCTGAGGCAAGCGGAGGGTTACACCAGATCCTTCGCTACGCTCAGGATGGCAAGGAAGGGACGGCGCAGGATGGCAGGGCAAAGATGAAGGCAGGGCGGGACTTGGAGCCCCGCCCTGCCGGTTACTTGCGCTGACTACCGCCTGCCGCCGCCGCCACCGTGGGGCCGGCCGCCATCGCGACCGCCACGGCCGCCGCCGTCGCGACTGCCACCACGGCTGCCGCCACCACCTTCGCGACCACCCTCGCGGGGCGGACGCTCGACGTAGCCCTCGGGCTTGGGCAGAAGGTCCTTGCGGCTGAGACGAAGCTTGCCCTCGTCGTCGACCTCGAGAACCTTGACCTCGACCATGTCGCCGGGCTTGAGAACGTCCTCAGTCTGCTCGACGCGCTCCCAGGCGATGTTTGAGATGTGCAGGAGACCCTCACGGCCGGGCAGGATCTCGACGAAGGCGCCGAAAGCCACGGTCGAGACGACGCGGCCGGTGAAGACCTCGCCGACCTGGATCTCGCGGTTCATGTCGGCGATCGCCTGACGGGCAGCCTCGGCCTTGTCGGAGTCCTCGCCGAAGACGTAGATCGTGCCGTCGTCGCGGATGTCGATCTCGACGCTGAACTCTTCCTGGAACTTGCGGACCACTCGGCCGCCTGGCCCGATGACCGAGCCGATCTTGGCGGGGTCGATGTGGATGGTGAACATCCGCGGGGCGTAGGGCGACAGCTCGGTGTGCGGGTAGGGGATCGTCTCGGCCATGATGTCGAGGATCTGGTTGCGCGCCACGCGAGCCTGCTCGAGGGACTCGACCAGGATGTTGATGGGCAGGCCGTCGGTCTTCGTGTCCATCTGGATCGCCGTGATGCCGAGGCGAGTGCCAGCGACCTTGAAGTCCATGTAGCCCTCAAAGTCCTCGATGCCCTGGATGTCGGTGAGGAGCTGATAGCGCTCGGGACCGTCCCAGACGAGGCCGATGGAGATGCCGGCTACCGGCGCCTTGATGGGCACGCCGGCGTCCATGAGCGAGAGGGTCGATCCGCAGGTCGCAGCCATGGAGGTCGAACCGTTGCTCTCGAGAGCCTCAGAGACGAGGCGGATGGTGTAGGGGAAGTCTTCCTCGGCGGGGAGGACGGCCTCGAGGGCCTTCTGCGCCAGGAAGCCGTGGCCGATCTCGCGACGGCCGGGGGAGCGCATCGGGCGCACCTCGCCGGTCGAGAAGGGCGGGAAGTTGTAGTGGTGCATGTAGCGCTCGTATTCCTCTTGCTCGAGGGTGCGCACCATGCGCTGGTCACGGATGGCGCCCAGGGTGGTGATGGTCAGGCACTGGGTGTCGCCGCGCTGGAAGAGAGCGGAGCCGTGGACGCGGGGGAAGAGGGTGACGTCGCAGGTGATGTCGCGCGTCTGATCGAAGGCGCGGCCGTCGAGACGGCGACCCTCGTCGAGGACGGCTTTCTTGAGGCGCTCGCCCATGATGTCGGCGATGGCGCCTTCGATGTCGTTGCTGGGCGAGTCGAACTCGTCAGCCAGCGAGGCGGCCAGTTCGGCCTGAAGCGCGCGGAGAGTGCGCTCGCGCTGCTTCTTGTCGGGCATCTCGATGATGCCGGCAACGCGGTCGTAGGCCTTCTCGCGCACTGCATCGACGATCCCCTGACGTGGGGCCCAGATGGTGATCTCGGGGCGCTCGACGTCGAGGTCGCTGGCGAAGCTCTCGATGAAGTCCATGATCTTGAGGGCTTCGGCGAAGGCAAGCTCAAAGGCCTGGGCGACGACGCTCTCAGTGACCTGCAGGCCCTGAAGCTCGATCATGTTGATGCCCTTGCGGGTGGCGGCGATGACGAGGCTCATGTCACCGTCGGCAACCTGCTGGAACGTCGGGTTCACGATGAACTCGCCGTCGAGGCGACCGATCTGGGCGATGCCCAGGGGGCCTCCGAAGGGCACACTGGATGCGGACATCGCGGCCGAGGCGCCGATCATTGAGATGAGTTCGATGCTCGTCTCATTCTCGGCCGACAGGGGCGTCGCGATGACCTGCACGTCGTGGCGCAGACCGTGGGGCAGCAGGGGACGGATGGGCCGGTCGATGCGGCGGGAGACCAGGATGGCCTCGTCGGAGGGGCGACCCTCGCGCTTGAAGAAGCCGCCGGGAATCCGGCCGACGGCGTACATCTTCTCTTCGAAGTCAACGCGCAGGGGGAGGAAATTCGCGGAAACGGGCTGGTCGGTCATGCCGACCGTGGCGAGGACGGCGCTATTGCCGTACTCGCAGACGACGGCCGAATTGGCCTGTCGAGCGAGCTTGCCGGTGGAGAACCGGAGGGTGCGCCCACCCCATTCCATCTCAACTGTCTTAGTAGTCATGCAACCCACACTCCCGCCGCCACGGGCCGAGGGGTGTGGGGCAATGAGGAAGCAGGGACCGCAGAGTTGGCAGGCAGGCTGCCGTCCCTGGTTCCTCATCACCGCCCAGAGCTTACGCCTCGGGTGCGGCGGCTTACTTTACTACCAGCCAGGACGTGACGCGGAACCGCGCCTAACGTCTCAAGCCAAGATCTTCGACAACTTTGCGGTAGCGCTCGACAGCGGTCGCGCGGAGGTAGTTCAACATCCGGCGGCGCTGGCCGACCATCTTGAGGAGGCCGCGCCGGGAGTGGTGGTCCTTGCGGTGCTTCTGCAGGTGCTCGGTGAGCTGCTGGATCCGAGCCGTGAGGAGGGCAATCTGAACTTCCGCCGAGCCAGTATCGCCTTCGTGGCGCTTGAAGGTACCAATGATGTCGTTCTTCTTGTTGATGCTCAAAGGCATGAAAAACCATCCTTGCCTTCCGATACGCCGGCCGGCGGCAAAGCTCGCAGGCTCGGCGCCACCCTCAGCCTGAAGCGGCTGTCACGGGCCGAGGAGAACGGACGGACCGTCCTTCCCAGCCCGAGATGCGGTGATAGTCGAAGCATAACATACCCCGGGCGGGGAGTAAACAAGCCCCGGGTGACAGGGGGAGCAGGGGAGGCGGTTGTAAGGGCGAGGCCTGAGAGGTTAGAATGAGGACCGAAGTAGGGCCGGAGCGGAGGCTTCCTGTCCCCCACCCCGCGACCGGGCGGTCGCGCCGGAGGTGTAGTATGCCGGGCAAGGCCAAGATCCTGATCGTCGATGATGCGCCGGACTTCGTGTACGCCATGCGCGGGTTCCTGGAGGACCTGGGCTATGACGTCGTCGAGGCGTACGACGGGAACGAGGCGCTCGAGGTCCTGCAGCGAGAGGGTCCCGAGCTGCTGCTGCTGGACGTCATCATGCCCCTGATGGACGGGTGGGAGACGCTATCGGTGGTGCGTGGGAGGCCCCAGTGGCGGAGGCTGCCGGTGATAATGCTGACGGCGCTGGATGAGCCGCAGCACATCATGGAGAGCTACGACCGGGGCTGCACGGACCACATCTCGAAGCCCATCGAGGATTACGACCAGTTGGGGCTCATCATCGAGCGCCTGCTGGAAGTGGCCGCGAGCGATGAGCCCGAGGCGCCGCCGGCGAACGACGACTGGTAGGGGCGGGCGAGGAGCCCCCACTGATCCTGCCGTCCTTCCCGGGGCGTACCGGTCGCTTGCACCCGTGGGGGAGATCAGTAGATGGAGCGAGAAGGCCCCGAACGGACGCCCGAGGAAGAGCGGGCCATCCGCCGCGTAATGGAGAGTGCGGCGCTCCGGGAGCAGGTCCTCCGCTCCTACGAGGCCGCCCTGAACGTCTGCTTCGTTACCTCGCCCGAATCAGTGTTCCCGGATGTCCTTCGGGCCCTCCTCGCAGAGGACTTGGGTACGACCCTCGGACGTGAAGCTGCTTACGCTCTGGTCCTCGCCGTCAAGCTCTTTGAGGCGCAGGGCGGGGCGGATGGCAAGGTGGACCTGCACTACGCCTTTACGCTTCCGGCGCCGGAGACCGCCGAGCACTGGACCCAGAAGGCCGGCATAATGGCAAGCAACGGGNNCGTGCTGGCCTGTTTGGACAAGGCTTTGTCCATAGACGCCCGAAGCGCAGATGCGAGCCTGCATTCCGCTCGTCTGCTCCGCCAACTGGGCGCCCCATCGGCCTCCGGCTCAGTTACATGGCAGTGGGGGCACCTCGCGTCCATCACTGGCGCCCTTCGCAAGGGATTGGACGCCGTGGGCATAGCATTGGCCGCCAGACCTGGCGACGCGCTGGCTTTCAAGGCAAAAGCGGACCTCCTTCTCGAGCTGGCTAGGCCGAGCCGCGACCGCGACATACTGATGAGCGCCGCAGCTGCCCTCCGCGAAGCCCGCGCGGCGGGGGGCAGCAAGGATTTCGAGAGCCTGGCGAACGATTGGGAGGCGGCCGCGCGGCGTCTACCGAGCCCTGAGCATGCCCGAGTTCTGTCCTCTCCCGGTGTAGAGCCCGAGCAGCTATCTGCTCTGTTTGGGAGATGGCGTCAGCTCTTCTACCAATCGTTCCCTGCCAGTTACCTGATGCCACCCCTCACCGCAGCCGACACGCTGGAGGAGCTCACGGCGCTGCACCAGAGGAATCCGTGGGTCCGCGAGCAGTTCCCGACCGCGCAGAAACTGCAGAAGGCAGTAGACTCTCTGATCACGACCGACCGGTTCGCAGCCACGCTTCGCATGCTCACAGGAAGCATGAGCGATGCCATGCGCGGCTACATATCCCGCCACGTGGCCTGCGGGGAGTCCATGATCCGTAAGGTCAATGCCTACTGCGGCCCAATGCCCCAGGTCAACGCGCCCCAGTGCTGGGCGATCCTCGTCAACAGGGGTCTAGCAGGTGTCTTCCACCAGCTCATGGAGATCATGCTTGCCCGCGTGGAGGTCATGGAGGCTCCAGGCGTGCCGAAGCCCAGGCTAGGCCACCTGCTGGAATACGACGAGGTGGTCCGCGCTTCGCGTGACGTTGTGGACGCGTACGTCTGGCACGGCACGGTCTACTCGCCGCCCAAGGTAGAGCCCGCAGACGGGCGGCTCAGCTTGATGGCGTTCCTCACCGGGTACTCGAACATGTTCATCGTGGCCCACGAGCTAGCGCATGCATTGTTGGACCATCGGGGGCTGTCCACGCCCGACCGAGAGCTAGAAGCTGACCATCTGGGCTTCGCGATAGTGCTGAACCAAGCAATGGCGAGCGGCTCGGACCTCACCCCAGCCCTCGCGGTGGCTGGGGCGGAGATATCGCTTTCGTTCCTCGGGTTCATTGAGGCCCGCGGCAGCCTTGTCCCGCCACCCGAGCCGCCGAATCGTGCCGCAGCGACCCTTCTCGCTGACCTGGCCCAGAAATCCGCGACCCACCCCCCTGCTCTGAGCGGCTGTCCAATCTCAGGGACGGCTTCACACTTCCCAAACGGTGGTACGACCAGGCTGACGCCACGCGGGACTTCGTCCAGGCGGCAATGCCCTGTGCCTGAGGCAGGCCCTTCTGGGTTTGGCCTATCGGCCCCCCTCTGGCGGAGGGCTGTACGGGCGGTGGGTGTGAGAAGGAAGCGAATGCCCACCCTAGGAGGCTCTATCCGAGCTAGTGCTTGGCCGGGGTGGACAGGGGCTGGCTGGCCGGGGCTTTGCCCGGTTGCGCCGAGAGCGCCTTAAGTAGCGCCTGCGCGAAATCCGCCGCCGCCGGTGGGCCGTTCGCCGTGATGATCTTCCCTGCCACCGCCACGTCGTCCGTCACCACGTGCGCGCCTTTAGCCTTCAGCACCGGCACCACGTCCGGGAAGGCCGTCGCAGCCTTTCCGTCGAGCAGGCCCGCGTTCGCCAGGATGGCCGGCGCCACGCAGATCGCCGCCGTCAGCTTGCCCGCCGACGCGAAGGCCTTGGCGAGGGCGACGAAAGACGCGTCGTTGAGGTAATCCATCATCCCGGGGCCACCGATGAAGATGACGCCCGTGTACTCGGCGACCTTGATGTCCTTCGGCTTGGCGACCGCCTGGACCTTGAGGCCGTCGGCGCCGACGACCTCGCCCTTCTTCGTCGAGACGACGGTGATGAGCGCGCCGGCCTTGGTCAGCACGTCGTAGGGGGTCTCGAACTCGACGTCGCGAAAGTTCTTGGGCGCGACGACCTCAACGAGCTTCACGCCGCGGAGGCTGGCCTCCGCAGGGGCGCCGGCCGGGGCTGAAGCCGGGCCGGACGAGGCGACGGGAGACGTGCCCGGAGGCGTGGCATCGGGCGTGGACTCGGAGACGCTGGGCTTCTGACCGCAAGCTGAAAGAGCTAGCAAGGCGACCAGGCAGAGCAAGGCAAAGACAGCCGTTTTGTTCCTCATCATGCGTACCTCCACGAACGGCAGTTGCCATCGAAAGGCAAAGGCGCGGCGGGCATAAATGCCCGCCCTACAGCAGACAGAAGGCAGAAGGCCAAGCGCGGCGGGGCGTAAAGCCCCGCCCTACAGCAAGCGGTAAGGCAAAGACCGTCAGAGGTCGATGAGGTCGTCGGCGTGCTCGCGGACTTTGCGCACCACGTCGAGCATGAGGTCGATCTCATCTGGCTCGCCCAGGAAGACGGCGTGCGACATCGCCACGCCCTCCTCGGCGAGGATGCGCTCGGCCTCGGGGCACCAGACCTTCGAGTAGTCCGGCGGCTCCTGACCGGGCGGATAGGCAACCGGGCCGAAGTTGCGATCGACGAAGAGCGGGTTCTGATAGATGGGATGCAGGTGGCCGAGATGGAGGCCCAGACCCTCGGCGCCGCAGGCCGCCATGAACTTGTCGCGCGTGACGCCCGCGGGCCACTCATCCTTGAGGAAGCGCCAGTGGTAGAAGTAGAAGTTCCAGCGATCGAGGCCGGGCACGCGCTCGATGGGCGCGACGCCGGGGATGTCGCGGAGGCCGTCCTCGAGATGGCGGGCGTTGGCGTCGCGGACGTTGGCCTGCTCGTCGAGGCGCGAAAGCTGGGCGAGGGCGACGGCGCCCTGCCACTCGGTCATGCGCAGGTTGCTGGCGACGATGTGGAACTCGTAGAAGGGGCGGCCGGGCATGCGGCCGATGTGATGGAAGCTAAACGCCTTGGCCGCGAGATCCTCGTCGTTGGTGAGGATGATGCCGCCCTCGCCGGAGGTCATGGTCTTGCCCATCTGGAGGCTGAAGGTGCCCATGTTGCCGCGGGCGCCGAGCTTGCGGCCCTGGTAGATGGTGCCGTGGGCGTGGGCGCAATCCTCGAGGACGAAGAGGCCATGCTGCTCGGCGATGGCGTTGAGGGCGTCCATGTCGCACGGGTACCCGCCGTAGTGGACGGGGAGGATGCCGACGGTGCGCGAGGTGATCGCGGCCTCTACGGCGGCGGGGCTGAGCTGATAGGTGGCGGGGTCGATGTCGACGATGATGGGGATGGCGTTGACGAGAAGGACGGCGGTGGCTGAGGCAACGAAGGTGGCGGCGGGGACGATGACCTCATCGCCGGAGCGGATGCCGAGGGCCTTGAGGGCGCACTCGAGGGCCGTGGTGCCGTTGGTTACCGCGACGCCGAAGCGGGCGTCCTGGTACTCGGCGAAGGCCTGCTCGAAACAGGCGACCTTGCAGTTGGCAAGATCGTCCTCGGGGTAGCCGCCGCGCCACCAGATGCCCGACTCGAGCACCTCGCTAAGGTACTGGCGCTCGAGATCGCCCCAGATGGGCCAAGCTTTGCCCAGGGGGCGGTTGATGACGGGCGTGCCGCCCTTGATGGCCAGCGTAGACATTGGTAATCCCTCCCAGGATCAGATCTAGCTCAGGCGGCGGTGGGCGTCGGCGAGGAAGTCGCGGACGTGCAGACCATACGGGCAGGCCTTCTCGCACTGGCCACAGCCGGTGCAAGCGCCTGCGCGGCGGCTTTCGTCGAGGTCGGCGTAGAGCTTGCGCGCGCCGGCGACGTTGCCGTAATCCTTCGCGTACATGCGGTAGCGGAGGAGGTCGGGGATGGGGAGGCCGGCCTGGCAGGAGCCCTCGCAGGTGCGGCAGGAACGGCACCAGATGCCCGACATGGCGGCCGCAAAGCGCTCGATGCCCTCGTGCTCCCAGGCAGTCAGCTTCGCGCCGGCGGCCGAACAGTTCTCCTCGGCGATCTTCACGTTGGGCGAGTCGGGGACGATGCTGGTGACGCCCGGCTGGGCGAGGATCCAGCGGAGCATCGCGACGGCGGGCGAAGCGCCCTGGTCGAAGTAGTGCTGGAGGACGGCCTTCGCGGCCTCGCTCTCGGCCCACTTGGAGGGACCGCCGGCCATGGATTTCATGGCGATGATGGCTATGCCCGCAGCCTGGGCCTTCTTGACGAGGGCCTTCCAGGCATCGTTGGCCCCGGCCGGGTTGAAGGGGAACTGAATCATCTTGAAGCGCCCATCCTCGATGCAGGCGTCTACCATCTCCGGGCCGCCGTCGTGCAGGCTTGTGGCAAGCCACCGAGTCTTGCCCTGATCGCGGAGGGTCTCGAAGGCGTCGAAGATCGAGGTGACCGTCTTGAGCTGCTCGGGCTTGGTGAGCTTGGAGTGGATCTTGAAGAAGTCGATCACGTCCACGCCGGTGTTCTTGCGTTTGCGCTCGAATTCGTCGATGGCTTCCTGCTTGCCGGTGTTGTCGATGACGACGTCGCAGTACAACTTGCTCCAGTCGAGGGACTGGCGGAACTCGGGGGTTCCGCAGCCATCGACCTTGTGGAAGTAGTTGCAGCCGAGCGCGACCATACGGCGAAGGGGCTCATCGCCGGCGGGGTTGCAGCTGATCTCCGAGATGCGGATCTTGCAGGCAGGGATGGCGCGGTAGAGCATGCCCGTGTGGGCGTCGTCGCCCTCCTTCAGGCTGAAGGGCTTAGGCTTGCCTGCAGTCGGACCAGGCGCGGCAAGCGCCGTGCCGCCGAGGCCAACCACTGCCGCACCTACCGCGGCCGTGCGCAGGAAGCTGCGACGGGACGGCATGTTCGGCTCATCCTCAAGCTCAGGCCTGTCGTGATCGTTCATGAAGGTGCCCTCCGAAAGGTTGTCGGCTCGAAGCCGCGCAGACGACGGTCTAGGATGACAGGAAAAGGGGCAAGACCGCAAGGGGTCAGAAGGCACCCGCTGGTCGACACTGCCCACCGGCCTCGCAAACTTCGATCCGGACGCTCAGCCGGCGGAGGAGCGCCTGGGCGAAATCCTGCTGCGTGGCGGGGAATACGGCGGCCACGAACTGCGCCTGCCGCATCACCAGGGTCGGGCCATAGGCATCGGCCGTGCCGCGGAAAGCCTCGTCGCCGAGGTCGGGCACGGCGCTCTGTTTGCCGAGGAGGGCGGCGAGGGTGGTCATGACCTTGCCCGCGGCGGCCTCATCCTTGGCGGCGAAAACCCATAGCGTGACGCGCTTGCCGCCGGCGGGGGTGTACTGGACCGTGACCGCGTTGCCCAGGTCGGCGCTGCCGAGAGCGTTGGCGCGGAAGTAGGCGACGCTGCCGGGCACGAGGCCCTCGGTAGGCAGGAGCGTGAGAAGGCTGGGGAGGACCGTCGCGGGCTCGATCAGCTTGCAGACCTTGTCGGCCAGATCGCGCACGACCGGGCGGACAGACGGATCGGTCTTGTCGGGCAGGAAGCGCACGTAGGCGTAGTTGCGCCAGACGTGAAGCTGGGTGCCGTCGAAGAAGGACGAGTTGACGACCGGCGCGGACTTGGACGAGGGGGTGCGCTCACGCGAGAAGATGCCGAAGGCGTCGAGCGGAGTCTTGGCGACGAAGATGCCGACCTCGATGCGCGCCTTACCGTTGGAGTAGGTGACCTTGAGGGCGTAGTCGAACTGGTACTCGAGAATCTGGGTGGCCTCGCCGTCGATCCATTTCCAGAGATCGTCATCGTGGAAGGCAGCCGGGGCCTCGGCGATCTGCCAACCGTCGGGCGCCTTCGCGAGACCTGCGAGAAGATCAGCCTGCGCCGGCGCGGGCGGATTGGGCCCCGGAAGGGCCTTGGTCACAGCCTCATCGGCAGCAGCCGAAAGGCTCACAAGCAATACCGATAACGCGAGGATCAGCGCGCGTGACAAGTTCATAGTCTCCCACCCCACAAGTGCGCGGCGGGGATGAATCCCCGCCCTACAGATACACACCGGGCTACTTCACGACAGTGGCAGGTCGGACCCGCCAGGAGTAATGGACGCGCAAGGTCTCGCCAGGTTGCAGCGTTCTTTTCTGCGAGTACAGTTCGAGGTTGATGCGGCGCTCGGGGCGCGAGAAGTTGAGGAGGCACTTGACGACCTCGGAGGTGTCGAAGGAGGCGCTCAGGGCGACGTTGCCGTCCGAGTCCACGATGCGCCAGTAGCCGTCGGGCATGTTCGCGCCCGAGTAGAAGACGTTGGGCTCGCCGCCCCCGAAAGCGGTGAGGGGCAGGCGGACGGCCTTGCCGTCCATGCCGCGGAAGCTGACGACGGCTTTGTCCGGCGCGCCGAGGCTGAAGCCGGGGTGGAGGCGAAGGAAGCCGTCGCGAGGCTGAGCGGTGATGTTGGTGGCGGAGGCGGTGATGCGCACGGTGGAGGAGGCATCGTCGACCTCGATGACGCGCTCGTAACGGAGGCCGTCGGCCTCGCGCGAGAGGACGCAGGAGGTGGCCGTCTTGCTCGCCACCTGCCAGGGGTCGTTCGCGCCGGGACCCGGCCAAGAGTCGCCGTTGAAGTCGTAGTAACCGGTGACCGGCCCGGCCGGGTAGTCGAGGCTGGTCGCCGGGGGCAGGTACATCAGGTTGCCGGAGACGCCGGGCGCCGTGAGGCCGATCATCCGCCCACCGCGGCCGGGGAGAAGCTCGACGCGCATACCGTTCGTGCCGACGGTGAGAACGTCGAGGGTCGGGAACTCGCTGGGGCGGGCGTTGAGCCAGTCGGCGATGCTCTGCCCCTCGTTGATGCTCAGGACGCCGAAGTGGCGGGCGAGGTCGGCGAAGGTGGTGACCTGCGCGGCATAGTCGGCCGAGTTGCGCGGGACGAACCTGTCGTCCACCCGCTTGTAGCCGGGCTGGAACTGGGACATGCGGACGTACATGAGCGGCATCCGCGCCTGCAGGACGCGGTAGTGAAGCTGCTCATCGGAGGCGACGGCCTTCTCGGCTTTGTCGAAGAGGGCCTCGTACTTGTCGAGCATCGCGGGGCGGAAGCACTTCTCCGTCGGGCTCGTCCAGATGAAGACGTGGTCGTTCTCGCGCTCGACCGTGTCGTGGAGGAGGTTGATGTAGTCGAGGATGTAGGGGGCCGCCGCGCCATAGTACGTATTGCAGAACTCGGTCATGAGGGTCTTGGGATTGGCGTCGGGATTCCAGAGGATCTTGGCGAGCATGTAGGCGCGGAGAGGCCCCATCTCGGTGCCGCCGCCGCCCGGGTAACCGCCCTCCTCGAAGATGCCGCGAACGTTGTGCTTGGTGAAGGTCTTGATGTTGGGCTGAAGCACGCGGAGGTTCGGGAAGGGCTGGATGTAATGGGCGAAGTCGATGACGTAATCCCAGACGTAGAGGCGCTTGCACCGATCGCGCCAGCCGCGGAGATCGTCCATGAAGGTCTTGTTGACCGGGCAGGTGGCGAGCGGGTGCGAGAAGCAGCACTCGATGCTGCAGAGGCGGACGCAGACGTTGGGGCGCGGGTTCACGAACTTCGGCGGCTTGCGCGAGTAGCTGTAGGCGAGGGTGTCGATGACCGCGTCGGGGAACTCATCCTTCACGTTGTCGGCGACCTGGTTGACGAAGTGGAGGATGGGGCCGGACTGGCTGCCCTCCTTGTCGGCGAGAGCCTTGCACTTGTCGCACTCGCACCAGCCCCAGCAGTCGTTCTGGGCGACGGAGATGATGACGTCGTCGGGCCAGCCGTCGGCCTTGGCCTTGCGGAGATAGCTGCGGACGGATTCGGTGGCGATGCGGACGACGTCGGGGTTGGTGAGGCAAAGCTGGGCGTTGTCGCAGGTGCGCTTGCCGTTGACCAGCGAGTAGTACTCGGGGTGGTCCTTGAAGTACTTGTCGGGCGGGACGAGGGTGTAGAAGGTGTGCACGAAGAGGACGTAGCGAACCTTATCCCCCATCTCCGGGGTCAGGCGATGGCTGTTGCCGTTGAGGCGATTGCGGGCCGCCCAGGGGCCGTCGAAGGCCTCGGTGATGAAGTCCTCGCGGTACTCCAGCGGCGGAAGGACGCGGTCGTTTAGGGCGCTGACCTCTAGGCGATCGCGCTTAGGGATGAGGGTGCAGTCGGTGGCGAACCAGCGGCAGCCGAGGTGATCGTCGAGGAGGCCGTAGGCGGCGTACATGCTGCCACGCTGCCGTCCGCCGGCGAGGACGAGGTTGGCGCCGACCGTCTTGATGACATACCCCTCGCGGCCGAGGCCAGAGAGATCGACGTCCGGGGCGGCGCGATGGAGAGCGGCGGAGTCGCCGAGGAAGATGTGCGGGCCGTCGCCGGCTTTGTCGTCAGTGACGACGGCGAAGTCGGCGCCGGTCATCTGGTGGAGGAAGGTCGCAAGCTCGCCGGAGGCATAGTGCTCCGAGGGCGAGGCTTTGTCGGCGCTGATCACGATGTCGCAGGCGGCCTTGCCGTGATCGGCGATGAGCATCGCCCACGATGGGGCGACGGTAAGGGCCAGTAAGACGATCAGGGACAGCGAGAGCTTCGTCACGACGGGTTCACCCTTCGGCGAGAGGAATGGAAAGGACGGAGAGGAGTTCGGCCCGTAGGCGCGGTTTCCTCTGCGCACCTCAAGGGCGAGCTGCGTGGAGGACGGCTCTGCAGTGATGGCAGAGGGCGGGGCCTTTGCGGTCGGTGTCGGCCAGCGTGTTCGAGAAGAACATCGCGCAGTCGCGGTCGCGGCAGTGGCCCAGGCCGAAGAGATGACCGACCTCGTGGATAGCCTCCGTCACCACGCGCAGCAGAAATCGGGCCTGGCCGCGCGGACCCTGCTCGTCCGAGGCAAGCCGGTAGATCGAGACAAGGGCGCGCTGGGCGAAGGCCATGCCGAAGACGAAGCTGAGGCCGTTGGTGAAGAGATCGGGCGTCACCAGGCCGAGGGAGAAGGCGGCGCCGTCGGGCAGGGGCACCTCACGCAAGACCGCGTCGGCGAGGTACTGGCCGCGCGCGACGTCGAGGGCGGAGGGTGGCTCGCGGAAGGTCGGGCCGACTACGGCCTGCGCGTCGAAGGCCACAGCCACGGCTCCCTGAACCGCGGCGACAACCTCCGGGGGCATCTCACTATCGGCGCAAAGCGCGAGTATGGGACGAGGCATAGGGATTGGACGGCGCGGACGTCGGCAAGGGCGCAGGCGCGTGAGCCGGCGGCCCTGAGGAGGGCCGCTTCACCTCGCGGTGTAGCGACGCCGACGGCGCTGGGGACGGTTCTCCTCTTCCTCAGCAACGTAGCCGTAGGTCTCGAGGTACTGCTTGGCGCCGGAGGCCTGGGACGCCCACTCTTCAGCGGTCTCCTTCGGGGCCTTCTGGCGGAGGGCGAGGAAGCGGACGGCGGCAGCCCGGCGCGCGTCGAGGCCATCGGCCTTCTCGAAGTCCTCGAAGGCGCCGCGGAGGCGCTTGGTGGCGATCTCCGGGAACTGCATCAGCCACGTGCCGTAGAACCAGGCGGCGACGGCCGGGGCAAGAACGGCCGCCAGCAGGAGTATCAGGAAACCCAGGAGCCAGCCGAAGCCCTCAAGCTTCGCCATCAGGTTGGGCCGGTTGGCGTTCTTCTCGGCCTGGCTCATGAAATCGTCGACGCTAAGCGGCTTGGGCGGACCTGAGGCGCGGCGGGCTTTGCCGGCCTTGGCGTCGTTGAGGAAGCGGTCGGAATCGGAGACGCCAATCTCAGCGAAGGCGGCGTCCATGTCCTTGTTCACCGCGGTGGAGACGAACTTGCTGAGGACCTCCGGGCCCCACTTGTCCTCGATATAGTGCAGCGGCGCGGAGAAGCTGTAGTAGTTGGAGGGCTTGGTGCCCGGCTCGACCATCATCTTTTCGGTGACGTAGACGGCGAGGCCCTCATCGAACCACTCGGGGTAATCGCGGCCGACGCTGGAGCGGCCGTGGCGGATGAGATCCTCGACCATGAGGGCGTGGATGTGGGCGTGGACGAACTCGTGCATGACCACGTCGTGGAACCCGCCGCGGGCGGCGATGTGTTCGTTCTTGTCGATGTAGACGGTGGGCTGCTCACCAGGCAGGGCCGGCAGGTCGGTGGGCAGGAGGACGAAGCGCGGCGGCATGGTCACGCCGGCGACCTGGATCGACTGGTCTTTGCTCGCCTGGAAGGCCTCGACGATGGAGGCAGGCATGGGGGTCTTGTCGTGGGTCTGTGAGAAGAGGCGGACGACGATGGCGTACTTGGGGCGCGAGAGGTTGAAGTGGTCGGCCATGAACTTGGCGACCTCTTCCTCGGTCTTGTTGAGGAAATCGGAGACCTCGGGGCCGGGCTTGCCTACCACGACGACGGCCGGGCTAGACCATACGAGCGGGGCGCCGAGGATCCAGTACCCGCCGCTCTTCCACCAGCGGGCGCGGGCGCGAACCCAGTAGTCGGCGACGGGGGTGAGACCGGTCCCGGACATGGGCGTGGTCATGATCTCGCCCATGTCGGCGCGGGCGTGGTTGAACTGGGCGAGGTCAGCCTCGGCCGCGATGTGGGGATCAGCGACGTCTACCTCGGTGTCAGCCTGGGTGACGGTCGGCTGGGCAGAACAGGGATGCGCGATCCACGCGATCGCAAGGACAAGAAAGAGGGCGAGGTTGACAGACCTCAGCATAAGCTTCCTCCACAGCGCGCTTTCAGACGCCGGCGACACCGCCAGGCCACCGGGACAGCGCGAGACCGACCAGTGTCACAAGAGCCCCCACTAGCTGAAGGGCCTCGGGGCGTTCGCCCAGGAACAAAGCCGCCGTAATCATGGCCACCGCGGGGACCAGGTACTGATAGACCGCCGTCGCCGAGGATCCTATACGACCCACCATAGTGTACCACACAAGAAAGCCGAGGGCTCCTCCCAGGAGGGTGATGTAGCCGGCCAGGAGGAACCACGTCGTCGCGCCGAGGGACAACCAGTGGGTGGCGGCCATATCGTGCCAGCAGAGGGGAAGGATGAGGACGCAACTGAGCAAGTACCACCAGGCCGTGGCGCGGACGCCGCCGTGGTCGCGGACGATGGTGCGGGCCAGGACCATGAAGTAACCGTAAAGGAAGGCCGACACCATGAGCAAGAGCACGGCGAGGGAGGATGCCCCTCCCCCATCCTCGTGGCGGCCGCCGAGAACGACCGTCGCGGCTCCGCCGAAGCCGAGGGCGACGCCGGCCCAGTTGAGGCGCGTGAGCTTCTCCTGGCCGCCGAGGGCGGCGATCACCGCGGTGAAGATCGGGGCGGTGCTGGTGAGGAGGGCGGAGAGATAGGCGGTGGACATGCTGACGCCGTAGATGAAGATGATCTGCTGGCTGCCCATGACCACGAGGCCGGACCAGACGAGGGCCGGCCAGCTCACGGGGCGACGCACGCCGCTGCCGCGGAGGAAGTAGGCCGCCTGGAGGAAGATGGGCGTGACCAGCGCGAAGCGGAAGCCGACGACGGTCAGGGGCGTTACGGCGCGGAGGACAACCTTGTAGGCGGCAAAGTTACTCCCCCAGACGATCGCGACGCCCAAGAGCCACGGGTCAACGAGGCGGAGGCGGACGGTCGTCGGGGCGGACGTCATCGCGTGGACCCGGCGTCAGAGCGCCATGCGGTAGCTGCGCCAGTCCATGACTGCGCGAAAGCCGAGGGACTCGTAGAGCTTGACGGCCTCGACGCGGAAGCGCTGGGTGATGAGGACGAAGGGGTGCGGATGGGCGGGGAGGGCGTAGTTGACGCAGGCCGTCACCAACGCGCGGCCGAGGCCGAGACCGCGGTATTCGGGCAGCATGCCGACCCATTCGATCTGGCAGCCGAGGAGCTCGGAGGTCTCGGGATGGCTGAGGAGGAGGGCGGAGGAGATGCCGATCGGGCGCTCCCCGTCGAGGCAGAAGAACCAGCCGTTGGGGTCGAAGTCCGGGCGGTCGCCGAAGACGCGCTGCCACCAGCCGACGGGCGTCTCATCGCCGAAGGCCGCGTTCTTGATATGCGTCCAGTTCGGCTCGTCGCCGGACTGCCAGGTGCGCAGCGAAAACCCCTGCGGCAGCACGGGCTCGCCCGGCGGCGGGAAGGCCGGGTCGCGCAGCATGGTCATGTTGCACTTGTCGGGATCGGCCCAGATCATGCCGGCGGATTCGAACAAGCGGATAGCGGGCTCGTAGCGAGAGTCGACGTAGGGCATCGTGGCGAGGACCGTGCAGTTCGCCTTGCGGGCTTCGACGATGACGTGATCGAGGAGCTTGCGCCCCAGGCCGCGGCGGCGGTAGTCAGGATGGACCGCGAGCCAGCCCAGGCGGGCGATGGCATCGCCGGCGCCCATGGTGACGACGCCGACGGGCTTGTCGCCATCGCGAACAAGGAGCGAGGATACCCACTCGATGTCGCCGCGGTCGCCCGCGCGAAGAAGCTCTTCGGGCGAGACCCGGGGCGGGGACTCGGGCAGGTAGGGATCAACGCGGGGAAGGCGCCGCCAGTCGTCGTAGGCGAGGTTGATAAGCTCGGCGGCGACGCCAACGTCCTGCATGTCGAGCGGGCTCTCAGTCAGGCCGGGCTGCATGACAGCTCACCCTTCGGGCGTCTTGGAAGTGAAACGGGCCGCGCGAGAACGCGCGGCCCGTGGCAAAGCTGGTTAGGGTCTAGCGCCTGCGGAGGAAGGCAGGCAGCTCCTGATCTTCCTCTTCAAGCGTCGGGATCTGCTCGGCGAAGGGCCGGCGAGCGGGCTGACCGTCAGCGGCTGCGGCCTCGGTGGTCGCAGCAGGCGCGGCCTCGGTCGTGGTCGTGGCGGGCTTGGGCTCGGACACCGCGGCGCTGCCCTTGGCGGCCGTCTCGGCGATCGGAGGCTTGGGCTCGAAGCCCGTGGCGATGACGGTGATGCGGACCTGGCCCTCCATCTTCTCGTCGACGACGAGACCCCAGCGGAGGTCGCACTCGCCGGCGCCGCCGCTGGCGGCTTCCTGGACGAGACGGGCGGCCTCATGGGCCTCGCTGAGGGCGAGGTCGGGACCGGCGGTGATGTTCATCAAGACTGCGCGGGCGCCGGCGATGCTGGTCTCGAGGAGCGGGCTGTCGATGGCGGCCTGGGCGGCGTTGATCGCGCGGTTCTCGCCGCTGGACTCGCCGATGCCCATCAAGGCGGTACCGGCTTCCTTCATGACCGCGCGGACGTCGGCGAAGTCGAGGTTGATGAGGCCGGGGACCACGATGACTTCGGAGATGCCCTTGACGCCCTGCTGGAGGACGGTGTCGGCGAGGCTGAAGGCCGACTCGATGGTGAGGTTCTCGTCGGTGAGTTGGAGGAGGCGGTCGTTGGGGATGACGATGAGAGTGTCGACGACCTTCTTGAGGGCCTCGATGCCACGAGCGGCGATGTCGGCGCGGCGACGCCCCTCAACCGTGAAGGGCCTCGTGACGACGGCGACGGTGAGGGCGCCGAGTTCCTTCGACACGGCGGCGACGACGGGGCTGGCGCCGGTACCGGTGCCACCACCCATGCCGCCGGTGATGAAGACCATGTCGGCGCCGTCGAGGGACATCATAAGGTCTTGACGGCTTTCCTCAGCGGAAGCGCGACCGATTTCGGGGTCGCCTCCAGTGCCGAGGCCGCGGGTTATGTCCTCGCCGATTTGGAGCTTGCGATCGGCAGCGGAAAGATCGAGGACTTGTGCATCAGTATTAATGGCGACGTACTCGACGCCAATGAGTCCGCTCTGGATCATGCGGTTGACGGCATTCGTACCGCCGCCACCGACGCCAACGACCCTTATTTTAGCGTACTCCTCCACCGTGGGTCTCATGAGGGCCGCACGCCTCCTTGCTGAAAATGGGGGGCCGACAACACCGCACCGATGAAGTCGTGGTGGGAAGTATAGAAGCGCCCCGGATTGAAAGTCAACTGAGAGAAAGAAAACGGCTGGTGATGAGGCTCTCCCGCATCTTCACCAGCAACCGACGCCGAGCCCAGTGCGGCGTCGTGAGGGTAGCACCGTGATCTTACGTCGTCCTGCCGCCGAGTATTCCTCCGCGGGCGATCTCTTCCTCCTCGTCGGCCGCACCGATTTTCGCCCGGTATTGCTGGGCTCGTGGAATCAGAGGAGATCGCGGTGATGCTCGATGACTTTTCGGATGGCGGCGATCCACAGATCGACGAGGGCATCCTCCGCGGCGGCGAAGGTGGGAGTGAGGATGACGCGCTGGAGGATGTCCTCGGTGCGCGGGAGAGTGCCATGACCGTAACGCAGCTTGCCATCATCGCGGCGTGGGACAACGTAGGTCTCGGAGATTCCGTCGGCGTCGAAGTCGAGAAAGATCTGCTGCTCATGGAGGCCGTCGTAGCGCTCGCCACCCATGCCCGCGCCTTCGGCTGCGCAAGCTTCGAGGAAGCGATCGCGCGTGAGGCCACCCAACTCGCCGGGCACGAAGAGCATGGCGTTTTGATAGTGCACGGCCTCGGCGTCGGGCACGCCCTTCACGAGATGCAGGCCGGGCAGGCCGTCGAGGCCGGCATGGAAGCGATCGATGTTGTGGTTACGCTTCGCGTTGCGCTCGTCAAGATGACGGAGCTGCACGCGGGCGATGGCCGCCGCGAGAGGGTTGATGCGGTACTTGTAGCCGTAGCACGTGCGAGCGTAGCGGCGGTAGGCTTCGTTCTCCAGCGAGGCGATGCGCTCGTAGTGGCCAAGGAGGCAGGCGCGCTCGTAGTACTCGCGCTCGGCGGTCACGAGGATGCCACCCTCGCCGGAAGGCAGGAGCTTGCTGGACTGAAGACTGAAGGCGCCAACGTCGCCGAGCATGCCGATGGAGCGACCGTTGAGCTTCGCGCCGTGGGCATGGCTCGCGTCCTCGATGACGGCGATGCCGCGGGGGCGAGCGAGGGCGTTGATGGCGTCCATGTCGGCGGGCTGGCCGTGGAGATGAACGACGACGATGGCGCGGGTGCGCGAGGTGATTTTGCGCTCGACGTCCTCAGGGTCGAGGCCGAGGGTGCGCTCCTCGACTTCGGCGAAGATGGGGATCGCGCCGACGCAGAGGGCCGGCATCATCGTGGCCCAGTAGGTGTAGGACTGCGCGATGACCTCGTCGCCGGGCTTCACGCCGACGGCGAAGAGGGCCGCGTGAATCGCCGAGGTGCCGTTGTTGTGCGCGAGGGCGAAGGGTGCGCCGACGTAGGCCGCGAACTCGCGCTCGAAGTCGAAGGTCACCTGCGGCAGCGACCAGTCGCCGCCGCGAAGGACCTCGAGCACGGCGGCTTCTTCCTCGGCGCCGGCCATGGGCCAAAGGCCGAAGTCGGGGGGGAGTTCAGTGATGGTCCTGGGGCCACCGAGAAGAGCGAGATCGGACAAGGTGGACGACACCTCCCATGGCTGGCGAAGGACGCGGCGGGCAAGAAGGCCCGCCCTACAGAAGAGCCAAAGGCACCGTCAGGCGCCGGCGCGGCCGTTGTTGAGGACGCCGGTGATGACGGCCTCGGCCTCAGTCGCCAGAGCACGTGCGGCCTCATCGGTATCGGCCTCGGCGACGACGCGCATGACCGGTTCAGTGTTCGACGGACGGACGTGAAGCCACGAGCGGTCGGGCCAGAGAACGCGGACGCCCTCGGTAGCGTCGAGATGGCCGCGGTCGGCGTAGTGCTCGGTGACCGCGAGCATGATCTGCTGCACTTTCGACACCGGGCAGCGCACCTTCAGCTTCAACATGGCCGACGGGCTGAAGCTATCGGCGATCCACGCGCTCATCGGCTTGCCCGAGCGGGCCAGGCCCTCGAGAATCAGGCCCATCGCGCG
>PMZA01000252.1 GCA_003170595.1 Armatimonadota bacterium
GGTCTTAGGGGGGAGGGGACACAATCCTCTCTTGGTGATGATAACGATGTCGAAGCTCAACTGCCGACAAGTCACGAAAGTCCTTGGTGAGGCGCGACCGGCCGACTGGTCGACTGAAACGCGCGCCGCCCTGGACGAGCATCTCGCCTCCTGCGAAGCGTGCAGGCGTGAGGCTGCCGCCCTCGATCTCGTCTCGAGCGTCCTGAGCCGCCGCCGTGCGACAACTCACGCGCCCGACGGCTTCGCGTCGTCGGTAATGTCACGCGTGGCCTCGCGCGAGGTCGCTCGCTCGCGAAGCTGGTTCCTATCGGCCTTCAACGTCCGCTCGATGCGACCGGCGCTCGCGGCTGCGGTTCTGGTCGTCGTGATGATGACGGCCGCCGCCGTGTACGTCCACCGCAGTCCTGCGGGCGATGACACTGTCGCGGTCGCCGAGGCCTCGCAGTCCTTCGTGGATGAGTTGGTCCTCAGCCACCAGGATCTGTCCACGGACACCGGCGCCGACGCCGGCATCCTCTTGACCCGCTACGCCCCCGCGTGCCCGTGATGATGCGTACTTCCGGCGCCCAGCCATCCACCTTCCTCTCCGCGGGCCTCTCGGGTCGACGCACCGTCACTGTGGCGGCGATCCTCGCCGTGGCCGTGACGTCGACCTGCTTCGCGGCAGGCCCGACCGCCGCCGAGGTCGTCGCCCGCGCGCGGAAAGCCTCCGATGCCCACTCCTACATGGGTGTCCGTCGCGTTGAGGCCCGGCAGGGGAATCACACCCTCATCATCCGCCAGAAAGTGTATCGCGCCCCCGGTGGCCATGAGCGCTTCGAGATCGTCTCGCCTGCGTCCATGGCCGGCAATCTCGCCACCCTCGATGGCCGCACCCACTGGCGCTACTACCCGAACCGTCATGAGGCCAGCCGCACTCGCGCCACCTTCCGCGGCTCGGACCCTCTTGCCGCTGATCTCTTCAATTCCGGTGGGCGTATGCGTCTCGCCCTGGGCGGCAACGTCACCCTCGCCGGCCGGCCCTGCTACACGCTGAACGTCTCGGACGCTAGCGGGAAGCGCCGGCTTACCGCTTTCGTCGACACCGCCACCTGCATCCTCTTCGGGGTCGACCGCCTCCGCCCCAACGGAGGTCTGGTGGATTCCTGGCGCTTCGAGAGCGTGAAGTTCGTCAAGTCTCTCGACCACGCGCTCTTCACCTTCCGCCCGCCGGCCGGGACGCGGGTTCTGGGGCAGTCGACGCAGACGACTCGCGTGCGTCTCAATGAAGCCGCGCGGAGCCTCGGCATGCAGCCCCTCCTGCCCACGAGGCTGCCTGAGGGTTACCGCCTCCTCCAGGAGCGCGTGACCGTGGTACGCCGCGGCCGCCACGAGGCCTTGTGGATGCCCTTCACTAACGGGGTAGAGACCTTCTCGATCTTCCAGAGCCGGTCGCTGCCGCGCACCACTCGCCCGGGCGCCCACGCCGTCCGCTGGGATGTGGACGGCTACACGCTGCTCGTCGTTGGCCACCTCAACGAGGCCGAACTCAGCGCGCTTAAGGGCTCCCTTCCTCGCCTGACGACCGGCAGCTAGCCGCCCCGGCTGTCGACCTCATTGACCTCATCGGCCGCCAGCGCGCACCGCACCAGGAGCGCCGACGCCCACGCATGCGGCGCCGCCCAGTACGGGTACCCCGGCACCTGCGGTATCAGCTCCGGCAGCAATCCCGAGGGCGTGGTATGCGCCAGCGCCGCCCCGATGAATCCCTCCGCTCGCCGCACCCAATCCGCCCTCTCACTCTTGTCCTTCGCCGTCGCCGCGAACCGGTAGCACACGAGCGTCATCCACAGCGTATTGACCGCGCCGAAGGCCCCGCCCAGATAGCTGTCGCCCTCATACCGTCTGATCGCGCGTCCGCCGTTGATGTCCTGGCCGAGCCGTTGGTCGATGATGTTGAAGGTCGCAACGGCCATCTCGCGCTCCGGCAGCTTCGCCAGCTCCAGCACGCGGAAGGGCTCAACCAACCCGAGCCCCGAGCTGTCCACCGTAGGATCGATGTGCCCGTGCATGAGCCCGCGCACGAAGTACCCATGCTGGTAGAAGGTCATCAGCGCCTCGCGCGCACCCGCCGACCGAGTCGCCAGCATCTCCGCGAACTCGGCGTCCCCATGTTCCTTCGCCACCTCCGCCGCATCCCGCAGCGCCGCCACGACCCCCGCCTGCGTGTAAGCGAACACGCCCGCATACGTCTCCCACAAGTCGCACGCAATGGTATGGCAATCGTTAGCATCCAGCCGCCCCAGCAAGGCCAGCGCGCCCATCCTTATCGCCGGCCAGAGGCTCTGCGGGAACTCGCTCCCCGCCCGATCAGCCTTACTCCTCGCCGCCGCGCACAGAGAGATCATCGCGCTCGCGGTCTCATCGAGCTGCAGGAAATCGTCGCGGAGCGCCCACGACGACGCCACCTCGCCATCGCACCAGTATCTCTGCCCCCACACGCCCTTCGGCAATTGTGCATCCACCAGCCATTGCGCCAGCCCACGCGTGTATTCGTCATACCCGGCTTCCTCGAGCGCGACCACAGCCTCCGCCGCATCCCGAGGCCAGCAGTATCCGTACCCGCCGCACATCTCGTAGCCCGGGTCGAACTCGGGCGCCGCGATGACCGCCCGCGTATGATGGTCTACGAGCATCCGCAGGCTCAGCAGCGACCGACGGTACGCGGCCTCCATCGTCGCCCCGACCTTCACCGGCTTCGCTTTCCGCAGCCACGCATTGTCATCCTCATGCGCCAGCTGGTGTAGCTCCTTCGCACCCAGCGCACGCAGCCTCTCCAGCCGCGCCACCGCCAGCTCCCTCGACGCATCGAGCGCCACGATTATTGTGATGTCTCGCGATCCATCCGCCGGCAGTTGCAGGTGCCAGCCCAGCGCGAAGTTCACCTGCCCGATGTCTTCCGGCTGCCCGTTGAGGTGGCCGTCGAGCATGTCGACCTTCGCGCTGCCCTCATCGGTCCGCGTCCACTTTCCGCACCGCCACTCATCCGGGTTCGTTCCGCCTACAGCCGCTGCGTAGTTGCGATAGTATTGCAGCGCGCAGCCATGCTCGGTCTCATATCGCACCGCCTGCTTCCACTCTGCCTCGCCCAGCCACAGCTCAAAGTAGTGCATGAACGAGCCGGTGAGATCCTTCCCGCTGCGGTTTTCGATTCGCACGCGCCGCACGAGCGCGCTTTCTCCGGGCGGGCACGCGTCAGTGATGAGGATCTCCAGACCGACGTCGTCGAGGAATAGCTGCGTCGCCAGGATGTTCGTCGCGCCGACGTAGTACTGCTTGCGCCGCGAGGCCTGCCACGTCCAAAGGAACTGCCCTTGCTGGGGATGGCCGAGGTAGACGGCCGGCATTGCCTGGCGCACGTTCTGCGCATGATCCAGCCGCGGCCAGAACAGCCCCATGATCTCGCCGCTGGCCCCGATGGTCCCGATTGTCTCGCCATTGCCGACCGCGCCGGTCGGTAGATACACGCCCATGTTCTGACCCCTCACTCCACTGAATTGGTGCTACTGGCTATCGTCGTCCTCGTCCTTTTCCTTCTTCTCATCGGCCGCGGTCACCGAAGGCGGAGGCGGCTTCTGCTTCGTCGGCCTCACACTCTCCAGCACTTGCCATGCCGTCGCCGAGAAGCCCGTCCCATCGCCCTCAGGGAACGTCGCGCACGCCGTCCACGCCCGATCCTCCGCCCTTCCAGCCCACGCCCATCCGTCCCACGGCAGCACCCTCAGGCCGCCTAGCTGCATGTACGAGAACCGTGCTGAGTATCCCTGTGCCACCGCGATTTCCGCGCTTTCCGGATCACTTGCGCCGAACCCGTACCATGTACTCATCGCCTTCAGCAGGCCGGCGACTCGTTGCTTGCTCTCACCGGCCGAGGCCTTCGCGTTAGCTTTCTCTGCGACGATCACCAGCCTCGCGCCGACCCCGGCCTCGAGTATCCACTCCTCGCGATCCCCGTCCTTGGAGTAGCGCAGCGTCCATTCGGTCGGCCGCCAGCACCAGCATCCGGTGTCGCCCAGATTCGCCGGGGTCCATACCTGTGCGGCGGTCACCGGCGGCGGTTCCACCGTCTCCCAGTACGGCCGCGTCGCGTAGATGGCCCCAGCCGTCAGAGCCGCGACGCCATCAAGTATGATCAGCGTCTGCAGCGCGACCGCCATCCAGTAGCTCCGCCTGTCCATGGGCCCGCCCATGCTCGTTCGTCGCCTCGTTGTGTTCGTCGTCTACTGCGGCGTCGGCATTTCTGCTATCGCCAGGAACCCATACGCGCCCAGCCCTACCGCGAGCTTGTCCCCATAGAGGCACGTCGCCCACACCGGCCCCCTCGGCCTCCACGCTCGCAGCATCCCATCCGGCGCCGCACCGATGAACCGCGGATACGCCGGCCCGCCCGACTCCAGCTTGAACAGATACTCCCCGCTTCGCGCCAGCACCATCACCGGTCCGCCCACCTTCAGGCTGCCCGGAAAGAGCGCTTGCCACGGTACGATGTAGCTCGCATCGCCATACGTCCCGCCATGCTCGGCCAGCAGATCGATGGGCACCGACTTCGTGAACTTCGCCCACGCCCCACGTTCCGCCTCATTTTCGAGGAACCGCAGCGATGACCCATCCGTCGCCGCGGGCAGGCTGATGCTGTCATCCACGGGCACCGGCGCCCTCCCCACGACCAGGTCCGTCTCACCTGACCCCTTCCAGTCCAGCGGCGTCGCCATGGCGAACCCTTGCCCGCCCATCTCACCC
>PMZA01000431.1 GCA_003170595.1 Armatimonadota bacterium
GAGGGGAGTAGCGCCACCCACAGGGGCGCCGAAGACGACGCTGGAGGCGGCGGCGGTGCCGTGGCCGACGGCGGGAGCGGCCTCACTGCGGGCCTGGGTCGCGCCGAAGGCGGCGGGCGTCTCAGCCATGGGGCTGAAGCGGGCGTCGCGCTGAGAATCGCGGAGGTCCTGCATGATGACGTGGGCTGTGGAACCGGCGGGCGAGCCCACGTCGGGGGTGTTGGTGGTGGCGAAGAGGCGGTCGCCGCGGACGGCGGCATTGGTGCAGCGGCGCTCGCAGTCGGCGTACTGCACCGACCAGGGCTCGACGCCGGGGAGCATGGCGCTCTCCTGGGTAGTGGCGGTGGCGCCGGTCGGGGTGTAGATGACCGTAAGGCGTACGCCGCCGGGAAGGGCGAGAGGATTGGCGATGCCGCCGGCGACCGAAGAGACATGCGAGAGAAGCTGGTGGGCGGTGGCGGCCGAGAGGACGATGCCGTTGGTAGCGTCAGGGTCCTGAAGAACGGCGGTCGTGTAGATGTTGGCCATGTCATCGGCGCGGGCGACGGTGACCGTGGAGCCCCCCTTGATGGGGTTCTGAACGTAGAAGTGGAAGTAAGAACCGTTGAGGCCGGCCGGGGACGGAATGAGGGCAAAGTCGAGACCGCCACGGCGGGCGTTGGTGATACCGGCAGGGTCGAAGGCGATCGGGAGGGGGCTGGCGCGGTTGAGCTGGATCATCCCTCCGGAGAACATGAGGGAGACCGGCGAGCCGACAGTGAGGACGGCGTCAGTGTAAACATCGTTGGCGTTGCGGGAATGGGGCGTCACGATGGGGATCATCGGGGCGTCGAAGGGCACCTGGCGGGGAGCGCCAGCGCCGTCATTCCAACCGGCGACGGCGGCGACCCAGGAAGGCTCGGCGAAGGGCGGGAGGAGCTTGGGCCACTCACCCAGGACGGGGTTGGGGTAGACCCAGCCGGCGGTGGTGCCAAAGGTGGCAAGGTCGATGCAATAGGCGCGGCCGTAGGTGTCGTCGGGGCTGGCGTTGGCGGGATCGCCGTCGAGGGAGTTGTTGAACTCAGAGGTGAGGAAATAGACCCAGCCGTTGTGCACGACGGGGGTGGAGATGTCGCGGACGCTTGGAGCCGGGCCCGCGCCGCCGGGGTAGGGCGCGGCGGTGTAACCCGACATGGCTGCGCCGGTGGCGGCGTTGACCGCGACGACGTAGCCGTTGCCCGAGCCTGCGCGCCTGACGGCGGAGAAGAGGACGGCGGGCACGCCGTTGGGCATGTCGACGGCGGAGAGGCCGGCCCAGTGAGGCGTGGCGTCGGTGACGTTGGCACCGCAGGCCGTGTTGATGAGGCTATTGAGCGAGGCAGACCAGAGAAGGTTGTACGACGGGCCAGCACCGGGGGCGGTGGAGGCGCCGGCGTCGAAGCAGAGGAGCATGGCGGGGGTGGCGGCGCCGCCGCCGGCGGGCACCATGCTGATGAGCGAGATCGCGTAGAGGCGGCCGTGGCTAAGGACCGGGGAGGCGAGGATCGGGCCGATCAGGTTCGACGCCGGGCCGACGGCAGCGGGCCACTGCCAGACGAGGTCGAGGGGCGGGAGGGCGGAGGTGGTCGTGTAACCGGTGTTGGTGGAGGCCTGGCGGCCGGCGTCCCACTGGGTGCCCCAGGCGAGGGCGTTGTAGGCGAACTTGACGTCCGGCGCCTGGTAGCGGTTGGGGGTACGGGAGCCGGCGATGAACCAGTCCTCGACGTCCATGCCGATGCCGCAGGCGGAGACGATGATGCGGCCGGCGCCGTACTCGCAGACGGAGACGGCGGTGGTGGCTGTCGCGGGTGAGGCGCTCGAATTCCAGGTGGAAAGGATCGGCTGGAGGGCCTGATCGAGAGTGCCCGCGCCCGGCATGATGAAGGAGCCGTCGCAGGGAGTGGCGCCGTCGGGATAGCGGCCGAGGTAGCGGACCTCGCCGGGGGTGATGCGCAGCGGCGAGATGAAGAGGTCGGAGAGGTTGTTGGGGTCGGTGACGCCGCGGTAGAAGTTGGTGGACGAGGCGACGGAAGTGAAGGTGAAGGGCGAGCCGACGGGATTGAGCAGCGGCGGGGCGAAGTTGCCGACGGCGGTCGTGTAGACGGTGGCGCCGCTATCGATCCAGAGGGTGGCGCCATCGCGGACGATGTTCATGAGGGTGGCGCGCTCGGCGCCGGTGGCGAAGCCGATCGAGGCGGCGGAGACGTGGATAAGGTCGAAGTCGCGGAGGCGGCCGGCATTGGCAGCGTTGAAGACGACCTCCCAATGCTGGGGCCAGGACTTGTTGATGGGCGAGCCGATAGCCATGCCGCGGTCGGTCCAGTAGGTGCCGCCGGAGCCGCCGACGGGGGAATGGGCCGCGTCGGTCCAGAGATTGGCCATCGCAGGCGTGACGCGGGGTGAGGCCAGGGGATTGTCGAACTCCCAACCGGCGGGCTTGAGGGCACTGTGGTCGAGGGCGATGAAGAAGAAAGGCGTGTAGTTGGTGTAGTTAGTGGCGCCGGGCAGAAGGAGGTTGCAGACGCGGAAGACGCGGCGGTCGACGTTGTACTGCAAGGAAAGGTCGGCGGCAGCGGCTGGAACGACCGCACCGGCCAGGACGACCACGGTTAGAAAGACCCAGACGGCTGGAACCCGCATCGAATCAACCTCCACTAACTACGCCCCGCCAGAACAGCCCTGCTAAGGCCCGGCGGGGGATAAACCCCCGCCCTACAGAAGACCGGAAACGGAGCTCTAATAGGCCTCGCCGTAGTAGATGAGGTCGGGACTGACCGGCAACAACGGCAGGCGCGGCAGATTCCACAGGCAGACGAAGGAGGAGCTGGTGGTGGAGAAGTGGGGATCGGTGGCTGCCACGCGGACGTTGCCGACGACCGCGGTGGTGGGCTCATTGCGGCCCGCGCGGAGACTCTCGTCGAACTCGTAGGTGATGCTGCCCCAGGAAAGATTGAGCACGCCGCCGGCGCCGGGGGTCCAGACGGGATAGGCCCATTTGTCCATCCAGTCGCGGACGGCGTCGGGCGAGGCGGTGTAGTTCTCAGTGATGGCGCCGTGGAAGGTGATGCGATAGTTGTAGCGGCGGTAGGCCGGGGCACCGGCGCCGACGGAGGCGGGGTCGAAGTAACTGCCCGGGATGATGAACCACGTGCCCTCCTGGGCGTAGACAAGAGCGTCAATTCGGGCGCGGAGCGAGCCGATGGGCTGCCAGTTGGGCGTGCCCGCCGAGCCGTAGTTGGTCCATTCCTGCAGCTTGAAGCGACGGACCCAGTAATCGGTGCTGCCGGGGGCCGCGCCGGGATCGCGCTGGAAGAGCGAGAGGGAGTTGTAGACGCCCGGGGCCATGCTAAGGTAGGAGCCGATAGGCCAGGCGGTCGTCTCCCACGTGGGGGCGATGATGTTGGCGTAGACGGCCGGGGCCGGGAGGGAGGAGCCGGGCGGCATGAGAGCGTAAGTCTGAACGCCCGCGCCGAAGTCGTAGGCCGCGAGAGCGCCGCCTCCCTGAAGGGACATGCCCATGCCGGAGGGGCCGGGGTCGGCCGCGGTGTGAGTGACGTGAAGACGGACATCGTCGCCCGCGGCAGGCGGTGAGCCGAAGGCGAAGGTGCTGTAGACCGTGCCGGTGCCGCCGGCGGAGAGGGCCCAGTGGAGGCGGTCGGGATCGGGGTTGGCGGGGTCATCGGGACCGGCCGGAACCATGCCCGAGGTTAGCTGGGGCACGAGCATTGTCGGGTTGAGGCAGACGTGGTCGTGGGCGAGGAGGGCGAGGTGGGTGTTGTTCTCGTCGGTGACAGTGGCGTCGGCGTGCTGGGGCGAGAGGATCTGGCCGTCGATGTAGATGGTGCCGGCGGAGACGACAGTGAGGTTGTAGTCGCGGGTGAGGAGCGGAGGGGTGGAGGGGAGGACCTTGGCCTGGGGGAGGGTGCCCTTGATGCGGATGTTGCCCTCGGCGAAGATGATCGGCGCCGTGCTGACGACCTGGGAAGCGCCACCCGCGCCATCGGTGAAGGCGATGGTGGACGGGTAGTCGATGTACATCGTGTTGACGCCGGAGTCGGCGCCAGTGGCGGTCATCCAGTGATGATCGTGGCGGGTGAGGCGGATGCCGGGTTCATGGGCGGTTTGATTGTGATACGGCCACCAGATGGAGCCGGTGGCGACGGGCGGGTTGTTGGCATCGGTGACGATGGTGGCGCCGTTCTGGGCGGCGGCCTCGGTCGGGAAGAGCTGGATCTCGACGCCGGGCGGGGCGTAGACGGTGTAGACGGCGTTCCAGCCGGACTGGGAGCCGCGGGGGTCGCCCTCGGGAATCTGGCGGAGCCAGTCCTCGACGAGGGACTGGAGGTCGTGGGTGCCGTTGGCCTGGGCGAACTGGATATCGTCGAAGTTGTCGACGTACATGCCGCCGCCCTGCAGGCCGTTGCGGTGGCCGAGTTCACCGAGGTGGACCTGGCTGCCGTCGGGGGTCGTGACCAGCGGGCCGACGTCGCGGGAGGCGGCGCGGTAGCGGTCGACCCCGGTGGCGGGATCGGGCGTGAAGCAGTCGGGCGGGGCGAGGGCTTTGACCATGCGGGAGTTGCCGGTCGCGTCCTGCAGGCGATCGTTGCCGTCGAGGACGGCGCCGGAGAAGGTGTCGTAGGCGGCGTCGGTGGACTGGCGGNNGGGTGGTGGTGGCGGTCCCGCCAGACCAGGAGGTCTCCCGGACGCCGGCACTCTGGGCCCAGGTGAGGGCTGGGGTGAGGTCGGTGATGCCCTTGCGGACCTCAATGGCGTCATCGCGGAGGTAGCCGCCGGAAGGCAGAGGGGTCGTGTGAAGGGTGAGCTGGTTGCTGGCCTGATCGGCCGCGGACGCGCCGCCACCCCAGTTATTAGCGTTGTCGCCGACGAAGCGGAGGTCGGTGTTGACCCGGATCGGCCCCTCGAAGAAGTTGACGAGGAACTCGCCGCGCTGGGTGACCGGGAGACCGGCGGTGTTGTTGATGTTGATGGCGCCGTTGCCGTTGAAATCGAGAGCGGGCTGGCAGCCGAAGTAGGCGGGCTTGTTGGCGCCGTCCTTATCGGTGACCCAGAAGAGGTAGTCGGTGAGGCCGATGGGCTTGTAGGCCACCAGGCGGCGCATGACCGGGACCAGGGCCGGGACGACACCGATGGCCTCGATCTTGAGGTACTTGCTCATGTGGTTGACGGCGGGAGTGGCGCCGTCCTTGGGCTCGAAGGGAGGGCCGGGATCGTAGGTGATGCGGAGGAGGACGTGGCCCTGGTTGCCAACGGTGCTGAGGTCGACGGTGCCGGTGGAGGCGTCGGGATAGCGGGTGTAGCCGAGGCGGGTGAGGGTGCTGGTGGTCGAGTTGTACTGGCCGAAGTAGCCGCGGACGACCTCTTCGGGCAGATAGTAATCGTCATCGGTGCCGACGACGGCGTCGGGACCGGCCCAGCCGGCGTCGTAGGTGCCAGCCCCGAGGTCCTGCATCGGCGGCTTGGGCGGACGCCAGTCGGCGCCGAGGGAGGACGTCTGAAGCATGTAGTCGGCGTACTTGATCCCGGCCTCGGCGAGGTTGCGTGCGACGACGACGTTGCCGTGGCGGGAGGCCTGGAACTGGTTGTACTGGACGATGGCGACGAAGAGGGCGCCGAGAAGGAGGATGGCGCCGAGGAGCAGGACGGCGATGAGGAGGACCTGACCGCGATCCTTCGCGCGGCGGATGATCCGAAGGCTGGAGCGGCCCAGAAGCCTATTGCATGGCATTGCGGACCACCACCTGGTCGCGTCCCTGGACAGCGTGGATCAGGGCATCCGTAGGCAAGATCATCACCGGACTGCCCGCCGTCGTGGGCTCGAGGTCCACATAGGATGCCAGCGAGAGAGCAGCGTTGACGACGTAGCGCGTCGAGTAATCGACATACACCTGGTCGTCGGGATCGCCCATCGAGGCGTCGGGGTTGAAGTTGCAGCGCGAGTAGTAGGTGATCTCGACGGCGAACAACTGCAGGGCCGCCGCGCCGCCGTAAAGGTCGGGGCCGGGCGGCTGACTGCGGTTGAAGCGGATCTGCATCGTGCGACCGTCGGGCGAGGGCAGCGCGCAGAACTGGAGCGGGCCGATCTTGTCCTGGTCGTAGGTGAAGGTCTGCTGGAGAGGCTGGTAGTACATGGTGCCGCCCTGAGGCCAGACGACCAGGCGGACGGAGACCGTGTCCGGGACGACCTTGCCAGGGCGGACGGCGCCGTGGCGGGAGGGGTCGATCACGTAGGCGACAGGGACGATGGGATCGCCGAGGTCGGTAGGCAGAGCCGGGTAGATCGGGTAGATGTCGTTGCCGTAGCTGCCGCTGCCGGCGAGGCCGCCGCCGGTGTTGTAGACATCAGGCGGCGGGTTGGGACCGACGCCGACGGTGACTCCGTAGAAGGGGAGGGTGCCGCCGAGGTTGTAGATGGCGCCGTTGTGATGCCAGTCGCCGAAGCGGATCTCGCCGGAGCCAGACCTCCAGGACATCTGAAGCTGGGGATCGAGCGAGGTGCCCGAGTAGGTGTCGAGATAGGTCGTGAGGCCGCCGGCGAGGAGGCGGTAGACGGTGATGCGCGGCTCAAGCTCGCCGGCCGAGGAGAGCGGGAGGACGGCATTGGCGCCGCCGGGATAGAGGGTGTCCTCGTTGTTCTGCGTGCCGAGCCAGCCGCCGTACTTGGCCTTGTAGATGCTTCCGGAAGCGGTCGGGCTTAGGACTTCGCCGGCGACGCGCTCGGGCACGAACTGGGCGGCGTCGGTGATGTAGTGCATCGTCGTCGCCGACTTGACAGCGTCGTGGTAGCTGGGGCAGGTGGAGGTCTGGCAGGTGGCCGCATAGCCGTTCCAGGCGCCGCCGCAGGCCGTGCAGGTGGAGACCGTGGGGGCGAGGTCGCAGTCGGTCAGAGGGGTGAGGGCGTTCTCGGAATCGACCGTGCCCGACCACACCCACTTGGTTCTCGCGACGTCCCAGACGACCGAGCCCTGCTGGCGATAGAGGACGAAGGGGTTGTCGGTGGTGTGGACGGAGCCGGGAGTGCGCAGGTGGACCGTGAAGCGGACGGCGCGGAAGCCCCGAGGATCGGTCGGAGCGACAGCGGGAAGGGTGGCGGGGCCGATGGGGGTGACGAGGTTACCGGCGGCGTCGGTGCCCGCGGGGACGAAGGTGACCGTCGAGTAGTCGATGAGGGTGGTGGTGGTGGCGTTGCCGTCGATGGACGAGACGGCGTAGCTATCGGGATCGAAGACATAGACGGCGTCGCCGAGGTCGCGCTTGACCTGCTCGAGGGCAAGGCGGACGGCGTCCTGGAGGGCGACGTGGCGTCGGCCGCGGCTGACGAGGCTGAGGCCGGTGATCATCGGGGCGAAGAGGAGGCCGAAGATGATGACCATGATGGCCATGACCACGAGGATCTCGACGAGGGTGAAGCCTCGGTGGGCGCGAGACCAGCGCCCCAAACCGCGGGTGTGGCGCCCGAGGCGGCGGACGCCGGTAAAGGATGAGGGCTGACCGGATGAAGGGCCGGTCCGACTGAGCCTGCGCTCAATCATCTTAAGGCGTGACGTGATGGATGTTCTCCCCTGGTCACTCACTGCGGTTTTACTCTCCAGGCGTCCGAGGGGTCGGTGCCCGTGCCCTGCATGAGGTTCACGGGAATAAGCTCGACGTTGCCACCCCAGTAGAGAACCTGGTACTGGCCCTTGCCGCCGCGGGTAAGAGTCGCGGCGTGGAAATCGCACCACAAGACGACGGCGCTGTCGTCGGGATGCCAGGAGCGGTCGTAGGCGGGGACGGTGGTGGCGCCGTGGGCTAGCTGGCGGTGGTAGTCGGGGTCAGTGCTGGCGGCGCCACGGTAGGGCAGGTACTTGCGCTGGTTGGCGGCGCCGAGAGGGTTCGCCGTGGTGTCGGAGTTGTACCGGGCCTGGGAATCGACGCTGTCGTAGCAGTGATAGTAGGCCACGTTGGAGGGGAGGACGTTGATCTGGCTCGGGCAGTGAAGGCTCGGCTCATGGCCAAGGTAGCCGGCGGTGTAAAGCGTGCGGAGGCCGTTGCCGGCGACGCCGGTGGCGGGAGCGGCCGAATAGTCGGCGGGGCTGAGCTGATAGGGGGTGGGGACGCTGCCCTCGTCGATCGTGTAGGCCTTGAGGGCGGTGGAGATGGCGTGCATGTTAGACGCGCAGGTCATGAGGCGGTTGCTCTCACGAAGGCTGCGGATGACCGGGACGATGATGGCGATGAGAATGACGATGATGCCAATCACAACCATCAACTCGACGATGGTGAAGGCCGAGCGAACCGGCGGCAGAGGATGAATTGGGCGCGGCCTGCCTGGCATCACATGGCCCCCGAGGCGGGGAGGATGGTCTCAACGTCGTAGTTGCGGAGCAGACCGCCGGGCGTCATCCACCAACCGCGGACGCGGAGGGAGACGCCGTGGACGGCGTGGACCTCGGTGGCGGTGTTGTTGAGCCGGCAGATGGCGTGCTGGCCGGTGGAGTCGCCGCCGAGGGTGTGAAGCTCGCCGGTGACGAGGCGGTCCGCGTAGGTGCCGTCCGAGTGGGTGTCGCGATAGACGTAGTCGACCGAGACGGTGTGGCCGACGTTGCAGGCGGCGAACTGAAGCTCGGCGCCGCCGTGGGGGGGAGTGAGCGGGGTCCAGGTGCGCCAGGCGAGGTCGGATGGCGAGGAGTAGGCGGCGGCGGTCGCGGCGTCGAGGAAGTTGGCCGGGGGCTTGTAGACCTCGAGGGCGGCCTGGTCGGCGGTCTTGTAGAAGAAGCGGACGAGGTGGCCGATGGCGGTGGTCGGGACCTGGAGGACGACCTGGCCGGAGCGGATGTCATCGGGCGTGGGCGAGAGCATGCCGTTGCCGGTGGTGGACGTGGAGTAGTAGGTCTGGCCGTTGACGAGGTCGACGGCGAGGACGATGGCGGGGGTACTGCCGGCGACGGCCGGGATTAGCTGGTCAAGGTTGCCCCAGCCGAGCTGGACCCTGACGAGGCGCTGGGCCATGTTGGGGGCGCCACCGGCGGAGTCGTCGGGCTTGGAGATGGACTCGCCGAGGGTGCGGTCTTCGGCGAGGTAGAGAGCGCGCTTGCCGCCGACGAGGCGGAGAGTGTAGTCGAGGAGGACGGTCTTGCCGGCGTCAGCCCGATTGAAGAGAAGGCCGGCGCCGAAGTTGGCCTCGACGGCGACCTGACCGGGCTGAGGCGTCGAGGTGGTGACGAGGGTGAAGGCCTTGAGGCCCTGGCAGCGGGAGGGCTGGGTGAGGGCGTTGGAGAAGCCGAAGCTGGGCGTCAGGACATGGTGCCAGGCGGGCTGGACGAGCATGGTCTGGGACGCGGCGTTCTGGTTGGCGCGGAGGAGGCGCTCGCCCTCGACCCAGTGCGAGACGCCCTGGGGATCGACCCAGACGTAGTCAAGCCGGGCGCCGTCATAGCCGGCCGGAAGGTAAAGCGTGCCGTCGGAGGCGAGGTAGTAGTAACCGTCCGGGGCGTTGGTGGCCGGGTCGTCGGGCTGATAGGCCATGCGGGTGAGGGTGTCGACGCCGTAGACGGTGAGGCCGGGGGTGGTCGTGTCGATGAGGCCCTGGGCGGGAGTGAGCAGGGAATAGCTGCTGCCTGGAGCAGGGGCCGGGATCCTGGCCATCAAACCCTCGACGTCGTAGATGTCGTCGCGAGAGTTGGGGGCGTTGGTGGTGACGCTGGGGTCCTTGGGCTTGGACGAAATATCGACCGTGGCGGCGGTAGCGACATCCGCGCGGATGCCCTCGGGCAGCGAGCCCGGGGACTGGCGGAGGTTGTCGATTTCGCCGTCGACCAGGCGGGTGGCCTGGGTGCGGCGCTGCTCGCCCATGATGTTGGTCATAAGAGTGGGGAAGCCCGAGGCAACAGCCCAGATGCCGACAAGGAGCACGGAAGCGGCGACGAGGACCTCGATCATGGTCATGCCGGCGCGGGGATCGCGCGCACGCCGACGTCCGGTCCAGGGCAGTGCCCGGGCCCGACGCTGAACAGCGCTGGCAGGTTGGCCGATCGTCTTCCAGGTAGCCATCTTAGTCGTCCACCCCTGAAGAGAGTCAGGCTTGGGAAGCTGTCCGTCGCGGTGAGGAAGGTGCGCTTCGAAAACTAGGTCCTTCGCGTCGCTGGGCTCAGGATGACAAACCTAGGGAAAGCAGTAGGGCGAACCGGAACGTGATGAGAGCGCGAAACAAGATCCTGATCTCTTCTGCGACCGACAACGTCGCTTCGTGCGGCTATCCTTAGCGTACCCCCCGGGCAGGCGCCGGAAGCAAAAGGCGCCAAGGGATCAATACCGCTGGTGAATCCAGCCGGATACTGCCGTGCCGCCACCCGACGGACTGATCGTCGCAGCCATGGCGGAGGTCTCAACCGTCGCGACAGTGCCCCCGAGGCGGGCGACGATGTCCTTCCAGTCCTTCTGGTTGTAGTAGCGGCGGTGCTTCATGCAGTGAACGACGATGGTGTTGTCCGGAGCGTACTTGTTCATCAGACGCGGGTAGTAGCGCCAGGAAAGGCCGGCCTCGGAAAGCCACCAGGGGATCGCGCTGCCGTTCTCGGGCCCGATGTAGATCGAGGAGGTGCCGGTGAGCTGGTAGGGGTCGTAGCCCATGGGGTACGGGTCGCCCGCGGGGACGCCGTCGGCATAGCCGAAGTAGTTGTACAGGCGGTTCTTGAGGAAAGTCACCGCCGCGCCGTTGGCGTCAACGCCGGAGTCGCAGAAGCCGGTGACCCGGTTAGTCGAGGCGAGGAAATCGCGGAACTCCATGCTCGAGTTATAGCTGGAGTAGACGATGTCCTTGGCGTCCTTGATCTTCATGAGGGCGGTCTCATCGTCGGGGCAGATGAGAAGGCCGAGGTCGGAGATGTAGTCGGGGTAAAGGGCGCTGACGCCACCGGTGAAGCGGCCCTTGGGGCCGGCGTTGGGGCTCCACGTGGGCCACTGGGGATAGGCCTGGTAATCCTGGTAGTAGAGCTTGAGGCCCACTACGATCTGCTGGAGGTTGGACGTACACTTAACCTGGCGGGCCTTGATGCGGGCACGGTTGAAAACCGGGAAGAGGATGCCCACGAGGATGGCGATAATTCCGATAACTACGAGCATTTCGACAAGAGTGAAGCCGCGGGCTCGGTTGATTCGCATATGCATTTCTCCCCCCTAAAGGAAACGACCAGGGGCGCATCCCGGGAATTCCGGAAGGTACAAGGCGGTTTTACCCGTGGTCCTGCGCCCGTAAACCGTGTGCTTAAGCGCTGTAATGTTTCAAAACGTTAACACGAAAGCGTAAAGGCGTAACGCACCAGGGGACCCTTTCCCCTGCCCCCCGCCGCGCACCTGCCTTGCCCTTCGCCGCCTACGGCGGCCTTTTCGCGACGCCGGCAACCCACCTGCGACGCGATTCGCCGCGGGCAGAGGGCCCAGGCAGCGATGCAAAGCCAAAAGGAGATCCTTCGCGGCAGCAGAGGACGCTGCTCGCTCAGGATGACAGCCTGGAAAGCAGAAGGCCCGCCCAGGACTTTGTCAGTATGTATTGTCAGTATATAAGAAATCGGGAAAGGACGATGCCGGAGACCGTGTCCGGCGCCAGGGCCAGGGCCATCGCTGAAACCGCTAGCATCGGGCCAAAGGGGATGTAGTGATCCTCACGGGCTCGCGACGTCGCCAGCACCACGATCCCTATCACCCCGCCCAGCAACGCCGCCAGCAGGAAGAAGCTCAGGAAATAGTAGCCCGGACCCAGGAGCGCACCTACCGCGGCGGCAAGCTTCACATCCCCCATGCCCAGCGCTGGCCGGCGGAAGGCAATCTGCGCCACGAAAGCAAGAATCAGGAACAACGTCGCGCCCAGAGCCGCTCCCACAAGGCAACGCGGCCAGGCCATCGTCACCATCCGCGTGCCCACGCGTTCCGAAAAAGTAATCATCGCCGGGAGGCCGCGGCCCCAGATCTGCTGGAAATCCAGAAGCACACCCGCGCCGCCGACGAACCAGTGCACCTCGTCGGGGATGATCATGTGATCGAGGTCGACGAAGATCGCCACCAGCAGGGCGGCGCAGGCAATGTAGACCATCGCCGCCGAAAAGCCAGGCCCCTGCAAGGCTACCGCAGCGCAGGCCAGACCGCCGCTCGCGAGTTCAATCATCGGGTAGCGGGCGCTGATGTGATGATGGCAATAGCGGCACTTCGCCAGGAGGAAAGCCCAACTAAAAACCGGGAAGAGATCGAGGGGCTTGAGGCGCACACCGCAGGACGGGCAGTGGGACGGAGGCTGGAGGATCGACAGGCCACGGGGGAGGCGGTAGATGACAACGTTGAGGAAGCTGCCGATGACAGCACCCATCGCGAAAACGAAAAGCCAGAGGAGCCAGTCGGAAGGCGTCATAGGAACAGATCGGAAAGAATAAGAGCGAAGCCGACAGGTGGACGCTGTCCCCCTGCACCCCCTGCCGGAGGAACCTGTCCCTCCGGACCTCCCACGCCGCCTACGGCGGCTCTGGCCGCGGCGAAGGCGAATCACCTCCGGGTCGCATGCCACGCGAAGGATGAGACGAGGCGAGAGAAGGGATAGCCCAGGTCCTTCGCTTCGCTCAGGATGACAAGGTTTTGGCAACGTTACTAAAGCGCGGGCCGGATAGGGGACCTGGCATCCCTTCGGGACGCCACCCTATTCGGCCCCTCCA
>PMZA01000263.1:0-251 GCA_003170595.1 Armatimonadota bacterium
TTCCACTTCGGCGCCGCCTGCTTCACGCCCTACTTCGTCTTCGATGAACTTGCCGACGGCGCGCCCCACATGTTCCCCCTGGAGTGCGTCGTCCGCAACGCCACCTCCCGGGGCATGCCCGTCATGGAGCACCTCGGCATGTACGGCGCGCCCTGGTGGATGCGCAACCGCTTCCCGCGCGACGTGATCGGGTGGGATCCCTATTGCATCAGCGGCTGGAATCCTGAGTCCGCCATGTCCGGCGCCTACCT
>PMZA01000263.1:278-14107 GCA_003170595.1 Armatimonadota bacterium
CCCTCCACAAGACCGCCGGGGACGACCTCGCCTGTTTCCGCACCGTCGGCGGAGGTCATCCCGGCGACGAGATGGGCCTCCATCACGAGAGCACCGAGTTCATGGACTACGACCCCGCCGGCCAGGCCGCCTTCCGCAAGTGGCTGCGCGACACCCGCCACCTCGACCTCGCCTCCCTCGGCAAGCGCTGGTTCGACGACGAGCACCACTTCCGCTCGTGGGACGAGGTGACGATCCCCTCGCAGTTCGAGTTCTTCGGCGACTTCAACGACGGCACCCTCAACCTCCTCGATGGTTGGCTGTGGCGCCAGGACAGCCCCTCCGCCGAGACCGACGGCTGGTACAAGTCCGACTACGTCCCCACCGACGACTGGACTAAGACGGCGCTTGCGCCGTCCATGAAGCAGCTCTTCCTCTTCGGCTCCTCGCGCGACAAGGACCTCCGCGACGGCAAGTCCACCGTCGCCTGGTTCCGCAAGGAGTTCGACCCCTCCGCCTGGCTCGCCCGGAATCCCGGCAAGCAGGTCTACATCGTCGCCCAGGTCGGCGACATGTCCAGCCAGCCCGTCGACGTCTTCCTCAACGACGCCTACCTCGGCCCGATCAAGCCGAAGACCGTCTGGGCGGGCCCCATCGCCTTCAAGGCCACGACCCTCCTCCGCCCCGGCCGCAATGTCCTCGTCCTCAAGGTCGGCAATGGTCTCATCCGCGGCCCGGTCTTCCTCACCACCGACGAGCCGCGCCGCTATCCCTACCTCGGCCGCGCCCGCAACGCCCGCTTCGTCGACCTCCGCGACTGGTCGGCCGAGAAGCTCATCCTCGGCTGGCGACGCGAGGCCACCTTCGCCCGCGCGTCCGATCCCGACACGCCCTTCATGTTCTGCCCGGGCGGCTGCCGCGAGTTCTGGGATCACTTCCTCGGCCTCAAGCGCGACCTCGGCATCTCCGCCATCCACTTCACCGGCGGCGGCTCCTCCTACATGCCCTGGTGGGCGGGCATCGGCGACGTCCTCGGCACCTACATGACCTCCGAGGAGGGCGGCACGACCTCCGACCCGCCCGGCCTCTCTCGCGAGCTGGCCTGGATGCTCCTCGACGCCTCCGGCCACCACAACTATTACTACGACGCCCTCGACTGCATGCGCATCGAGGAGAAGACCGGCTGGTTCACCAAGAATGCCCGCCTCTTCGAGCTTTGTGGCAAGATGACCTGGGCCAAGCCGCCCATCGCCGTCCTCCGCACCGCCCGCAGCGACAACTACTTCCCCTACACCGCCTCCGCCGATGACTGGGACATCGGCCGCAGCAGCCTCCAGGCCGCCCATTTCCAGAACGTCTACGTGAGCGAGGCGGAAGTCCAGGCCGGCCTCGCCGACGCCTATCCGGTCATCTTCGACGCCGGCACCCAAGTCCTCGACGATACCCTCCTCGCCGCCCTCGACCGCTATGTCCGCGGGGGCGGCACCTTCATCGCCACCAACGTCACCGGCCGCCACACCTCCCTCGACGCCGACGCCTGGCCCATCGAAAAGCTCTCCGGCTTCAAGGTCCTCGGCGAGCGCGAGAACATGCACGTCACCGTCGTCCCGGACAACCCGCTCCTCAGGCATATGGGCGGCATGACCTTCAACGGCAACGGCATCGCGGTCAACTGGATGGGCGTCAACCACCTCGCCGAGGGAGCCGTCGCGCTCGAACCCAAGGACGGCGACGGCGTCGCCCTCGCGCATTGGGAGGACGGCACGGTCGCGGCAGGTATGCGCCGACTGGGCAAGGGCCGGGTCATCATCCTCGCCTCCTCCTTCTGGCGGAGCATGTCCGACCGCGCCGGCAACGGCGTCTCCCTCAACGGCACGGTGCAGACCACCTTCCTGAGCGACCTCTTCACCGGCCTCGGCCTCACCCGCCAGGCCGACATCGACAGCGAGGACGTCTGGGTCCGCCGCCTGATCACGAAGAACGGCCTGCAGGATTGGGTCATGGCCTGGAACTCCGGCCGCGGCACGGCGAAGGACCTCACCCTCACCTTCCCGCTCGCGGCGAGGCCCGCCCGCGTCGTCGACCTCGTCTCAGGTCAGGACGCGGCCTTCACGTATCAGGACGGCTCCGTCCGCGTCCCGATCGCCGAGTTCCCGGCCAACGAGTTCCGCGCTTTCGCGGTCGACCGCCCCGGCCTCCTCGACGCGGTCGATCACTGGTTCGCCGTGAAGCGCAAGTACGAGACACGCGTCGTCGTCGCGAAGCCTTCCGCCCCGCCGCTGCCTCCATCCGGTTCGGTCGTCATGGATTCCTTCAAGTTCCGTCAGGCGGACGCCCGCGCTAAGGACGACCTGTCCTGGCTCACCGAACCCACCGACGCCGCGCCGTGGAAGGACGTCTCCTACGGCTTCTGGGATGAGATGGGCTACGCGGCGAAGGGCATCGGCCTCTACCGCCGCACCTTCCGAGTCCCGGCGACGTGGTCGGGACACCGCGTCCTCCTGTGCTTCGCATCTTTCGACTACCCGGTCTTCCTCGAGAAGGCGGCGGTCTTCGTCAACGGCAAGCGTGTCGGCGATTACAACGGCCATCCCTGGGCCAACTTCGACGTCCTCGACGCGACGTCCGTCCTCAAACCCGGCGACAACTCTCTCGGCGTTCTCGTCGAAGCCACCGAGGGCCGCGGCGGTTACATCGGTCAGATGGTCGCTTTCCCGATGGAGAATCTCGAGGACCCCATCGACCTCACCTCCGGCTGGAAGCTCTTTTCCGACAACCGCAAATTCGCCCCGGCCACCCTCCCCCTCGAGGCCGACGGCCGCCATCTTGAGACCCAGGTCGCCGTCCCAGCCTCCTACAAGAACCGCGACGTCTTCCTCGAGTTCGAGGTCGCGAACAAGTGGGTCTACCAGGTGGTCGTCAATGGCCGCGCCATCGCCTACAACCTCTTCCTCCACCCCTACGGCGACATCATGCAGGTCAACCTCTATCCGCTGATCAAACCCGGCGAGGTCAACACGATCGAGCTTTGGGGCCGCGATCCGGGGAGTATTCCGACGCAGCACATGGTCGTCAAGAGCGTCCGCCTCGGGGCGGTGACGCGACCATGATCCACCTTCCGGCCCTACTCTTCCTCGCCCTGGCAGTCCCGTCCGCGGGCGATCAGAACCTGATCGTCAACGGCAGCTTCGAGGAATGGCGCGACCTCGATCCGGCGATCCTGGCGGCCGACTGGTGCCAGGTCGACCTCACCCCACCCGGCCGCGCCCCGACGTCCTGGATGCCGACCCGCGAGCAGTACAAGGGCATGGGGCACACGGCCTCCCTCACGATGGACGAGGCGGTCAAGCATTCCGGCGCCCGCTCGGTCCGCATCCATAACGCCGACATGCGCGACATCACCTACGTCCAGTTCTCGACGGACCAGTTCGTCGGCCATCCCGACGACGCGCACAACATCAAGCCGAATCGCCGCTACATGGTCCGCTGGTGGGTGAAGGGGGAAGAGGTGGCGACCGGCGGCACCGGCCCGATCATGATGATGTACGTCAGCTCGCGGGACGGCGGCCAGGAGCGCCGGGCGTACACCTACGAGCTAGAGCCCACGCTACCGTTGGGGACCTTCGACTGGCTGCAGCGCCGCTTCGTGTTCATCACCGATCCGCAGGCGGTGTTCGCGACCTTCACTTTCCAGTTGCGCTGGACAACGGGGACCATCTGGTATGACGACGTGGAACTCCTCGACCTCGGCCCCGTCGTACCCGTGGAGACTTACTAACCCGCCGTCCGCCTCCAGCCCTTCACCCGCGGCGCCAACGTCCTGTCCTCCTCCACCGTTCCTCGCGAGAAAGCGGCGCCTTCTGCCGCGNNCCGCCTACTTCATCACCAACACGCCGCCCGCCACCAACCCCGACACGATCGCCCCTGCCGTGGCCGTCCCGATCGCCAAGGCCGCCAGGCATCGCCAGAACGACAGCCCCGCGAGCGGCCCGACCAGCACGCCGCTCCACGCCCCGAAGCCCGGCACCGGCATCGCGAACCACAGCGTCAGCGCCCACATCCCGTACCTGTCGACGAAGGCCTTCTTCTTCTCCGCATGCTCGAGCGCCCACCGCAGGATCGGCCCCACCAGGGGCTTATCCTGCAGATGCCCGGTCACCCATTCGAACCCGAGCAGGATCGGCGTCACGCACAGGATGTTCGCGGTCACCGCCACCACATACACACGCCACAGCGGCAGGTGCAGCAGGAACACGCCCGCCGGCACCCCTCCGCGCAGCTCAACCACAGGCACCGACGAGATGACCGCGACCACCAGGTCCGGCGGCAGGCCGTGCAGAAGATGTAGCAGCTTGTCCAGCATCGTTAGGGGACCTCACCCGGTGGACCTGCGGGCCTTCGGTCACGACTACGCGGCCGTTGCCGCAGCCGCCGCGGGCGCCGCCGCAACAGCCTCGCCGACCGGCTCAGGCTCAGGCTCCGCCAGTCGCAGCAGCCCCGCAAAGGCCATCCAGAACAGCGCGGCCACGGGCATCAGGTACAACGCCGGGCCGACGAACAGGCCCAGGATGCCGGACACCATCACTCCATACAGCCCCGCTCCAACATATCGCCATTCATCAGGCTTCGCCCGGGACAGCGCGTTGAAGCCCTTGACCAGCATGTGCAACACCAGGTAGATGAGCAGGAAGCCGCCGGGGAAGCCCAGCTCCCGGAAGGCTCGCCCGAACTCGCCCTCAACCATCCCCCGCGCCGACTTGTCCAGCTCCAGGCCGCTGCCCTCGCTGCCAAGGCCTCCACCAAGGCCTCCACCAAGGGCCCCGCCACCCAGCAGCGCCGCCGCACGCCCGAAGGCGAAGCCCGTCGCAACGCCCACCCCGAAGGGGTTTTCCACCGCCGTCTGCCACCCACGGCTCATGGGCGTAAGCATGCGCGCCAGCGTGCTCTCGCCGTGGAAGACCGTCTGCATCCGGTCCACCGACTCCGGCGCCGCCACCTGAGTGATCACGAAGGCCAGGATGCCGAGGACCACGACGCCGGCAACGACCATCTTCGCCTGCCGGGCCACCAGGATGACCACGCCCGTGGACACCATCAGCGTCGCCGCCGCCGTGCGACCGCCGCTGGCCACCGCGCCGAGCGTGATGAAGAGGGCCGAGATCACGCACCACAGCCTCGTCCGCCCCTTGAGCATCGGCGCCATGGCGAGAGCCAGCGCCATCGGCATCATCGTAGCCATGTAGTGCCCGAACATGCCGGGGTGGGGGAGGGTGCTCATCGCCCGCGAGACGCCGCCGCTGATCCCGAGCCGCGCGGTGTAGGCGAAGTTACTGCTGATCGCGACCAGGTGCTCGTACCCGATATGCTGCTGGATCGCCCCATACAGGCCGGCCGCGGCCGCCCCGAACACCATCGTCACGAAGAGAAGGAGGATGTCCTTGCGGGTCCGCACATCATCGTAGGCCAGCACGAACACGGGGACCCAGCCCAGCCAGCTTCTCATCCCGGCCAGCGCGATGATCGGGCTCTTCGTCGTGACATTCGCCGTCTCGACCAGGACCCACAGCACGAAGACGACGAGGATCATCGTAGTCGACAGCCTGGCAGCTTCCGACTTATTGCCCTTCATCCTGTTCGCAGCCCACCGGAAGATGAGCAGCCACAGGATGGCGTCCTTGAAGAGGAGGGTGAACCAGCCTGGCAGCACGCCCTTCGATATTCCGTCGATCGACGCCACCATCACCAGCATGGCCAGACCCGCCACCGACGACGAGAGCGCCATGATCGCCGCGATGATCGCGTAGGCGATGAGGAGTGCCTCGGCGGCCGACCCACCGCTGGCGAAGATGAGCAGCACCGTCGCCCAAGTGAGCACCAGCGGCGCCGCGAAGAAGGATTTCCCCTGGAGGAACGCCTGCCTTGGAGGTTGTGGCCGTATCGTTGCGACCTGCGTCATGTTCTTAGCCCACTCAACGTAGGCTACATTATAACTCACCCCCCGCCCACCACTCCAGCCCTCCCTTCCGCTTGTGGTATAATTCTCTTGGCCCTGTTGCGCGGCCCATGCCCTTGCCCGTGCCGAAATCATGATCCTGTGCCTGTGCCCCAACGCGGGTGTGGACCGCACCTACGAGGTCGAGAACTTCGGCCTCGGCCAGTATCACCATCCTCGCCGCTCCCGCGTCGTCTCCGGCGGCAAGGGTATCAACGTCGCCCGCGCTCTCCGCACCCTTGGCGCCAAAGTCGCCATCACCGGTTTCGCCGGCGGTCTCGCCGCTCGCTTTATCGAGCAGGAAATGAACGCCCTGGACGCCCACCCGGCGTTCGTCCACATCGCCGAAGAATCTCGCGTCTGCATCAACATCATCGACCGCACCTCGCGGGCGCAGACCCAGGTCGACGAGGTCGGCCCCCTGGTCACCCCCTCGGAGGTCGACACCCTCCTCCGCCGCTGGCCGCGGATGATCGCCCGGGCCAAGCTGGCGATCCTCTCCGGCAGCCTCCCCCGCGGCGTCGCCCTCGATCTCTACGCCGAACTCACCGAGGCCTGCCATGCGGCTCACGTCCCCGTCNNATGGTCGACGCCCGCGATGACGTTCTCCGCCGGGTCCTGCCTGCCCGCCCGACGGTCGTGAAGCACAACATCTTCGAGATGGAGCGCCTGATGGGGCGGCAGTTGTCCATCCCCGAGGGCCTCGTCGAGGCGATGAAGGAAATCCTCGCCCAGGGCGTCGAGACCGTCGTCATCACCCTCGGCAAGCAGGGCGCGCTTGGCGCCAACGGGGCCGGCGAGGTGTACTGGGTGACGCCTCCGGAGATCGATTATGTCGGCGGCGTCGGCTCCGGCGATGCCTTCACGGCCGGCTTTGCCACAGCTATCGTCCAGGGCCGAGGTCTGGCCGATCGCCTCCGCTGGGCCACGGCCGCCGGTGCGGCCAACGCCACCAGCCTCGGCGCGTGCCTCTTCGAGCGCGAAGAGGTGCAGAAATGCCTCGTCGGTGTTAAAGTGCAGTCGCTCACAGAGGCCCCGGCGCCTCCCTCGGAAACACCGGAAGAAGCCTCGACTGGAGGAGATCAGAGTGCCGAATAGGGAAGGGGAACTGCCCCGCCGTACCTTCATCCGTAATGTCGGCGTCGGCCTTGGAGCCGCCGCGCTTCTCGCCTCGTGCAAGCAGGGCACATCGCAGGCCGCAGCGCCCGCTCCCGCCGCTCCGCCGGTGACCCCGGCTGCCGCTGCAGCGCCCGCCGTCGCCACCCACGGCGATGCCGGCGCCAAGGTCCCCATCGCGCTTCTTCGCCACGCCAAGCTGGCCACCACCGAGCAGACCGTGCCCCAGGACGCCATTTTCGCCTGCCTCGACGCGGGCATGAAGCACGTCTTCGGCGTCACCGATCCGGCGAAGGCCTGGCAACAGGTCGCCAAGCCGGCCGATGTGGTCGCCATCAAGGCCAGTTGCATCAGCGGCCTCATCTACACCCACCCCGTCCTCGTCGCCGCCATCGTCCAGCGCCTCACCGGCGTGGGCGTCGTCCCCGAGAACATCATCATCTACGAGCGCGACTCCGGCGAGCTGTCGCGCTCCGGCTTCAAGATGAACAGGGACGGTCCCGGCGTCCGCTGCTACGGCACCGACGGCGCCTACGAGGACTGGCTCCAGCACCGCGATATCCGCATCCGCCTCACCAAGATCCTCACCCAGACCGCCACGGTCCTCATCAACGTGCCGATCGTCAAAAACCACGGCTGCGGCATCACCTTCAGCATGAAGAATCACTACGGCACCGTCGCCAATCCCGGCGACCTCCACGGCGGCAACTGCAACCCCGCCTGCGCCCAGCTCGCCGACGTCCCGGTCATCCAAAGCAAGACCAGGCTCATCATCGGCGACTGCATCAGCGGATGTTTCGACCAGGGACCCGGCGGCCGGCCGGACACCGTCTGGCCCTGCGGCGCCCTCATCGTCACGCAGAACATGGTCGCCGCCGACGCCATCGGCCTCGAACTCATCGATATCGAGCGCAAGCGCCGCGGCATGAGCCCCATGACCCCCAACGCCGGCTACATCCTCTCGGCCAGCCAGCTTGGTCTTGGACCGAACGATAGGGCCCACATGGACGTTCTAGAGACTCAGGTAGGGTAGCGCAAGCTTCCTCCCGGGTCGTTGTGTTTTGCGGAGGTCGGTTAAGTGTTCGGACTAGGCACGCAGGAGTTAGTAGTTATCTTTCTGATCGTGCTCGTTCTCTTCGGCGGGAAGAAGATTCCCGAACTCATGCGCAGTCTCGGTCAGGGGCTGCATGAGTTCCGCAAGTCGTCGAGTGAAGCGATGGACGATATCAAGCGGGCCACCGATCTCGACGAAAAGCACGACGAGACCAAGCACACCAGCTAGGCCCTTCGGGGCCCGGCCATCTCAGGAGGACGTACGAAAATGAAGCTCGCCCGATGGATTCCCGCCGCGGCGCTGTTGCTGGTTGCTCTGGCTTTCGCCGCGATCAAAGTTGAGAACCTGCTCCCCAAGAGCGGTGAGGTCAAGAACTGGAACGTCGTCGCCGGCACTCTCCGCAGCGCCTACGGCATCCAGGCCCTCTTCAAGCTCTACGACGGCGACGTCGAGCGCATGAAGAAGTACGGCATGAAAGCCGCCGCGCAGGCGATGTACAAGAACGGCGCCGAGAAGACGATGGTCGATGTCATGCAGCTCGACTCGGCCGCCCACGCCAAGGCCCTCTACAAAGAGAACACCGCGGGCATCAAGTCGATCAAGGCCGTCAACACCTCCGGCGGCGGTGGGATCATGACGAGCGCCAGCGGTGTCACCTCGGTCTACTTCTGGCGCGGCCCCATCTACGTCAACATCAACGTCTTCGGCGCCAAGGCCATCGACCAGATCACGGCGGTCAAGTTCGCCACCTGCGTCAGCGGCCACATCGGCAAAGCCGGCCTCTAGGTCCTTCGCCTAGCTGAGCCCGCACCAAGGGGCTCGCGTAAGCCATGCAGTTCTACTACAGCGCCCGCACCGATGATGGGCAGACGCGCAGCGGCTCCCTCGATGCGCCGACTCGCCTTGCCGCCCTCAAGTCCCTCGCCGATCAGGGCTGGCACGTCGACTACGTGGGCCCCCAGCCGCTCCGGGCCGGCCGCGAGCGCGTCGAGGTGCCGTCCGCCCAGCGCCAGCGCATCCTCCCCGTGCTCCTCGTCCTCCGTCCCTGGCCGGGGCACATGTCGAACTTCTACCACCAGCTCGGCCAGCTTCTCTCCGCGGGCATTACTGCCCACGAGGCCGCCGCTGCTCTCAGCCAGCGCGCGCCGTCGCCTGTGCTCCGGCAGGTCATGGGGGAACTCGCCCCCGAGCTTGCCGCCGGCGGGTCTTTCGCCGAGGGCCTGGCCCGGTATCCGCAGCTCTTCCCGCCCGAGGACGCCGGCCTCCTCCGCGCCGCCGAGCGCAGCGGTGACTGGCCCGGCATATGCTCCGAGCTTGAGGATTGGTACAGCCGCATCCACAAGGGCTTGATCTGGCTCATCCTGGCCCGCACCTACTACACCTTCGTCATCGTCCTCAGCGTCCTGATCCCCTTCTTCCCCAAGATCATCGACCCGGCCTTCGGCCTTCACTGGTACGTCCATTTCATGCTCACCCGCCTCCTGCCCGTGCTGGTCAGCCTGTTCGCGCTCTGGCTGGGCTCGCGGATCTTCTGGTCGCTGCCGCATAACCGCCCCCTCCGCGATCGCCTCATCCTCTATGTGCCAGTCGCCCGCACCTTCGAGATGCGCGCCGCCGGCCTCCGCTTCTTCCGCGCGCTGGGGTCGCTCCTTCACGCCGGCGTCGACCCGGGCGAGGGGCTGACTCTCGCCGCCGACGCCACCGGCAACGTCGTCCTCGCCGCCGCCGTCCGGGGTGCGGGCGAGGCGGTCCGTCATGGCGCGCGCATCGAGGACATCTCCGCCGGGCTGCCCTTCCTGACCTTCAACCAGCGCAGCACCCTCGCCACCGCCTTCCAGGCCGGCCGCCTCGACGAAGGCCTGCGCCATCTCGCCGACGACGCCCGCGAGCAGACCGCTGGCAAGCTGCAGCAGAATCGCTTTCTCACCATCGGCGCGATCGGCCTCGTGGTCACCATCCTCGGGGTCATCGCCGTCGTCATCGGTTGGCTCAATGTGTATTCCGCCATGGCCGCAAGGGCCGGCATATCCGATATCTGGCAGGAGTTGCAGGGTAAATGAAGCGTCTCGCCGTTGCAGCCTTTCTCGTTGTTCTCACACTGACTTGCGCCTCATCTGGGGCCGCTGGCCCCTCGACAGGTGCCTGGGCCGTCGTCGGTCCCGACGGAGCGCCCGTGGCAGGCATGTCCGCGCCCTTCGACGTGGTCGGCCCTCAGGGGATTCAGTGTCTGGCGACCGCCCTTCCCGCCGCTCTGATCGACAAGCCCCGCCTCCTCCTCCACGTGCAGGCGGCGCACCTCAAAGGCACCGGCCCGCTCCTGGTCGGTAGCTGCCCCGCCGACGCCGTCGCCGCGCTGACCCTTCCCGCCGGCCCGACGACCCGTCAGGTCGACCTGTGGATCGGACGTCCCACCGGCGCCGGTCTCTACCTCGGCGCCCTCGCCGGTGACGAGTGGCGGCTGGGCGAGCCGACCGTCGACGCCTGGAACGCCCCGTCGCCGGAGGTCCTCGGCTCACCTTGCGTCGTCCCGCAGGCCCTCCCGCTCGACTGGCAGCCCGGCGGCCTCCTCGACGCCCGCGCGGTGAAGGTCGGTACGGAGCAGCGGCTCCAGGGTTCAGCCGGTAGCGTCCGCATCATCCTCAGCCCCGAGGCCGACGCCCTCCGCGGTCGTCGCGAGGAACTGAAGGCTGAGGCCTTCAACGCCGCGGACGACTCGATGGAGCTATCGAGCACCCTTCAGGGGCCGCCCTTCGCGTGGATCCCGCCCGTGCACTGGCCGATCGCTTCCCAGAAGACCATCACCATCCGCCCGCAATTCACCAGCTTCTGGGCGGGCGACGTCTGGACCAAGCTGACCTTCGCCGCCGGCGGCCAGGAGTGCTCGATGCCCTTGCGCCTCGCCGTCAAGCCGTCCTACCCGGCCTTCGGCGTCTTCCTCTCGGCCTCGGCCACGCCCGAGGACCTCGCCGCCGCGCTCACCCAGCCGGTCAGCATCGTCGCCGCGCCCGCCGCGCTATGGATGAAGGCCGGCGCCGTGCATCTCGGCCCTGAGGGGTTTGCCTACGGCTCCGCGGCCGACCTGGCCGCCCTGGCCGCCGCGCCTTCCGCAGGCTGGATTCACATCGCCTGCATCTGGGGGCCGTCCTCCGACTGGGCGGCCGGGTCCCTAGCCCTCTCCACCAACGAAGCGGTGAAGAAGGCCGGCTGGATGCTCTCGGCCGGGCCCTTCCACACGACCTCGGGACCGCAGGGCCTCACCGCCGACTCGGCTGACGTGGCCGCGCTGAAGCTCTGCTGGATGCGTCTCGCCTGCGTTGCCGCCACACCGCCGCGCCTGCCAGCCGTGGCCGTCGCGCAGGCCCGTGCGCAGGGATTTGACGACAAGGCCCCGACCTTCTGGGCCAACCTCGACCACTCCTTCGATTCCCTCACCCTTCGCGGCCAGCTTCGCGAGGCGGGCATCGGTCTCCCGGTCGCCTGGGCCGACCTCTCCGTTGGCGACGGCTCGCCCACCGCGAAGGCCGACCTCGCCGTCTGGTCACGGGCCGCGGCCTCGCTGCTCTACTGCGGGTCGACCGGCATCTTCGCTCGTTGGACTCCCGCCGCCGGCACGCCCGCGTGGCTCGAGGTCATGCGCGAACTCTCCTCCGCCACACCAGTTGTCTCGCCCAGCGAGTCGCCCTTCGCCTCGGTCAGCTCCGGCGCCCAGGTCGCCTACAAGCCCTTCATCAGGGGCACCGAAGGCACCCTCGTCGTCTCGAACAACTCCCGCCGCATCCTCACTCTTCAGACCGAGGTCCGCGCCGAGCCGCTGCTAGCGAACATCCTCCGCTTCGCCCCGGGCGTTGCTCCCGTGCGCACCTGCGAGGTGCCCTTCCACTTCAGCGACGACGCCTACGCCCTGGGCCGCCCGCTCGTCTTCGTCCGCCTGCTGCCGGGCGAGACGGCGCTGCTGAGCATTCGCCTGGTTGATCCCAGCGCGTCCTGGCTGCGTCTGGTCGAGGAGAAGCTGGTCATCCAGGGGCACGGTGCGCCGCAGGCAGCCACGGGCCGCAACGATACCTGGTGGACCGACAAGCTGAGGAAGACCAGTCCCGAAGAGCGCCGCGACTAATCCCGCGCGCCGCCCTCACTTCGCCTTCGTGGTCGTGATCGTGATGCTCCCGTCCTTCTCCATCACGTACTTCGCGTCCAGGAGCCTCACGACGAGCCCGATCGGCGCCAGCAGTTCGCCCTCATACTCGATGGCGGACGCCGTGGCCAGCGCATCCACGCCGCCAAGGGTGAACCTTCTGCTGTTGGCGCGCAGCACAATCTCGCCCGCCGGGGTCTTGGCGTTGAGGGTCTGAAACTTGTTGTCCCACGTGCACTCGACGCCCGCAGCCCTCAGGACCGCCCCGGCCGCCACCAACACCTGGCCCTCGCTCTTCGCCGTGGTGGGCGGCGGATCGATCGCCCGCCCATCCACCGTCACCTTCACCCGCACGACCGTGAGCTTCGTCTTCCCGGCTTCCTCGGCGACGACCAGCGAGGTCGGCGGCGCGGGTTCGAGGCCCTTGAGCTGCGACATCGTCAGCATCCGCACGCCCCGCTCGTGCAGCTTCGGCAGCGCCATCCCCAGAGCCGCGATCGTCCGGCTCCTATCCCCGCCGCCGTCGTGCATGAGGATGACATTCCCGTCGCCGATCCCGCGCATGATCCGGCTTGCGATGGTCCCGGCCGGCGGTTTCTGCCAGTCATTCGTATCCACATCCCACAGCGCCACGTGGTACCCGCGACTGACGATCGCGGCCCTCACCCGCGCATTGATCGCCCCGTAAGGCGGCCTCATCCATCGCACTCGCGGGACGCCCATCCTGTTCAGCAGCGCCTGGCACCGGTTCAGGTCCGATCGTATCTGCTCGGTGCTCAGCCCCGCGTACGACCGATGGCTCCAGCTATGGATGCCGATCTCGTGCCCCTCGGCGATCTCCCTCTTGATCAGCCCCGATAGCCCGATCGCGCAGTCGCCGAGCACGAAGAACGTCGCGTGCGCGTGGTACGCCGCAAGCAGCTTCAGGTACTGCGGCGTCTGATTGGTGTGGGGGCCGTCGTCGAAGGTCAGGGCGATCCGGGTCACCTTCGCCGGGGCGACCGTCACTTGCTCGCGGTCGGCCTGCTTGCCGCTGATCGATCCGAGGACATACCGCGTGGTCGTGGTGGTCACGCCATCGTCGGGATCATCGCTCTGGGTGAGGAACTCCTGCGCGGGTTCACGCACATCCGATCCGCGGCCGATCTTCGCCCGTTCGCCCCAGCCCATCGCGTGATCGACGCCCATCGTTCGCTTGCGCACGGTCACCGCGGGCGGTAGGCCGCCACACCTTCGCAGCACCACTCCCGCCACGTCCACCTCATCCCCGCAGTACTTCTCGTAGGTGCCGCGCTCACTTAGCGCCTGCGCCACGGTCGTCCCCGGACGCACGCGGTGTCCATCGACGCGCGGGATCTCATGCAGCACGCCGATCAGCACCAGGGCCACTGCCGCCGCGGCATAGCGGGCCATCCGCGCCACGGGGTCGACGGCAGAATCCTCCGCGCCGCTGAACCGCACCGCCTGGCTTCCGGCCACAATTTCTCGCCTTGCTGCCCCCATGGATTGCGCCACCCCTACCTGCTTGTGAAAACGCCCAGGCATCCAGTGCCTGG
>PMZA01000253.1 GCA_003170595.1 Armatimonadota bacterium
GAGGCCTTCGACCTGTGGCTCGGGAATACCGCCCAGATCTATACCGAGTGGCGCGATGTGACCCCGTATCCCGGCAACGTCGGGCCGATGGTGAGCTTCGATGGACCGACGGGGAATCTGTCGGTCGGGGGCAAGGTGTTGGGGCGGATACCGGTGGGGCAGTGGGTGCATGTGGAGGTCGAGTGCGCGCTGGGGAAGGCGGCGAGGACGTTCACGCTGACGATCGACGTGGCGGGGCAGGCACCGCAGGTGTTCAAAGACCTTGCGTGCATCGGGGGCGAGTTCGGGGAGCTGCACTGGCTGGGGTTCGTGAGCAACGCGACGGTGGGGTCGGTGGCCTATATCGACAACGTCGTCGTGAAGGCGGTGGGGGGATAGCGGCGGGCGGGGTTGGCGTGAAGAGAGGGTAATGAAGAGACGGTAATGAGGCGAGCCATCCCGTTGGTCGCGCTGGGCCTGCTGGCGGCGGTTGTCCTCGCGGCCGGGACGCCGGCGGTCGTGGTCGAGCGGGGTGTGGACCGCAGCAAGAGCGGGTGGGATCGGGCGCCGGTGATCCGCCTCCCAGTCGCTGCGACGCCGCCTAAGATCGATGGCGACATCTCCGACCCGTGCTGGCAGAACGCCTACCACGACGACGGGTTCTGGGATGCCAACAACAACCGCGCCCCCGAGCAGCGCACGGAAATCTGGCTGTGCGTCGACGGCGGCCACCTCTATTTCGCCGCCTACATGCACGACACCTCACCCGGCGAGATCCGTGCGGCGGAGACCAAGCGCAACGGGTCGGTGGGGTCGGATGACACCATTACGATCGCCCTTGACCCCACTTACAAGCTGGGCGGCTTGTTCACCTTTACCATCAACCCGCTGGGGACGATGGCCGAGGACCTTCCGGGCGGCAGCGACGCAAAGATCGAGTGGCGCGGCGACTGGTCCGCCGGGGCGAAGAGGGTCAGCGATGGATGGACAGCGGAGGCGGCGATCCCGTGGGGGATGCTGCGCTATCCGAAAGGCCAGACGGAGATGGCCTTGATCGTCGCCCGCAGCATCCCGGCCACCGGCAAGTCGTGCTACTGGCCTGACATGGGGCAATCCATCGACAGCAAGGAGTTCGCCCACATCATCGGCCTCACGCTCCCCACCCTCCGCAAACCCGTCGTGGTCATGCCGACCATGCAGACGGAGTGGCGGGAGGGCAGCACTCGCGCCCACCTGGGCGTCGACGTGAGCCACGCGTTCCCCAACGGGCTGACGGGCCTGGCCACGGTCACGCCGGATTACAGCAACATCGAGGAAGAGGTGCAGTCCATCGGCTTTTCCTACAGCGAGCAGTACTACGACGACCGGCGGCCGTTCTTCTCGACCGGGGGCGGGTTCATGCCAGATAGCAGGCTCTTCTACTCGCGGCGGATCGACAATCTGGACCTGGGGGTCAAGGTCTTCGGCAAGACCGGGCACACGGATGTCGGCCTGCTGCAGACCATGAGCTTCGGCAAGCGCAGCGACACGGCGGCCAACATCCGCCAGCAGCTCAACGACGAGTGGAGCGTGGGCGGGCAATACGTCGCCACCGAGCAGGATGGCCTGCCGAATAACCAGGCCTGGCAAGGGAGCGCGGGCTGGGGACGCACGCATGGCAGAACGAGCGAGTACGTGTCGGCCAGATACTCCGCAAGTTCGACCGCCGGCCTGCCGGGCGGCGCATCGACCGGGCTCGACCTGGGCTGGTACCCCGGGCAGGGGCGTTGGGGGTTTTCGGGTGGGTATCAGACGGTGGACGCGCTGTATTCGCCGATGGACGGATACGTGCCTGAGACGGACCTGCGCGGGCCGTACCTGAACGCCAATCTCAACGCCAATCCTAAGAAGGGCCGGCTCAAGTCTTACGGCGCGTCGCTGAACTGGGACCACTACGATCACGCCGACGGAAGCCTGTTCCACAGCGACTATAGCGTGGGCGGATGGGCCAACCGGCGGCATGGCGACGGGATGTACGTGGGCGCCAATTGGAGCGAGCATCCGCCTAACACCGACCACACCATGGGGTTCTCGTACTGGTGGGGCGATGGGCAGCTTCATCGCGGAGGGAGCGTGAGCTACTCGTGGGGGGAGCTGGGCGGGGCTGCGTACAAGGACTACGGGGCGAGCCAGTCCTTCGTCCTTCACCGCAACTGCTACGCCGACTTCAACTACGAGCGCCGGATCAGCGATTACGCCGACCCCACGATCGCCGATGTAGACCTCGCCCGGTACACCTTTCGTCTCAACTACGACATCAGCTCGGAGCGTGGATTGGGGGTGGCGGTAAGGACGGGGGACCTGGGGACGAACGTGTTCGCCACCTACTGGCAGTCGGCAAGGAAGGGCGCGGACTGGTTCTTCATCCTGGGCGACCCGAATGCCGATACGACGGTGCGGCGGGTGGGTGTGATGACGAAGTGGGTGTGGAAGTAGGAAGGGCGGTCGCCCGGTACGTGGATGAAAATCAACCACCATGTAGTTGAAAATCAACCACTATATGGTTGAAAATCAACCACTGAGTGGTTGAATTACAAGCATGAAGGTGCTATCCTCCGGCTATGCTCACACGCTCACTGACCCCTCGACTCCTGGAGGCCCTTGCCGACAGCCCAGTGGTGCTCCTCACCGGGGCGCGCCAGACGGGGAAGAGCACTCTGGTCCGGCACCTCGCAGCGACCGCACATCCGGCGCGGTATCTGACGCTGGATGATCCGACGGTGCTGGCCGCCGCCCAGTCTGATCCGACGGGGTTCGTCGCCGGGCTGGAGGGCAACGTCGTTCTGGACGAGATCCAGCACGCGCCGGAGTTATTCCCTGCCATCAAGCTGGCCGTGGACCGCGATCGCCGGCCAGGCCGATTTCTCCTCACTGGCTCGGCCAACGTCCTGCTCCTGCCACGCCTTGCCGAGTCCCTGGCCGGACGCATGGAGAACCTGACTTTGTGGCCGTTCTCGCAGAGCGAGATCGAGGGTGGTGGCGCCAACTTTGTCGAGGACTTCCTGGCCCGCGACTGGTCGCCAGGGACCGGCACAGGCGAGAGCCGGAAGGCGCTTCTGCAGAGGGCCCTCCGCGGCGGGTACCCCGAAGTGCTCACGCGTGCGGCTGCCCATCGCCGGCAGGCCTGGTTCGCCTCGTACGTCACGACCATCCTGCAGCGGGACGTGCGCGACCTTGCCAACATCGAAGGGCTGACGGCCATGCCCCGGCTCCTGTCCTTGTTGGCGGCCAGTGGGGCGGGCTTGCTCAACTACGCCGAAGTATCGCGCAGCATCGGCCTGCCCCAGTCCACTCTGAAGCGATACATGGCGCTCCTGGAGACCACGTTCCTGCTGCAACTGCTGCCGGCGTGGTCGGGGAATCTGGGCCGGCGCCTCGTGAGGTCGCCCAAGGTCCTTCTCAGCGATACCGGGCTGATGGCATACCTGCTGGGCCTTGAGGGCGAGGAGATCGCGGCCGACGGCGCCCTGGTGGGACCACTGCTGGAGGATTTCGTCATCATGGAGCTTCTCAAGCAGAGCAGCTTCACGCGCGGCCGGCCGCAGCTCCTCCACTTCCGGCTCCAGACCGGGCGGGAGGTGGACGTCGTCCTCGAAGACCGCGGTGGGAACGTGGTCGGCATCGAGGTCAAGGCTGCCGCCTCGGTAAGTGCGGGCGACTTCGACGGTCTGCGCGCCCTGGCAGAGCAGGTGGGGAAGCGCTTCCGCCGAGGGGCGGTGTTGTACAGCGGCTCGGAGGCGATTCCCTTCGGACCGCGGCTGCACGCCCTGCCGACGAGTGTGCTGTGGCGGAAGTGAGGCGGCGCGCGGCATGGATGACAAAACATAATCTGCATTAGACGACGGAGGATAGAGATGAAGCCGGTAGCGATAGGAGTCATCGGTTGCGGTGTGATTGGGCGGGTGCATCTGAGCATTGCCGCGCAGTCCCCTCTCGTTGAGGTCGTCGCTGTGGCCGATCTCATCCCTGAGCGGGTCGAGGCGGCGGCGCAGGATCATGGCGTCGCCAAGACCTACGCGCAGGGCAGCGAACTGCTGGAGGATCCGGCCGTCGAGGCCGTCATCCTCGCGCTGCCGACGAACGTGCGGGGCGAGCTGGCGATGAAGGCCTTCGCGTACGGGCTGCACGCGCTGATCGAGAAGCCCATCGCGATGAATGCGGCGGAGGCCGAGAAGCTGATCGAGGCGCGGGGCGATCTGGTGGCGGTGTGCGGATGCTCGCGGCAGAGGTTCATGGAATCGGCGCGGGCGGCGACGGAGTTCGTCGCGACGGGTGCGCTGGGCGAGATACGGATGGTGCGATGTCGGGCGATCAGCGCGGCCGGGAAGGCGCCGGAGACCTCGCCGCCGGAGTGGCGCCTGAGGCGGGCGCTCAACGGCGGCGGGATCATGATGAACTGGGGCTGCTACGACCTCGACTACGTGCTCGGGGTCGCGGGGTGGACGCTGAAGCCGGAGACCGTGTTCGCGCAGACGTGGACCGTGCCGCCGGTGTATGAGGCGAACGTGGCGGCCGGGTCGGATGCGGAGACGCACGTGGCGGCCCTGGTCCGCTGCGAGGGCGGGGCGGTGATCCACTACGAGCGCGGCGAGTACATGCCCGCGGAGGGCGAGGGCGCGTGGGTCATCAGCGGGACGAAGGGAAGCCTGCACCTGCACCTGACCGATGCGGGCGCGGCGATCGTTTTCGACGAGGGCGATACCGCGGAGGGGGTAAAGTCGCGGGTGGTGTGGTCGTCGGATGGGGCCGAGGCAAAGAACGTGTTCATCGCGCACCTGGAGGACTTCGCAGGGGCGGTGAGGGAAGGAAGAAGGCCGGCGACGGAACTGGAGAAGGTCTTGGTGGTGCAGAAGATCACGGATGCGATATACGCGTCGGCGAAGGAAGGAACGGCGGTGAGGGTGTAAGGGAAGGCAGGTGAGACGGGTGCCGGGGATCCTTCGGAGCAGCAAAGGGCGCTGCTCTCTCAGGATGACATCTAAGGGCAGAAGAGCAAGAGCGAGAAGCGAAGGCATCCGCGGGCGATGGGTTGTCACGCCGCCACCGCAGATCCTTCGCTCGTTGAGTTCGTCCGCGGGCGATCGGTTGTGCGCTCAGGATGACGACGTAGGGCGAAACAGAAAAAGACAAAGGCAAGGGGAGGCCGAAGATGAAGCCGGAACTAAGTCCTCGTGAGCGCGTTGCCCTGGCGCTCGATCATCAAGAAACCGATCGCGTCCCGATCGCGATGGTCTGCTCGGGGATCAATGCGCCCGCCTACGTCGAGCTTGAGGCGTATCTCGCGCGCACCAGGGGCATCAGCGTCGGGGAGTACCTGGAGCCGCTCATCGACATCGCCGGCGTGGGCCCCGACTACATCGGACCGGAGCTGGCGGCCGGGTACGACATGTGGGGCGTGCGCCGCGATCCGATCAGCTACGGCTCGGGTGAGTACTGGGAGATCTCGCACTATCCGCTGGGCGCCGCTGAGACCGTCGACGACGTCGCCGCTCACGCCTGGCCGCAGGCGGATTGGTTCGACTACTCGATCCTTCCCGCCGCCATCGCCCGCGCTCGCGAGAAGCGCGACTACTGCCTCATGGCGGCGAACGGCAACATCTTCGAGTCGGCGTGGTACATGCGCGGCTTCGAGCGGATGCTGATGGATGTCGCGCTGAATCCGGAGATCGTGCACGAGATCATGCGGCGCGTGATGGAGTTCTTCGTGGCGCACTTCGACCGCCTGTTGGCCGCGGCGGGCGGCGAGATCGACCTCGTCTTCACGGCGGACGACATCGGCGGGCAGGAGGGGCTGCTGATGTCGCTGCCGATGTGGGAGGAGTTCCTTAAGCCCTATCACGCGCGGATGAACAAGGTCATCCATGACCACGGGGTTAAGATCATCTACCACTCGGACGGCGCGGTGATGGAGGCGGTGCCGGGGCTCATCGACATGGGCATCGACGTGCTGCAGGCGCTGCAGTTCGACGCGAAGGGCATGGATGACGAGGCCCTCAAGCGAGGGTATGGCGACCGGCTGTGCTTCCAGGGAGGGATCAGCGTGCAGTCGACGCTGCCCTTCGGGACGGCGGAGGATGTGGAGGCGGAGGTGCGGCGGAGGATCGACGTGCTAGGGAAGGGCGGCGGATACATCCTCGGGCCGTCGCATGCGATCCAGGCGGGGACACCGCCGGAGAATGTGGTCGCCATGTTCGATACGGCAGCCGGGTATAGGGCGAGGTGAGGCGGAGTACAAAGGCAAGAGCGCCCGGGGACGTTTGGTTGTTACGCCGCCACCGCAGATCCTTCTGCGACGCTACGCGTCGCTTCGCTCGAGGAGCATGCCCGAGGACGATAAGCGGTGCGCTCAGGATGACGACGAAAGACGGAAAGCCGAAAGGCCAGAAGCAGGGCCGGATTCGATGACGCGCGCTGGGCGCGTCATCGGATGCGGCCCCTCCGAAAACCCGTGAGCATGCCAAGCTTACGGCCGGACCTGGACGATGCAGCCGATGGCTTTGGGGCCCAAGTCCAGAGAAAGATGTGCAAGGCCGCCGCTCACTGAAGGCTGAAGGGCTCTCCCCTCCCACGCGTCCTCGTACTTCGCGCCCGGCACGTGCTTGACCGTCAAGAGCGTCCCATGGACGCTGCGGCCGTTCGCGTTGTAGAGCGTCCACACCGTCTCATGCGCCGTCGCGAAGGAGTTGGCGAAAACCCCCGCCTGCTCGGTACGCACCAGAGGCGTCACATCATGCGAGGAGAAGGCGTCGCGGTGCGCGCAGGCGACCTCCACCGCCCGGCGCTGGAAGGCCAGCGATGCCGCGTCCATGCTCTGCAGATTCGGCTCGCCGATGCAGTACGACTCGCCGTTGAAGAAGGGGTACTTCAGCAGCCACCAATTCCCCGCGCGCGTCGCCACGTAGTAGATGATCTGGAATTTCTTGAAGGCCGGAAAGGCGAAGCGCGGCAGGTCGATGAAGCTCGGCGAGAGGGGTTCCTGATCGACGCTCCAGAGGGCCTGGTAGCCGTAGCAGCCGTCGACGATCGTGCGCTCGACCTCAGCGCCCTCGTATTCGGTGTAGAGGGCGACGTCGGGCCCCACAGCGGCGCGGATCTTCCTCAGCATCGCCACCTCGCCCGCGTAGGGGATCTCGTAACCGTTGTGACCGTGGTCCTTCGCCTGGCAGAGCCAACGCCCGTCGGTGCAGCCGTATTCGTCGATGTAGAGGCCGCGGGTGTTGAAGTCGCGATGGACGCGGGCGTAGACGGAGGTCAGGTAATCCTGCCAGCCGGGGAGGTCGGGGCACTCGTTGTAGCCGTCGTACTCGGGGATGAACTCGGGCTTCTGGTCGGCTGTCTTCATGGCCCAGTCGAGGGCGTGGGGGCCGGAGAACTGGCCCTTGCCGCAGTTGAGGAAGCCGTCCTGATAGAGGCCGACCGCGACGCCGGAGGCCTGGGCGCGGGCGATGTTGTCGCGGAAGTAATCGAGGCCGCCGATGGTCTCGTCGTAATGATCGTAGTCGCCCCACTCGCCGTACTTGCGCGAGGCCGACCAGCCGTAGAGATGGACGTAGTCGCAGACGCCGAGGTACTTGCGGGCGTTGTCGATGAGGTGCTGGATGTCGCCGCGGGCTTTGGGGTCGTAGGTGGCGGTGTCGTAGTGGGCCGAGCAGCCGAGGAAGGAGAAGGTGTGCTCCCACCAGGGCTTGGACTTGGGCGCCGCGTACCACGTCTTCAGCCAATCGCGATAGGCATCGAAGATGGCGCGCCAGTCGCCCTCGCGGAGGATGAGGGCGGCTTCGGTGGCGGCGAAGGTCGCGCCCGGGGCGAGGTCGCGCTGGGGATACTCGGGCGACCAGGAGCCGCCGGCGGAGGCCTTGGAGAGGTTGATGAAGTGGTGCTGGGCGACGGTGTCGAAGGTGAGGCAGGCAAGGGCGAGGCCGGTCCTCGGGTTGAAGAAGCCGTCCATCTGCAGCGGATGGGAGTCGCCGAGGCCGTCGCGCGTGGCGAAGGGCGCGGAGTTGATGATGCCGCCATGCTTGCCGGAGAGGTACCAGGTATCGGCGGCTGAGCCGAGGCGGACGTCGCGGAGAACGGGGAAGCGGAGGGTGGCGGTGATGGGGGCAGGGCCGTCGTTGTGGAGGTTCATGCGGAGGAGGATCTCATTCCTGTCGCCGGGCAGGCAGTCGACGGTGGCGGTGAGGGCGGGGTCGGCGCAGTGGACGACGTACCTCTCCCCCGCCGGCTTGAGGGGTGTGGTGCTGACGATGGACCAGGAGGCCGGTGGGATGACTTTGCCGGCGATCTCGACGTCGAACAGGCTGACAGGGGCCAGCGAGACGCCGTTGGCCGACAGATAGCCCTCGATCGGAGGCAGCTTCGCGGTCGGCGGGGTCGGATAGCTGAGGTTCGCCCACGTCGGCTCGGTGACGCGAGGTGCCAAGGTGCTGACCGTCGCGCCGAGGATCGCGAAGCCGGCGGTCTCCATGCGGTCGTGGAGGAGGAGGTCAGTCGGCTGGCGCTGCGGATCGGGGTGCACGACGCACACGCTCAGCCCGCGCTTCATCCCCCATTTCTTGGTGACGACATCGAGCGGCAGGACGAAGTCTGGCGGGCCCTGCGTGTAGCGGACCTCGAAGACGACTTTCTCCGGCTCGGTCAGATACTCCTGCGGGCGGGGATGGATCGAGTCGATGCCCCACGGCTCGGAGGCCGGAGCCATCGCCGCGGTCAGGAGGTAGACCTCCTTCGCCGAAGTTGGGAGCTTGAGCGAGAGGGCCGTCATCTCGGACGTGCCGGTGATGGGGAGCTTCGCCGGGTCGGCCGCGATGTCGAAGGGGATGCCGCCGACGGTGATGCGCGCTGAGTTCGCATCGCGAACTCCGGTGAACCAGTCGGCAATCTCGAGGCGGCGCTGGAAGAAGGCCGAGGGGTGGCCGCCGGTGATGTTGAGCGGAAGGACCGTGAGGCCGTCATGCCCGGGCGTCAAGGCGGAGGGGCGGGCCTCGTAGGGGAGCACCGCCGCGATCGGCCAGAGGGGCGGGGACGAGCTGAAGGTGATCGAGTCGAGGGTCATCGTCGCTTCTTCAGCGGCGCTGTCGAGGCCGACGGCAAGCTGCGTGGCCTTGAAGCTGTCGCCGAGGCGCGCGGTGAAGTTGTGCCACTCGCCATCGGCCTTGAGGGCGTCAGGCATGACCGGCGCGGCGCTGTGACCCGTGGCGCCGGTCGGGTCGTCGCCGAGCCAGATAGCGTAGGTCGTCGGCGCGAGGGTACCGGTGGCCTTGTAGCGGAAAGATATGTAGGGCGTGGCGGCGAGGTCGACGGGCGTGGGCAAGGTGAGCGGCCAGCGCATCTGCCGGGCGGCGCCGCGTACGACGAAGGTGGCGGCCGAGCCATCGAGGGTGGCGCTGAAGTCCGTGGCGGGCTTCTGGGTCCACCCGGGCGCGGGGGTGAAGGTCACTTTGCGCCAATCGAAGACGACCGAGGCAGCGGGCGGCTGAACGACTTTGGCGACCTTCGCACCGGCGGGGAGGTCGTCGGAGAAGGAAACGCGGTCGACGGTGAGCACGGCCTTGCCCGTGTCACCGACGACGATCTTGAAGGCGATCGCGGAGGTCGGCTCCTGCGGCCAAACCGCGAGGAGGTCGACGGCGAGGGTGTGCCACTGGCCGTCGGAAACGACCTCATCGGCCCACGCGTAGAGGCGGCCGCCGGGCGTGCCCTCGACGCCGTGGAGGAAGTAGTTGGGGGTGGTCGTGTCGAGGCCCTCGGCCTTGTAGTGGACAAGGAGGTAGCGGCTGTCGCCGGAGATCTCGTCGTCGTGGAGGGCGAGGAGGAAGGGGATCTGAGTGCCCTTGCCCTCGACCGTGAAGACGAGGGCGCCGGCGTCGTTCGTGACGGCGAAGGTCTTGGAGCGGTAGGCGTCCGGGACCCACGGAAGGCAGGGCGTCCAGCGTGAGGCGGAGGTGCCGGAGATGGGGGTCTGGGCAAGGGATGGTAAGGCGCAGGCGATGAGCAGAAGGATGGTTGTGACGAGTCTCATTAGTATGCCTCCCTGAAGGCGCGGGGCCGAACGAGTTTTCTGTAGGGCGTGAGTTCGCTTCGCGAACTCCCATTTATGCCCGCCGCAGAAGGACAGAAAGCAAAGGCTGCCACCTCAGGTCCTTCGCGCAGAAGACACGCTCAGGATGACGGATAACAACTGCAAGTCAATACGAAAGGCGCGGCGGGCATAAATGCCCGCCCTACAGAAGAACGGAAGACGGTCGTCAGAACTTGCCCTGCCCGCCGATGTAGGACTCGTTGCGCTTCGGGCCGTCGAGGCGCACGGGCGCGTGGTAGCGCGAGATGTTCGAGATGCGCAGATCGTCAATCTCCATCCCCGGCGAGCCGATCCCCAACTCGTCGTTCGTGTAGTGGAGGAGCTTCGGCTTGACCTCCCACGCGACGAGCTTGCCGTCGATGAAAAGCTGCATGAGATCGCGGTCCCAACACGCCGCGATGTGGCGCCAGACGCCGGGCTGCCAGTTGTACGCGTAGGTCTCCGCCCAGGCGTAGGCGAGGCCGGCCCAGCCCTGGCTGAAGCCGAAGATGACGTGGTTGAACTGGTCCTTCCAGATTCCGAGCGAGTCGGCGCCGGCGACCTGCACGAGAGGGTGCGTCTGCCCGTCGTTGCCCGGCGAGAGGAACTTGACCCAGAACTCGATCGTGCCCTCGGGGAGGTTGAGGTACTTGCCCGCCGAGCAGGCCGTGTAGCCCTCGGGGCCGAGGATCAGGCAGCGGCCGAACTTGCCCTCGTCGGGCTTGGAGATCGAGACCTGACCCTTCAGGAAGAACTGGTACTCGTCGAGCGGCGCCTCGAAGGGTAAGTAGAGGAGGGTGTGATCGTCGCGACCGAGGGCTTGCGTGGGCGGGAGGCCAAGGGGCTTGGGGTCGGCGTGGGTGATCACGACATCGTCGAGGAAGAAGTCGGCCGCGCCCGAGTTGGCGAGGGTGAGGTGCCAGGCGGCGTTCGTCGGAGGCGAGAGGTATTCGAACTCGTACTGCGCCCACGTCGCGGTGAGCGGGAAGCTCCACTGCTTGAGGACGGTCGGGCCGTGGGCGTAGAGCAACTCCTGGGCTGAGGCGACGACTTGCCCCGTGCCCCGCGCCCAGAAGCGGATGGTCCATGGGCGTTCGTCGAAGCGAGGGATCGGACCGTAGCGGAGGGTGAGGGCGTCGCCGGCGGATTTGATGTGGACGCAGCGATTGCCCGAGTGAGCCGAGGCAGGATCATCGGGAAGCGTGTAGCCCGAGAAATCCATGGGCCATACGTCCCACGTGCGCGGGAGAAGCTTGTCCGATGGCGCGGGCAGGCCTTTCGTCGCGGGAGTCGGCGGAGGAGGTTCCGTGACCTCGAAGGACGGGTTGGCGCAGAAGTTGGCCTCGTCGGCGAAGGCTGTCGCCAGCCCAACCGACAGAAGGGCGACCACCAGAACCAGCATCGGCCCGGCCCAGCGTTTGTCATCCTGAGAGAGGCGCTTTCTGCCGAGCGAAGGATCTCCTTTCTTCCGGACCGTCGGAAAGGCACAAGCCAAAAGGAGATCCTTCGTCGGGAACGCACACCGTTCCCTCCTCAGGATGACAACCAAAGGCAAGGCCGCCAGGGTGGACACGCGGGGCCGCGGTGATGTGATCGTACCTCTCATGGTGTCCCCCACATCCCCTTCCTTCCCTGTTTGGCGATGAAGCCGAGGTTCTCCAGGTACATGCGGTGCTGGTTGTTGCCCTCGAAGTTGCCCAGCGAGCCGAGCCCGTCGCCGAGGATCTTCGCGTTGAGGAGGTTGCGCAAGTTCTCGTAGTTCTCGGTCGCGAGGAAGACGTAGGCGATGCGCTGGCCGGCCTGGTTGCGGGCGTTCACATCGTCGCGGAGGAAGACCTTCTGCCCCACCGCGAGGGCCTTGTGATCGGCGACCGCGCGCGCGTAGAAGGGGCTGTCCGCCGGGAGGCCGACGACGCCGATGTAGTAGATGTCCTGCACCTGCGAGCCGAGCTTGATCTTGAGGCCGGCGGTGCCGATCACGTCGACGACGACGCCCTCGGTGGGCTGAACCGTCGCGCCGGTGATGCCGAGGAGCACGGGGACGACGCCGTCGCCCGACTCGGGGACCTTGAAGAAATCGACGTCGCGCACCTCACGATCGGGGTGTGGGTTGACCCACTCGTAGCAGAAGAGGCTGACGCCCTTATGCATCGGGTTATCGCCCTGGAAGGCGACGAAGGTGTTGCCGCGGGCGAGAGACTCGGCGTAGCGGTTGGTGTCGGCCCACCAGTCGACGACCTGCTGGTCGTGGGTGATGGGGAGGTCGACGCTCGTGCCGTCGGCGTAGTTGACGCGATAGGCGAAGGGCTTGGCCTTCTCCTCATCGAAGGCGATCGTGTGGAGGAAGAAGAGGACGTCGGCGCGGCGGCCGACCTTGATGCCCTTCACCTCGCGCGGGAGGTCGAGGTTGCCGGCCTGAGTCGAGTGGAGGGCGATGACCGACTTGGGCGCCGCGATCTGGAAGGGCACGCCGCCGAAGACCTGGCGGTCGGTGGGCAGGCCGCGCATGTCGTTCTCGCCCTGATTCGTCCAGCCGACGACGCCGGCGGCCTTGTCGTCGCGGAGCCCTCGGTTGGCGTAGGGCGTGAGATCAACGGAGAAGAAGTCGTAGTCGCGGAAGCGTTGCGCGCGTGAGACCGACGCGCCGCCGGGGGCCTTGAGCGTGCAACCGAGGTTGCAGAGGAGGAGGCTGCGGAGGCGGCTGACGGTCACGGCGCACTCGGCGACGGGCTCGTCGAGGCGGAACTGGCTGACCAGGAAGTAGCCCTGGCCGGCCGAAGGCCCCGAGCCTGTCGAGGGGACGGGGACTTGGAGGAGCGTGCCGGGACGAGTGAGGGGCACGACCTTCGCGCGGTCGGCGGCGGCGGGTTCGCAGAAGTATTCGGCAATCATCTCGGCCGAGGGCACCTGGCCGCAGTCCGACCACCACCATCCTTCGCGCCGGAGGAGGTCGATGTAGCGCTTCGTCCCCCAGAAGAACTCGTGGTTTGAGACGCCGCTGAGGAGGCCCGCGCCGGTCATGCGGAAGACGCGGTTCTGCACGGCGTGGGACTCCTTCTCGACCGCCGAGAAGTTGAGGTGGACGCCGAGGGTCATCTCAAGCAGCGTGGTCTTGGCCGGCGTCGCGCGGTGGAGGAGGACCTTGCCGCCGCCCTGCGCGAAGGTGCGGAGGGCCTGGGCCGATGCATCGTCGAGAGCCGTCGCGACGTCGACGATCGCGACCTGGAAGTTCGCCGGCGTGAGCTTAGTGAGGTCGCCGCCCAGGGTTTCGTACTCGAGCTTGTTCTCATCGAGGGCCTTGCGCAGAGCTTCATTCGTCCCGGCCAGAAGCGCCGTCTTCCCCGCCACGCGGAAGGGCTTCGGCTCGGCGAGGTAGTCGAGCATGTTCTGCAGAAGGATCGCCGCCTGCGGGCAGACGGTCGCCTTCTCGACGAGCGGCATCTGGCAGAGGACGATGCAGCCGCGGCCGTCATATTCCTCAAGCAGCGACATCTCGAGCGTGCCGTCCATGGTGCCAATATCGACGATGGGCAGCCAGTTGCCGCTCACCGGCTTGCGGTAATTGTTGCGGCTCACGTAGTGGTCGGGATACCAGAAGCTGAGGTCGGCGGGCGCAGCTCCGCTGCGCATGGTGAGACCGGCGAGGAGCGGGTGGTCGGCCGCGCGGGCGAAGGACATCGTGCTTTTCGTGTCGCGCGCGACGGTGAGGGGCACGGGCAGGAAGTCCGGCGCGTCGGTCTGATTGAGGATGACCAGCTTGCCGCCGTCGCGCACGAAGGACGCCAGCGCCTCCCGCCACGGGCCGGGCTGATCTTGCTTGAGCGAGTCGGGGCCGAGGATGAGTGCTCCCGACGTCGGCGCCGCGAGGTCAGTCATGCGCGTGAAGGGCAGCTTCTGCGCGGTCAGGAGCGATGCGAGTGTGCCGCCGGGATCATAGACCGAGAGCTTGAGACCTGCCGGGGCCTTCAAGGATGCGACGGGATAGATCCGCCACGCGCTGCTCTCGCTGTGGAGGAGCTTCGTGCCCTCGAAGAGGTCGGCGCGGAAGGTCGCGTCGGTGAGCTTAGTGACCAGCGGGAGCTGTACCTCCAGCTTGAGCCGCTTCAGTTCGGCCGGCTGCATCGGCAGGTCGAGCGTGGCGCCGGCGATCTTCGCGCCCGTGCTCGAAGCGGTCAGGCTCCAGCGGAAGGTCAGCTTCGCCTCGCGGAAGACGTCGCTGTGGACATTCACGTCACGGGTGATCTTTTGCCCGCCGAAAAAGCTGGTCGAGGTCTCCCTAACCACAAACGTCTGCGGCGGCAGGATCGCCAGCGGCAGGTAGGTATCGACGAGCCCGAACTCCACATCGCGGAAGCCGTTGAGGAAGAAACGGCTCGCGTCGACCCAGCCCTTCCACTCGTACTCGCCGCCACGGTAGGCGTCGTCGCCCAGGACGATCGACTGCCCATAGGGGTGGGCCATGTTCAGCGGCCAGAAGGACTCTCCGACGGTGAGGGGTTTGGTGCCCAGCGTGATCGGTCCCATCGAATACGGCACGACCGTCCTCTTGTCGAGCGGCCCCCACCACGCGGCGTTGGGCAGGTCGGGGAAGGCGCTCAGCTCGCGCGGATAGTGGAGGGCGTAGTAGGTGCTGCCGCCCATGAGGTCGCCGTCGGCCTCCCACTCGACCGGGCGGTGCATCGGGTCGGCGTCGCGCATGGCGCCCGCGATCTTCACCTGCCAGCGATTGCCCACGATCCGCGCGGCCTCGCCCTGGTACATCATCCCCCACATGTTCTCATTGCCGGCGCTCCACATCATGACCGACGCGTGGTTCTTGTAGATGCCGACGAGGCGCGTCTCATAGTCCTGCACGGCCTTCCAGAAGGTGTCGTCGAGGGTGAAGCTGACCTGGTGGACGCCGCCCTCGAGCTTGACCATGAGGCCCGTCTCGTCGGCGAGGTCGACGCCCTCGCGGAAGCGCGACCACAGGTGGGTGCGGACGAGTTGGAGGTCGCGATCGCGCTTGCACGACACCTGCCAGTTCCAGATCGCCTCGTAGCGCTTGTCGGGGTCGGAGAAGGGCCTGGCGGCATAGCGGCCGATGGCGCCCATGACGCAGCAGCTTCGCAGCTTCACCGGCGTCCCGTTGAGCACGAGCTTGATGCCGTCGATCCAGAACTCGCGAAAGCCGAAGCGTTCGAGGTGCGTGTCGCGGGCGCCGGAGGAGGGCTGCAGGTCGGTCTCCAGTACGTACAGGTGCGGATCGTCCGGCCACCATTCGTGCAAGCCCAACGCCGGCGCCTCGATGGTGACGTTCGCCGTCCCGCCGGCCGGTACGACGACGGCCTTCGACGGCAAGCTCATCGCCATCTCCCCGGCATCGAGGACGCGCGGCCATACGACCGTCCGCTGGTCGGTCGCGCTCTTGTTGATGAGGCGATAGACCAGGCTGAGCTTCGACTGGCGGACGCTGGTGACGATGGCGACGTCGTCCACCGAGACCGCCGGACGCGCCTCGAGGCGGATGGGGCCGCGGATGCCGATATTCTCGACCGCATCATAGTCGGCCGGCGCGATCATGCCGTCCTTATATACGGGCTCCTCGCCGCGGAGGACGCGGTCGCGATTCCTCGGCGAGAAGGCCAGCCAGTCCTGGCAGGCGATGAGGATCTCGTTGCGCTGCCCGGGCTTGAAGCCTGCGGTGACATCGATCTCGAAGGGCTCCGACCCGCGCCGGCACTCGCCGCAGAAGGTGCCGTTGAGATAGACCGCCGCCGTGGAGAGTATCTCGTCGCAGTTGAGGACGAAGCGCTCGCCTGTGAGATAGGTTGGTGCGTCGAAGCTGCGTCGGAACCAGGCGCAGTGGCCCTTCGTCGTCGGCTGCTCGGAGGGCACTTTCACCGGCATCCACTTCGCATCGGCGGGCGGAGTCTTGCCCACATCCACGCCGGGGACGTAGCACATCTCCCAGTCCCCGTTGAGCGCAAGAGTCGGGCGTGAGCCGGAGGTGAGGTCGTCGACGACGAACTTCGTCAGCCGCATCGGCGGGAAGCCGGAGGCCCTGAGCCCAGCCGAAGGGACGTCGGGGCTCGTCGCCGTGACGAACAATCGCGCGCGGCCGGTCGCGCCGGGCTTGAACTCGAAGGTCTTCGTCACCGCGTCGCCGGGGGCGATGGTGATTTTCTCTTCGCGATCGAGCAGCGGCCGCATCATCCAGTCGCGGGCCTCGGCCGTGACGGTGATCGTGCGCGGGAGGACGCCGGGGTTGCGGAAGCGGCAGGTCTGGGCGACGGTATCGCCGGTGCGCTTCGAGTCGGTCCAGTCGGCGAAGAGCCAGAGGCTCGGCGTGGGGCCGAGGTCGGGCTCAACCGGGATCGCCTCGGTCGGCATGTCGAGCTTGCCCTGGTAGAGCCGCATGGGCCCGACGAAGAAGTAGAGCGCGCTGTCGACCATGACGCGGAAGGTGTCGCCGGTCCTGACGTGCACCGGGGCGGTGAGCATCTCCGCCTGGTAGAAGGTCGGCTGCGGGCCGTCGGAGGCGCGGAAGGGGATCGTGTGAGCCGTCCAGGGCAGGCGCGTGTCGTTGAGATAGAACTGCGCGCGCTCGGGGAAGACGTCGCCGAAGCCGAGGTAGGAATCCTCGCCGCCCATGGTTGCGATGCCGACGGTATAGTCGCCCTCGGGGACGTTCGTGCAGACGTAGCGGACCTCATCGCGCGGGGCGTTGGGATCGGGCCCCCAGAGCGGGATGCCGTCGAGACCGAGGCCGAAGCGGTCCTTGACGACGGGCGTGGGGGCGGGCTTGCCGTCGTGGATATAGGTCGCCTGAGTCGCCGTCAACTGAAATGCCGGCCCGGCGAAGGCCGCCGTCGCCAGGGGCAGAGTTAGGAGAAGTAGTAAGGCGGCATGGTGCGGGCGCATATTCGCAAGGCCTCCTTGCGGGGGCGATTTCCACGCGACGACGCAAAGGCCTTGTGCGCACCGAAAAGGCAAAGGCCCACCACCGTCCACCCCCGCAGGGCGAAGGCCATGCAGAATGTGGTCCGCTGCCCACTTGCAGTATCACCAGCGCCCGCCGTCTGTCATCCTGAGGGAGCCGGTTTGTGGCGACCGAAGGATCTCCTTTTGTCGATCCCGCCTGCCGGCCGTTGCGAACTCCAACAAGCCAAAAGGAGATCCTTCGGTCGCGGCAGAGAGGCGCCGCTCCCTCAGGATGACAGCCAGAGGCGAGGTCTGTTGTAGGGCGGGCATTTATGCCCGCCGAGGCTTTGCCCCAACCGTGCGGCGGGCATAAATGCCCGCCCTACAGAAAGCAAGGCCAAGCCCGCCACCTCGCGCCTTTTCTGGTAGAGTCGCGTCTCGGAGAAGGTACGCCTTGAGCCAGCTTTCCAGGAACGAACAACCTTCCGTCGCCGATGACCTTCGCCCTCGTGCGCGGGCGATTGTCGTCGGCCTTCTTGCCGTCGCGGGCGTGTGCTTCGTCGGACCCTACGCCGACATGGTCGGCATCGCCATGCAGCTTGGCACGCTCCAGTTCGCCCCCGGAGCCTTCGGCGCGTTCCTCATCATCGTCGTCCTCAACTGGCTCTACCGCCTCGTCCGGCGACGGCCCTTCCTCCGCCCGGCGGACCTGCTCATCGTCTACGCGATGGTCATGGCCGGCGTGTTCGTGGCGACTCGCGGGGTGATGGAAAAGCTCATCCCGCCGCTGGTTTTCCTCAACTACTACGCCAACCCCGGCAACCGCTACGAGCAGGACCTCATGCCCTACGTCCACCGCAGCCTCGTCGCCTTCGACCCGCGCGGAGGGCTCAACCAGGAGGCCGTGCGTGGGTTCTTCGAGGGCATCGGCCCCCGCCCCATCCCCTACGCGGCGTGGATCCAGCCTCTCGCCACTTGGGGCATCGTCCTCCTCGCGGTCGTGCTCGTGTACCTGTGCATGGCCGCCCTCCTCCGGCGGCAGTGGGTCGAGCATGAGCGGCTATCGTTCCCGCTGGCGGAGATCCCGCTCCACATCACCGACGAGCGGCGGGTCAGCGTGCTCCTCCACTCGCGCCTAACGTGGATCGGGGCGGCCATCCCCATCCTCATCTTCACCCTCAACGGCCTCCACGTCCTCTACCCGGCCCTGCCGCAGTTCACGATCGCCGTGTACGTCAACCAGTTCTTCCCCAACCGGCCGCTCAACGGCATGTTCCTCACGTATATGTGGTTCTCGTTCGCGGCGGCGGGCTTTGCGTACTTCCTCGCGTCGGACCTGCTGCTCAGCCTCTGGTTCTTCTTCGTGCTGACGCGCGTCGAGGATGTCGTCGCCACGGCCTTCGGCTTCAACATCGTCGACATGCCGAACTACCCGACGCGGATGTACATCGGCTATCAGGCGGCCGCCGCGTATATGGTGCTTGCGTGCTATCTCGGATGGGCGGGGAAACGTTATGCCGAGCGCATCTGGGGCGAGATCAAGTCCGGGATCGCGGTCGATGAATCGGCCGAACTGATCCCCAGCCGGAAAGCCCTTATCGGCCTCGCCGCCTCGTTCCTCATCATCGTGGGCTGGACCGTGAGCGCGGGTATGTCGCTGCCCCTGGCCCTCGCGGTGTGGATCATCTACTTCCTCATCGTCGCCCTGGTCCTCTCTCGCAGCGTCTGCGAGGGCGGGCTGATGATGTGCGAGACGAGCTTCAAGCCGCTCGACATCATCGGCCTGGTGGTCCCGAGGCAGGCGCTGGGCGCGGTCAACCTGGTGCCGATGGCCTTCCTCGATTCTGTGTTCTTTCGCGACATGCGAGGACTCTTCCTCGCGAGCTTCCTCGACGATCAGAAGATCGCCAAGGGGCTCAAGGTCCGGCCCGGGCGGCTGGTGTGGCCGGTGCTCATTGCCATCGTCGCGGCCTACATCGGTGGCACGCTGATGCAGCTTCACCTCAACTATCGCATGGGCAACATCACCCTCTACGGTTACCCCGCGGCCAACGCGCGATGGGCTTTCGATGACGTGATGGCGACCCTCAACGGCGCGCGGGTCGAGGGGCATGGGGCGCTGCCATCGTTCATCGCGGGGGCGGCGGTGACGGTGCTGCTCGTCTACCTGCGCACGCATTTCCTGTGGTGGCCCTTCCACCCGCTCGGCTACGCGATGGCGCCGTCGTACACTATGTGGGTCATCTGGTTCCCCTGCTTCGTGACGTGGCTGGCGAAGAGCATCATCCTCCGTTACGGTGGGATGAAGGCGTACCTAAAGGCGATGCCGCTGTTCATCGGCTTGGTGCTGGGCGAGTTCGGGATGGGCGTATTCTGGGCGACCTTCGCGGCCATCACACGGGGCAGCACCCCGGCGTTCCCGTGGGGCGGGTAAGGACGAGCTGCGAGGCAAAGCAGGGAGGCCACCTGTGCCTTTCTTTGCTCTTATCCGTCATCCTGAGGGCGTTCTGAGCCCGAAGGACCTGAGGTGGCAGCCTTCGTCTTGCAGTTCGTCCGGTGCAGGAACTGCGAACACCTGCCACCTCAGGTCCTTCGGCGACACAATCCGTCGCTCTCAGGATGACGGATAAGGGCGAAAGCGCGAGAGACAACAGCAGAGGCCGGCGGGGCGGGAAGGCGAGAAGCAAGGACGCCTTCCGTAAGGAGACAACCACATGATCGGCATGCACATCTGTCTAACCCTGGCGATGGTGATAGGCGCCGGTGGCAAGCCCGACATCACCACCATCCGCGCCTATCCGGATAAGCTGGTGATCCACCTCGGCGGCGGCGAAGGCCCTGCCCGCCTCATCGAGCTTCGCCCCTATCAATTCGTCGCCCCCGCCGATTCGCACGCCGTCGTCTGGTACGGTCGCCTGGGCACCCAGGACGTCACCATCCCCCGCTTCGCCGGCGATCGCGACCGCCTCTACAGCAAGTTCCAACTCGTCGACGCCAACACGAAGCTTCCCCTCGGCTCACCCCATTGGGTCGACGACCTCACCGCCCTCCCTGCGCGCAGCTTCCCCATGCCCTGGCCCGCCTCGAAGAAGGGCATCAGCGATCCCGTCGACCTCGACGACCTGAAGACCCTCGGTGTGAAGTATGCCGACACCGGCATCGTCCTCGCCGGCATCTTCGACTGGTCGGGAAATCCCCCGCGCGAGACGTGGGAAGTCGACGGTCAGAAGCTCCCGATCAACGTCGACTACATCGCCTTCTACGATCGCATGGTCAAGCGCATGACCGAGCTGGGCATCAACGTCACCCTCATCCCGGTCAACGGCGTGCCTAATCATCCCGACCCCAACAACCCGCTCATCAACCCGCGCACCGACCTCGCCCACGCGCCCAATCACCTCGGCGCCTTCAACCTCACCGATGAGCGCGGCCTGCGCTACTTCCGCGGGGCGATGGAGTACCTGGCCCACCACTATTCCGATCCCTCGGGCGAGCACGGCTGGGTCAGCGGCTATGTCATCGGCAACGAGCTTCAGTCGCACTGGGCGTGGCACAACATGGGGCGCGCCACTCCCGAAGACGTCACCCGCGAGTATGCCGACCAGCTCCGCGTGGCCTGGCTCGCGGTGAGGCGATACCACACCGGCGTGCGCGTGTATGCCTCGATGGACCACACCTGGGCCACGCACCTGGACCCCGACGCGATGAAATCCATGCGCGGCGACCAGTTCCTCGATCGCCTCAACGCGACCATTTCGGCCGAGGGCAACTTCCCCTGGAACGTGGCCTTCCACCCCTATCCGGAGAACCTCTTCGAGCCGCGCTTCTGGAACGATCAGACCGCCGCGATGGGCTTCGACACGATCCGCGTCACCTTCAGGAATCTGGAAGTTCTCCCTGCCTTCCTCGCGCAGAAGAGGTTCCTCTTCAACGGCAAACCGCGGCACATCATGCTCACCGAGCAGGGCTTCCACTGCCCCGACGGCCCGGACGCGGCGGACCCGAAGGGTCGCCCGGGCGAGGAGATCCAGGCGGCGGCCTGCGCCGATGCCTGCTACAAGATCAGCCACATGCCGGCGATCCAAGCCTTCCTCCTCCACAGGCACGTCGACCACCGCGATCAGGGTGGCCTCCGCCTCGGGCTATGGACGCGCAAGCTCGACGTGGCCGACCCCAACACGCCGGATCAGAAGCGCCTCATGTGGTACGTCTTCCGCGACTGGGAAACCGATCAGTGGGAGAAGACCTTCGAGTTCGCGAAGCCGATCATCGGGATCACAGACTGGAAGCAGGCGCTGCCCTTCACCGGCCCAATCCCGAAGATGTGCGGCCTTTTCGCTCCGCAGATCGACCCGGCCGCGCTGGTCTATGACCTCCAGGACAACATGGGCGAGGCCAAGGTCGTGAACTGCATCGCGTGGCAGCCGAGCTGGGCGAAGGGCACGGATGGGCTGCTCTACCCGACCATCTTCCAGCATCCGCCCGACCCGAAACTGGGCGTCGGCGAGGCGACGTACAGCGTCGATCTGCCGAAGCTGAAGGCCGGACAGAGGCTGACACTGCGCTTCGGCACGGTCATACTTGGGCCGACGTGGGACGGGGTGAAGATGTCCATCCTGGTCGACGGCGCGGAAGTCTTCGCCGAGACGCAGACAGAAAAGGATAAGCCGCGCATGCATGAGGTGGACCTCTCGGCGCAGGCGGGGAAGACGGTGGCTGTCATGCTGCGAGTGGACGCGATCGGCAACAACGCGGCGGACTGGTCCCACTGGCTGCGACCAGTGATCGTCGTGGAACCCGCACCGCGCTAGGAACTTGGCTTGCGGAGGGGCCGAATCTGAGAGCGCGCGTGAAGCGCGCTCGATAATCCGGCCCTGCTTTTCGCCTTTGCCTTTCCGCTTTCTGTAGGGCGGGCATTTATGCCCGCCGCGCCTTTGCCTTTCCGCCTTCTCTTTACGCCGTCATCCTGAGGAGGCAACGGTTTGTGTTGCCGACGAAGGATCTGCGGTGGCAGCTTTGCCTTTCACAAAACCCACCCCCGCCACCTCAGATCCTTCGTGAGACGCAATCAGTCTCGCTCAGGATGACGGCCAAGAGCAGGTAGGACGAACCGCAAGAGCCGGCGGCGGGGAGTAAATGCCCGCCCTACAGCAAACCCTGCCCGCCGTCCTACTTCCCCATATCCGCCCTTATCTCCTCGGCCGTCAGCGCGCGGTTGTAGATCTTCACCTCGTCGAGCACGCCGTGGAACGACGCGCGGTCGAAGCCCGGCCCGTAGCTGCCGATGCACAGGTTCGAGCCTGACGGGTTGATCGATCCGCTCCGCGCCAGCGACCCGGCCGCCTCACCGTTGATGAAGATGCGCATCATCTCGCCGTCATAGGTCGCCGCGATGTGGTACCACTGCCCCACCTCGAGCGGCGTCGGGCTGCTCAGGTTGTGGCTCCACGGCGTCTGTGGGATCTGCCAGGCGATCTTCCCCGCGTCCATGCCCAGGCGGTAGCCGGTGTCCTCCGCGCCGATCGTGTTGATCATCCACTTGTCCGACTGGCCAGCCTCGGAGGGCTTCATCCACAACTCGACGGTGATGCCCTCCATCGGGAAGAAGAGCTTGTGCGTGCCGACGGTCACCGAGCCGCCCTTGCAGAGGAACCCCTTCCCCACCTTGCCGTCGGCGGAAGCGAAGCCCTGCTTCGCGCCCACGAAGCCGCACGCCGATGAGTCCTGCACGAAGGACGAGTCGTCGGGATCCTCGAAGCGGTACCAGGCGACGAGATTGCCCACGACATGCCTCGTCCGCGTCGGTGATCCGCCCAGCGCATCTCGCTTCGCCAGGTACACATGCTCGGGATAGGGTAGGCCCACATCCGCCGGCGTGATGTCGTGACACTCCGGCGCATCGGGACAGAACACGTGCTTGATCGCATCCACGTACGAGAACCCGAAGCCCGCCGTGGGCTCGAGGTAATGCCCCTCGCCGAACTCGCACCAGTTATCGAAGACGACCACCCGCTTGTCCAGCCCGTTCCCGGGCGTCGCGTCGACCAGCGCCTTCATCTTCCGCAAGGCTTCCTCGAAGACCGCCGGCGATGCGCCCGCGATGTACGACCCACCGCTCCTCCCGGCCCACGGACGATTGTCCCAGCCCTGCATGATGTCGACGATATCCGGCAGCGCGTTGATGGCCTTCTTGGCCTTCCACGTCTGCTCCTCACCCATCACCGCCGTGCGGTAGTCATCCGTCCGCAGGCCGTCGGGGTCCATGCCGCGCACCTTCGACTGCGGCATCGCCACGCCGTACGCCGAGCTTGCGTCCCAGCCGCACTCGCCCATGTGCTTCAGCGTATCCTCATCGGCGCCGGTCACGCAGCCCACGATGTAGAGG
>PMZA01000144.1 GCA_003170595.1 Armatimonadota bacterium
GCGCCTCGACGAGCTTCGGCGTGAACTGCCTCCGCCAGCGCAGCAGGTTGGGGTGCCCCCGGCCGCCGGCGTCCAGGAGCGCCTGCGGCACGGTGGTCGTGTCGAGGGGGACGCTCTCCAGCACCGGACGATGATCTTGTGCCACTGCTCTCGTGGGCTCCTGTCGATGGGGGATGTCGTGGTGGGGGTTTCCCTAGTCTGATGCGCCGTCCTCTTGGGGGGAGGGCGGCATGGGGTCCGCATGGCGGAGGCTCTGGGGCTGGCGGCCCTGTCGCCGATCGTCAGGCTCTGGCGATGCTCCCCAAGGACACGGCTCAAGTCGGGCCGGAGTCTCGGGTTCCCATCGCCAGGACGTTGATCATGCACACGCCGCCGNNGGCCCTCGCAGTAGCCAATTCCTCTCTTGCGAAGGACTGATGTCTCGGGTTGCCCAGACCGGGATCTCGGGTTACCCCTCGGGCAGATCCCGGCAAGCCTCGACCGGGCTCACGGGTGCGGGCGACCGGCGGCCGGACGGGACTGGCCCGCCTGTGGCCGTGCCTCCTCATGGGTGCACGAAGAAGTCGTCTACTTTTTGACCGGCCATGTATTGGAACTGGAGTCCCGGCTTTCTAGAGGCCACCCCCTCTTCCCGGCGAGCGGGACCTTAGATGGGACCCGTTGGGGCCCCACGAGCGAGGGGCGGACACGAGGTCGACGGTCGACCTCAGGATCCACGAAAGACCGCCACCACGAGTGCGGGCAATGGCCAACGAGTTTCCCGATGGAGGTTCAGCATGAAACTCGAGAACGCCGTTGACCAGTTGCAGGCTGTCGCACGGCTCGCCGGATTGCCTTCGCTTTTCGGCAAGCTTTCCTTCGGGACGGAGGACGTCGAGGCGCTTGGTGACCTCCGGGACGGCGAGCGGATGGACGTCCGATTCTCCAGCAAGTCCGGGCTGATCGGCGTGATGCACATCGAGGCCATCGAAGATCCCGACCCCAAACGCCCCGGCCTCGTAGTGGGGTTGAGAGGCTGGGTCTTGAGCGACGACGTGGCTTCGGTCGAGTAGCGCTTGCACGGGACGCTGTGCCGGACATGCCGTGGGCGAGCGGGGCTGATAGGGCGGCAGGGGGCGGGGCGGCTCGACGACCATCGGGCCGCCCCGCAGGTCATTAGGTCGACGGTCGACCTCAGGAAGGCAGCCCGACCAGCATCGTTGGGGGAGGGGATAGCCATGCCATCGGATTGCCGTCTCCAGCAACTCAGAGAGCGTGTCCTTGACCTGGCCGCCGCCGTCGCCGACCCAACGACGGGTGACCGGACCTACGACGAGTACATGCGCTGGGCCGGGCAGCTCTATCGGAACTACTCATGGGGCAACATCAGCCTCATCCTCTCCGCTCGACCAGACGCCCAGCTGTGCGCAGGATACCGCCGATGGCAGCGCCTGGGCCGTCAGGTCTGTTATGGCGAGAGGGGCATCCCCATCATCGTGCCCGTCCAAGGCCAACCGGTCGTGGAACCGGATCCCCTGGCCGAGGAGCCGATGGTCCATCGGCCTGTCCTGGCCTGGGCAGTCGGGCATGTTTGGGACATCTCCCAAACCTCGGGGCCTCCCATCCCCAACTGGCGTGTGGACCTCGGAGAGGAGGCCGGCGTGCTGCTCCAAGCTGCCGTGTCCCTCGCCACGCAGCGTGGCATTGAGGTCGAGTTCGGCAGCATCTATGGCGGGGCGAACGGCGTCAGCAAGTGCGGCCGCATGACCATCAATCAGGCACGCCCGGTCGGGATCCAGGCGGCCACGATCCTGCATGAGATGGCCCACGAGACCCTCCACCCGCCAGGCACCCGAAACGAGACCACGAGGTCGGCCCACGAATGTGAGGCCGAGGCCGTGGCGTGCGTTGTCCTGCGGCACTATGGCTACGACCACGTGCTGAACGGCTCGGCGGTCTACTGCCGGATGCATGGCGGCTCCGCCCGGATGGTACTGGCGTCGCTGGAGCGCATCACCGGCATGGCGCACTCGCTCATCTCCGGCATTCGGTGCCACCTTCCCCCCGAGTTCAGACCGCAAGAGCTGAACCTCTAGTCCTGCAGGGCCTCCTACACGCAAGTCGACGGTCGACCTCAGGATGCGTCCCAGACAGACAGTACTGATCAAGATAGACAGCAGCGCGAGGAGATGCAGCACCATGACCGGCACCGTTCTTCAGGTTGTCAACGCAGGGACCTTCTTCCTCCTGGTCGTGAACCTGCGCACTAGGATCGCCGAACAGCCCATCGAGCGCAGATATCTGCGGGACATTCTGGCTGGCGAGGGCCTCGCCGAGCCGAGCGATCTCGTGGGGCGGCAGGTCGAGCTGTCGGACGACGGCCTGAGCATAGCCTTCGTGTGACGGTTGGCGAGGTCGACGGCTGACCTCAGGACGTCCCGGCGACCAGCAACGTAGACGGTGAGCGACCATGCCAAAGGTGATAGGCAAAGACCAAGATGGCCGGGACATCGTGCGAAGCGATCCTGCTGAGGGGTGCCGCTGGCAGTGCATGACTTGTGGGACGTTCCTCCGAGAAAAGCAAGAGGTCTTCGGGCACTGGGCCCTGGCCTCTCGAGGCCATAGCGTTTTTCTGAGGCTCGGGACGGGAAAAGTCCACCACTGCACCATAGAGGGGTTGCATGAGAGGGACTGGGAAGTCGAGCCACCACAGGCGACCGCCGACCCACGCCCTCAGCATTCCGACTGCCGTGAAGTTCACGGCTAGAGGGGACCCAAGGAGGCACCGCACATGCCGAGCTTCATCTTCCTGTCGGAGGAAGGTATGACGTTCCAACCGAACGCCGTCCTCGCCACGCAGAACGTCCTCCGCAACCCGCAGGTCCTGGGCATCGCCGAAGGCGTGAATGCCGGAAACGCATTCCTGAACTTGGTCCGCCACGACCGGAGCCTGCTGGACACTCGCTTCGACGAGGTCGTCTGCCTGGAGCTGGCGTCCACCGAGCGACGGCTCCTGTACCTGCACGATCTGCGCCCCTCAGACGAAGACACAGAAGCGAAGGCGATCTTCAAGAACCACCTCGTCACGAGCGAACCTGTCTCGGAGGATGAGGTCGACCTGCTGCTGGCCGCCGGGCTCGGGAGTCCAGAGGATTACGAGCACCGCGGCGGAGGCTGTTTCTGGTTCGGGCCAGCTTTCCCAGAGCCGGAAGACCCGGAATGAAGACCCGAGGCGAGGGCAGTCCTGAGCGGGCCCACGGAAGCCGGGACGAACACGAGGAGGAACTACCCATGTCCGAGATCAGCATCGCCTACAGGCACGAGGGGAAGTGGCGGGTCGCCTGCCTGCACTATATGCACGGGGTCCTTGATTGGCAGCGTTACCACCTCGTCCGGGCCGAGGACATCCGCAACGGATCCCACCCGCTGAGCGATTACGACCAGAGGGAACTCGCCCTCCACGAGGAGACGGCCAAGCGGTTCTCGCCGCAGCTCAACATCGGCGGTTGTGAGAGGGATGCCGGGGAGGGTGGGTTCTGGAAGTGCGACACACCCGAGGCGATCGCCGCTTGGGTGGCCCACGTCCCGGTGGCCAACCTCCTCGAGGCGAGCCGGACCTCGGCCGAGCTCCTCATCAACTTCGACATGAGGACCATCACCGTCCGCAGCACGGAGTATGCCGCCTGGGAGAGTTACCTGCCCGACGGTTGGACGTCCAAGGTTCGGACGTCCACTCCTCGAGGGCGACGCTGAGGCCCACCGGAGGGGAAACCCATGCTGGTCGTCACATACGCCCTGGACTGCGACACCGGACAGTGGTGGAGTCGTGTGGAAGGGCATCCGAGTGCCGGACGACAGAAGGTCGCAGTTCCGATCATGGACTACGAGGCCATCGGGGAGGGCGGGAACTTCAGCAAGCCCCTCGTCTACCATCTGGGGAGCATGAGCATCGAGGCGCTGCTCCATGCGAACCTCCGGTGGACGAGGAAGGCACCCAGCGCCGTCAAGGACATGCACAGGGCCTTCTGGGGGATGCCTCCACTGAGGACGAGCCGACCCGCATGAGAATCGGGAACCAGCCCGACCCATCTCGACGGTCGGTCCCCATGTCGGTCACCGACGCCGATGGCCGGGCCGTGCGGACGGGCCGCTCGCCATGCGCAGCCTGGCCCGGAGGGGGGCCGCCCCAGCCAGTTCGCTGCGGGCATGATGCGCCCCCAACTGTGCAGATGACCCAGTTGCCCAGACGGTCGACATGAAGCGCTCACGCAAGGCCCGCCCGGAGATGCAGGGCGGACCAGCAGGCACGGAGGCAGGCGAGACATGACTGAGGACGCTGCGAAGTCCGGCCAACCTGAAGCTCAAGAGCCATCGCCCGTCGACCGATGGCTGGATCGCATGCGCGGCTACCACTGTTTTCCCCAGGACACCGTGCGGGCGCTGTCGGCGCACATCGTCGGACAGCCCGAGGCCATCGATGTGATGACGGTGCAGATCCGCCAGCAGGTGCGCCGGCTTCAGGCCGCCATCGCCAGCGGCACCTGGACTCACGTGGCGGACAGACGGGAGATGAGGCCTTGCGTTCTCGTGGGCCCATCGGGTTGCGGCAAGACAGCTCTGGCGGCGCTGGCCGCCCGGATATCTGGTTTCAGCCACGTGACGGAGGATTGCACCGGGCAGACTGCCGTTGGCTGGGTTGGAAGATCGGCATCGGACATCGTCGCCAGCCTGATCCATGCATCCCACTCGAGCCCGACCATGGCCGCCTGGAGCTGCGTGGTCTTGGACGAATGCGACAAACTGAAGCAGCGGACGGCCCACGGCAACTCCGACATCGGCGGGATTGAAGCCCAGCAGCAATTGCTGACGCTCGTTGAGGGCTCCACCGTCGCGTGCGAGTACCCGACGTCCGGCCCGAGGGAAGCGCGCACTTCCTTCACCTTCGGCACTGGCAACACCCTCTTGACCTGCTGCGGCGTATTCGACGAGCTCGAGGAGATCATACGACGACGGCTCGGCATGAGTCGAAGAATCGGGTTCGGTGCCACGTCAGAGCCCGCCGGAGCGGAGGAGAGCTACGACACGCTGTGCCAGGTTGAGCCCGAGGATCTCGTCCAGTTCGGCATGATCCCCGAGTTCGTCGGGCGGCTCGGCGAGATTGTGATCATGCGCCCTCTCGGACGGGAGCAACTCAGGGACATCCTCATGCTGGAGGCCGACGAGGCCCCGCTGCAGGTTCTGCGGAGGGCTGCGGAGCGGGAGGGCGTCCGGCTGGTAGTGACCGATGGGCTCATCGATGCCGTCGTCACGGAGGCCGAGCGGAGGGGGCTGGGTGCGAGGGCGCTCGGGTCCGTCCTGGCCCGCATCACCCGCCGGCTGTTCCTGGAGGTGCCAACGAGGGTGAACCCATGCTGCACGGGCACCTACACGGTGGAGCTGGATGCGGATGCCATGGTCGATGGTACGTTCAAGCTTTCATACCGGGACGCCCGATCCCCGAGACGCCGCCGCAGCAGCGGGTACGTCACGCCCGATGACCTCGAAGCCGAAGCATGATCATTTGCCGCGGGTGGCAGCTCGGCCGGGCGATGCTGTGGTCCCATCCGGTGCGGCCGCACGTCGAGTCGGTCACTCCTCCAACATGTCAGCGAGAAACTGGACCGCCTCGGGGTCATGCTCGTGCTGGCGCAGGAGCGCCACCAGTCCGGCCATGTCGTAGTGGGCCGGCTCGATGCTGCCCGGGTAGGGCTCGTCGCCCTCGTCATCCTCGGGAATGATGAGTTCGAACATGGTTGCATCCCTCCGGTCGTGGTGTGCCGAGATTGACACCTTCAGGTTCGCCTTCGACCAGGCTTGCCCCTCCATCGGTGGGGCGGGCCTCCGCTCATCCTTGCTGGGGGAGGTCGCCCCAAGCGCTTGGGGTCGAACCCATGGCTCGATCAGGGCGAGCCATGCGGCCTTGCCCTCGCATCAAGCCCGATGCTTCTTCTTGGCGTTGTCGGAGAGGGCAGCGATGACGATGATGATCGCCATCACGATGGGCCACGAGATCCAAATGGGGCAATCCGAGAGATCGCTGAGCATCGATCCGACGAACCCCGCCACAAAGAGCCCACCCAGCACCCCGACGATGCCGCATCCGGCGGTGGCGAGGGAGCGGCCCGCAAACTCCGGGAGGTACTCGAGGCCCATCGGCTGCGGCAGTGGCGGTTCGTCGGTCGAGCGGGGTCGCTCCGGCTCATTCATCGACGGGGCGTCGAGCCCCGTGGAGACCATCGGGGGCATGGCGGGAGCCCTGGGTTCAGACGGTGGGGTGGCCGCTGCCTGCACTTGGGCCTGTTGCTCCCGCTCCGCCCGCTGCTCCTGCCGCCTCTGGAGATCGAGTTCTCTCTGAAGCCGTCGCCTCTTGTCATCC
>PMZA01000095.1 GCA_003170595.1 Armatimonadota bacterium
ATGCTGGTGGTCGCCCTGGCGGCGGTGCTGCCTGGGGCGGAGTCGCGTCTCAACCCGAGGACGCCGGCCGAGGTGGGATCGCAGGCGGATGGGTCGGAGCGCTGGGGTCGAGGGGTCAGGCGCGAGATGAGCAGCCAGCCCGGCTACGGTCCAAACGGCGAGCGCGTGAACCCCGGAGGAACGCAGCCGGAGCGCGGGTCACGGGTGAGGAAGGGTGGGGCGCCGGATACAGCCGGGACGCCGAAGTCCGGCCTCATGGAGATGTTGAAGCAGACGCTGGGCGGATCGCTGCAGTGGCTGCTCTGGCTGCTGATAGCCGTGGCGGCGATCGTGGTGATCTGGTGGCAGCGGCGGCGGATCCTGGCGACGCTGAGGGCAATCGCCGCCTTCATCGGGCGGGTCTTCGCCTCACTCGGCGGGCTCCTCGGAAGGTTCTTCGCGTGGCGACCGCAGCGGTCGGAGGGCCAGGCTGAGCTGCCTCGCGATCCGTGGGCGGACATCTTCACTGTCGGCGATCCGTCGCGGCTCGACCCGGCGATGGCGGTGCGGCACCTGTGGCGCGGGCTGGAATTGTTCTACGTCGCTGCAGGTACGAGCCGTCGCGAGAACGAAACGGAACTCGAGTTCTCGCGGCGCGCACCGAACAAGCTGGGCATCACGCGGCAGAATGTGCGGCGCGTGGCCGACCTCTACTCGGCGTGCGAGTATGGCCAGAACCTGCCGCCGCCGACGGTCGTGCCCGAGCTGGCGGAATTGTGGGGGCGCATCACGGCGGCCGCGCGGGCGGCGCGGGAAAGGGCGGGATAGCTGAAAAGCGGGCCGGATTCGTGCGGACGCAGGCGTCCGCTTGAGATTCGGCCCCTCCGCAAGCCAGGCCAAATCGGCGGCGGGGCGTAAAGCCCCGCCCTACAGCAAGCAGAAAAGAGGGAGGGACTGTGCCATGGGTCTGAGGACGATCGCAGTCGCGCTGGTGGGACTGAGCTTGCTGGGCGCGCAGGTGTGGGCGGCGCCGGTCACGACGGCCGGGACCGTGCAGTGGATGCCCAAGAAGATGATCGAGTACGGCTGGGACGTGCCCACCGCCGAGTACGTCCGCGCGCACATCCGCGAGATGGAGCACCGGCCCTTCCAGGGGCTCATCTTCAAGCTCAAGGCCAGCGGGAACGTCCTCACCCCGAAAGCCGAAAGCGCGGCCTCCTACGCGAAGGACTATGACGACCTCGCGAAGATCCGCTGGGGCAGCTTCAAGGATAACTTCCTCGCGATGTGGGCCGCGTCCGATCAGGACTGGTTCAACGACGCGCAGTGGAAGGCAATCCAGAGCAACGTGCGCCTCGTCGCGAAGGCCGGGCGGATCGGGCACTGCGTCGGGCTATGCTGGGACCCGGAGCCCTACGGCACGAATCCGTGGGAGTACAAGCGCTTCTCGATGAACGGCAAGCGATCCTTCGAGGAATGCGAGAAGATGGTGCGCCTCCGGGGCGAGCAGTTCATGCGGGCGATCCGATCGGAGATGCCGACGCCAAAGATCCTCACCTTCTTCCAGCTCAGCGGCTTCGGCCACCTCTGCCTCCCGATGTCGCCGAAGGACCGGGCGGAGAAGCTGTCGCAGGATGGGTACGCGCTGCTGCCGGCGTTCCTCATGGGGATGCTCGATGAGATCGGCGAGGGGGCGGTCATCGACGGCAACGAGAACTCGTACTACTACACCGACTATGCCCAATATCTGAGCGTCTATCACCAGATGAAGCAGCGGGCGCTAATCATGGTCGACCCGGCGCTGTGGGGCACCTACATCAACCACGCGCAGGCCGGGCAGGCCCTCTACATGGACCAGTACTATGCGACGCGCGGGGACATCAAGACGCTGGGCAACTACATGGCGCCCGACGAGCGCGACCAGTGGTTCGAGCACAACGCGTACTGGGCGCTCTCCACCACCGACGAGTACGTGTGGTGCTATAGCGAGAAGATGAACTGGTGGACGAACACCGACATACCGCCCGGCGCCGAGGCGGCGCTGCTGTCGGCGGAGATGAAGGTGCGCGAGGGACGGCCGCTGGGGATCGACTTCCAGGCTATCGTCAAGCGCGTCACCAACCGGCAGAAGGCCGAGCTAGAGCAACGGCTGGGGCGGCGGCAGGCGGACCTTCAGCGACTGCCCGAGGGCGTTGCGGCGCCGACGATCGATGGGGCGCTCGACGATGCGGCCTGGGGACAGGTGAAGCCGCTGGACCCTTTTGTGCCGCTGCTGGACCATGCGATTCAGGGCACGTTGGCTGAGGCGAGGGCGTGGGTCACCTACGATGACCACAACCTATACCTGGCGATCCGATGCGCCGAGCCCAAGCCTGCGGACATGAGCATAGCGGGCCTCAAGCATGACGACCCGATCTGGCAGGGCGATGACGTCGAGATGATGATCGGCATGCCGGGCGAGCCGACGTCGTTCTACCACTTCATGCTGCACCCGGGGAAAGCCTGGTGGGACAGCGTCAATCGCGACGGCGACGACACCACCGACTACGACCCTGAGTGGCAGCATGCGACGAAAGTGTACGGCGACTATTGGGCGGCTGAGGCGTCCATACCGTGGACAGCGATCGGGCGAACGAGCCCGATGCCGGGCGAGGTAATAGTGGCGAACATCGCGCGGCAGCGCATGCCGAGCGGCCAGCTTTCGACGTGGTCGCAGATGGTGACCGGCTTCCTGGAGGTCGACAACTTCGGGAAGTGGACGGTGCGCTGAAGCGCGGCGAGGTTAACGCCGGTGGACGCGGCCGGTGGGCAATACGACGCCGGTGGACTGCGGCCGGCGCAAGACTACGAGGGCGGGGAGATGCTCCCCGCCCTCGTTTGCGTTTGCCGAAGCGAAAGGCGCGGCGGGCATGAATGCCCGCCCTACAGAAACGCTCGATCAGGGATGGGCGTTGCGCCAGACCTGGATGAAGAGGGCCAGGTCGTTGTCGTCGATCACGCCGTCCGGCGCCCCAATCGGGTAGATGTCGCAGACTAACTTGTAGGCCGAGGCCCCGCCAAGGTAGCAGTCGAAGAAGATGCCGGTGTCCGTGTCGTCGACAACGGTGTCGGCGTTGAAGTCGCCGATGGCCGAGGGAAGGCTGCCGAAGGTTGTGTCGCCCACCTTGGCATAGACCAAAAGGGCGATAACCGTGGGGGCTGCGTCGACGTCGGGGGTAAGGGCAACCAGGCCGAGACCAGCCTGGCGCCACTCCCGGGTCTTGTAGTGGAAGGTGCCGAAGATCGGGCCGTTGGCCGTGACATCCTCGAGAAGCTGCACGCAGTGGGTGAAGGAGGCCTGGGTCGTGTCGATGCTCTCGACGGTAAGGCTGTAGCTGAAGGTTCCCGCTACGAGGCCGGCAACAAGGATGTTGCCTGAGGTGGTGGTGGGGCCGCCTACTTCGAGGTCGTCGGGATAGACGACGTTAGGGCTGAAGGTGGCGAGCGGCGGATGGAGGTTGCCGCCGATGATCGTCCGGGTGGTGGTGGCGTCGCGCTTCCAATAGGCGTCGACGACGTAGTTGCCGCCGGGTTGGGTGACGCGGTCCTCCCAGCTATTGATGGGGCTGGTCTGAGAGAACGTGTTGTCGTAGAGGAGCGTGCCGTCGCTCTTGTGGAAGATGCGGACGTCGCCGCTGTTGAAGGGAAAGTAGCCAACAGTGGTGACCGCGAAGGCGTGAACGGCTGAAAGCGCAAGCAGAAGAACAGCGAAAACCAGGCCCTTTCGCACCAGTGCCATTTTTACCCCTCCGGCCAGCACAATTGTTTACGAAGGTTACACAGCGCGGGGCGTCAAGTCAACAGGCGCGAGGGGCAGAAGGTGGCGGAGGGCGGAGGGGCGCCGGTCAGGCAGCCCCCTGGTCTGTCATCCTGAGGGAGCGGCGTCTCTTGCCGCGATCGAAGGAGATAGTTTTCGCCTAGGGCACGCCTAGCGTCCCAGCAGCCGATCAGCGCTAGCGAACACTAGATCCTTCGTCAGCAACGCAAACCGCCGCTTCCTCAGGATGACATGCTGAGGGCTGGTCAGGAAGGCGCTGACGGGTATTCGTTGCAGAGAAGATGGACCGGCGCCTCGTCCTCGTCGATGGCGCTGAAGCGCTCGACGGCGGGGATGAAGACGTTGTCGCCCTCGTCGTCGTTGACCGTAGAGACCTCGCCGCAGAGGACGGTCTCGCCCTGGCCCCAGAACTTGTGGTGCAGGTACGGCGGGAGGGTAATGCTCTCGCCGGGCGTGAGGATGACGATGGAGCCGGCGTCGACGGTGTAGACGCGGCCGTCGGTATTGATGCGGACGGGGGTGTCGAGGATCTCCCTGGCGGCGCCCGAGTTGTGGACCTCGATGCAGAGGTTACCGCCGCCGCGGTTGATGATGTCCTC
>PMZA01000233.1:0-1667 GCA_003170595.1 Armatimonadota bacterium
AACGACGCCCCGGCCCTGGCCGCCGCCCACGTCGGCATCGCCATGGGCACCGGGACCGACGTCGCCATGGAGAGCGCCGGCGTAACGCTCCTCGGCGGCGACCTTGGCGGCATCGTCCGGGCGGTCGCCCTTAGCCGCGCGACCATGCGGAACATCCGGCAGAACCTGTTCTTCGCATTCATCTATAACGCACTCGGCATCTCAATCGCCGCCGGGGCACTCTATCCGCTCACGGGCCACTTCCTCAATCCGATGATCGCGAGCGCCGCGATGAGCTTTTCGAGCGTGTCGGTGGTGGCGAACGCCCTGCGCCTCCGGCGGGCGCGGCTGTAAGATCTGTGTGCCACGGGTTGCTTGCCAACCCGTGATCGACATCGTGCCGTGGACCATGTCCTTTGACGTATCCTCGAGAACACCGCGAACTCAAGAGCGTGGTCAACAGCATGAACACGATCACGGGCTCAAGGGCCCGTGGCACGCGACGGCCTCGTGCGAGGCCCGCGCCAGCGTTTCATCGCCCGTTTCTTCCTTGCATCGTTATCCCTTTCAAGCTATCTTTCCTTGATCGTCGCTGCGACAGTTCGCCCGTCTTTCCGTGAACTGACCTCTTGGGGGGGGACATATGACACGCGTGAAAGAGCACGGCCGCTGGGCTCTCCCCGTGACGGGGCTCCTGGCACTCTTGCTAGTCTTCGCGGCACTGGCGTGGCCGCCGGGGAGGAGTTTGGCCGGCGAAGAGCCTGCGCCGGCCGATACGCCCAAGCCGGCCGCCAAGGAAGCGCCCGCCGACGCGCCTAAGCCGGCCGCCAAGGAGGCCCCCGCCGCGGAGTCGAACGTCCTTCTGTCCGGCATGGCCGACGTCCCGCAGGTGCTCGGCGGCAAGATCGCGTTCGCCAAGGAGGCGTTCCCGGTGAACGCCACCCGCAAGCAGGAGGAGTTCGCCGGCTTCCTGGGGCGGGCCGGCCCGATCCGGTGCGACCGGTGCGGCGGCAAGGGGAAGATCACGATCCGCACCACCACCGGCGGCTCGTCGCTGGGCGGGATGACCTACCCCTCGACGGAAGAGCACGAGGAGCGGTGCCCCCTGTGCGCCGGCCAGGGGACGTACTACGACCTGAAGTTCCCGCGGCGGCTGATCACCGTGGTGGACATCCTGGCCCACGTGAAGCGGTCCGGGCACTTTGCCGAGCAGCGCCAGCAGGCGGAGCGCGCGATCCAGGCCCTCTTCGCCGCCCGGCGCCTCGACAAGGCCACCAACGCGTGGGTGCCGGTGCTGCCCGTCCTGGCGGCCGAGTGGGCCAAGGACCGCCGGACCGGCGCCAAGGGCCAGGCCGTCGCCCTGACGGGCCAGGTCCTCCAGGCGGAACAGCACGGTCCATGGCTCTATTACTCCATGTGCACCCGGGACGCCCGCCCCCCGCAGGCCGACACGGTCGTGGCGGCCTTCAGGACCGGCTCGACGGACGCCGACCAGATCGGCCTGGAGTCCACGGAAGGCGAAGCCGCGCCGCGGACCTTCGAGGCCGGCTCGGAGCCCACCGTCCTCGTGGGCGGACTCTTCCTGGGGCGGTGGACCGGCCCCGGCGCCGCCGACGACCCCGGCGGCGGCCTGCCGGTCGTCCTCTCCATCGTGTGCGTGGCGAAGCGGTAGCCGCCGCGTGTAACGC
>PMZA01000233.1:1704-7690 GCA_003170595.1 Armatimonadota bacterium
CCAAGACTGAGGCATTACCGCCGCCACTCCGAGTTTTCTTGCCTCCGCCCCTGCCCTTCGCTATACGTATTCCCCGTGCCTCGGCGCCGCCCGTCGGGAGACTGGCCGCGCCCCACGCCTGACAAGGAGAGTTCAATCATGGCGATCAAGGTGGCGTTCATCGGCGCGGGCAGCGTCGGATTCACGCGGGGGCTGTTCCGCGACATCCTCTCGGTGCCGGAGTTCAAGGACACGGAATTTGCGTTGCATGATATCAACCAACGCAACCTCGACATGGTCGCCCGGCTCTGCGAGAAGGACCTCCGCACCAACGCCCTTCCCGCGAAACTGACGACCACCCTCGACCGTCGCCGCGCGGTCGCCGGGGCCGACTACATCATTTCCTGCGTCCGGGTCGGGGGCCTTGAGGCATTCGCCACCGACATCGACATTCCCCTCAAGTACGGCGTCGACCAGTGCGTCGGCGATACCCTCTGCGCCGGCGGGATCATGTACGCCCAGAGGACCATCGCCGCCCTCCTCGACTTCTGCAAGGACATGAGCGAGGTCAGCGCGCCGGGGTGCCTCTTCATCAACCACTCGAACCCCATGGCGATGAATACCTGGGCATGCAACAAGTACGGCCACGGCGTGCGGACCGTCGGCCTCTGCCACGGCGTCGAAGGCGGCCACTGGATGATCGCTCACGCGCTGGGCCTGCCGCGCGAAGCAGTCGATATCATCTGCGCCGGGATCAACCACCAGACGTGGTTCATCAGCATCAAGCACAAAGGCGAGGACCTCACCGGGAAACTCCTCGAGGCCATGGAGAACAATCCGGGCATCATGCAAAGCGAGAAGGTTCGCGTCGACATGCTGCGGCGGTTCGGCTACTTCAGCACCGAAAGCAACGGGCATCTGAGCGAGTACGTGCCGTGGTACCGCAAGCGCCCAGAGGAGATCGAGCAGTGGATCGACCTCGGCTCGTGGATCAACGGCGAAACCGGCGGGTACCTGCGCGTGTGCATCGAGGGGCGCAACTGGTTCGAGCACGACTTCCCGAACTGGATGGCCGCCCCGCCGTGGACCTTCCGGCCGGAGGATCGCGGCATGGAGCACGGCTCGCACATCATCGAAGGCCTCGAGACCGGGCGCATCTACCGCGGGCACTTCAATGTCGTCAACCGCGGCTGCATCACCAATCTGCCCGAGGATTGCATCGTCGAGGTGCCGGGGTACGTCGACGGCAACGGCATGAACATACCCATCGTGGGCGACCTGCCGATGGGCTGCGCCGCCGTCTGCAACGCGAGCGTGAACGTGCAGCGGATGGCGATGGAGGCGGCCGTGAAGGGGGACGACTACCTGCTCCGGCAGGCAATGTTGATGGACCCGCTGACGGGCGCCGTCTGCAACCCCAAGGAGATATCGCAGATGGTCGACGAATTCCTCGTGGCGCAGGCGCAGTGGCTGCCGCAATACGGGAAGGCCATAAAGGAAGCAAAGGAAAGGCTAGAGAAAGGACGTGCAGAAGGGACGCTCATACCGACGAAGGATGGGTATAAGGGCGCGGCGAGGCTGCACGTGAAGACCGTCGAGGAAATGGAGGCTGAGGCGGCGGAGGCAAGGAGGATGGCGGAAGCGGCGGATAAGAGCTAAGGCGAAAGCCAAAGGCAACACCTCGGGGCTCTGCCCCGAACCCCGCAGGGGCCCGGGCCCTTGACCCCACGCCGCCTGCGGCGGCTGACCCGCGATGGAGGGACGAGGCGGAGGGGCGTTGGAGCCGCGAGCGAAGGGTGGGAGAAGGCGAAGACTAAGGCGAAAGGTACAAGCGCTTGCGCGAAATCGACGGATCGTGCCTGCGGCACGCTCCGTCGATTTCGCGCAAGCGGGTTGTTCGCACCGGGGGCAAAGAGCCCCCGGAACCCCTGAAAAATGAGCGACGGCAGAGCCGTCGCTCAGTGAAGGCAAAGGAGGATGGGGCATGGGCGGACTCGTCGCGATGGGAGTGGTCATGATGAGCGTTCTCGGTGCGGGAGTCGGTGACGTAGGCGGCGCGCCCATGCTCAAGATCGACGGCAAACCCGTCGTCCCCCTCATGTTCATGGGATGGTGGGGCGCTAACGCTGAGACCATCGATGTCGGCGCTAAGTGGCAGAAGGTCGTCGTCGAGTTCGTCTCTCCCGAAACCGCTGAGGACACACCCGGCTTTCAGGTGCGCGTCGGTGGCGGACCGCCCGGCAAGGTATGGCTCGATGACCTCAAATACTACGAGGGGACGCCCGACAAACCCGTCGGCCCGAACATGCAACCGCATGGGGACCTCGAGGACGTGGGCGGAAACCTGCCAGACAGGTGGGCCGTATACTGCTACCCCGAGTTCGGCGCAGCCACCACCGCCATCGATGACACCGTCGCCGAGCATGGAACGCATAGCCTGCGTATCGACGTGCAGAAGCCCGGCACCGCGCCCATCCACGTGCACCTGTATCTGTCCGGCTGCAAGGTCGTGCAGGGGCATCACTATACGGTCGAGTTCTGGCTGAGGGCTGAGCCCAACCGGAACGTGGACGTTCAGCCGCTGCACCAGGACGAGCCGTGGACCCTCTACCCCATCCTCAACCAGCCCAACGTGTTCATGGACCAGGTGCGGCTGGCGTCCGGGGCGGGCGTGCACCTGCAATATCCGGCCGTGAACATGCCCTGGCCTGACCCGGGCAAGGAGCCCGACTACTCGCAGATCGACGCGGCCTTCCAAGACATCGTCAACAACGATCCGCAGGCGAAGATCGTCATCCGCTACGGGATGGAGCCGCCGGGAACGTGGATGGCCGCGCGGCCGCTGTCGCAGAACTTCGGCGATGACGGCAAGCCGACGATGGTGTGGGTCGGGTACCAGGACTGGATCAAGGAAAGCTGCAAGTGGCAGGAAGCGATGATCCGCCACATCGAGAAGACGTGGGGCGACCGGGTCGTGGCCTATCATCCGTGCGGGCAACATACCGGGGAATGGTTCTATCAGGGAGGATGGGAAGGGCAAGTGCCCTGCTTCGGCAAGGGCGTCGATGCGAGCTTCCGCGAATGGGCGAAGGCGAAGTATGCGACGACCGAAGCGGTGTCGACGGCGTGGGCGAAGAAGATCGGGACGTGGGAGGAGATCGCAGCGCCGACCATCGAGGACCGGCGGAAGGGCGACCTCGGGCAGTTCATGGACCCGCGCACGCAGAAGATGACCATCGACTTCTACGAGTTCCTGCAAGAGGAGATGGCAAGGGCGCTCAGCGCCATCGCGAAGAGCGTGAAATCCGCCGCGCCGAATAAGGCGTGCATCCTCTTCTACGGATACCTCTACGACCTGGCGCCGTGGGGCGGAGGCATCGGGACCACCGGGCACTACGGGTGGAAGTGGATGAAGGACGATCCCAACGTCGACATCTTCTGCTCGCCGATATCGTACGGCGACAGGCAGTTCGGCGGGGCGGCGAGGTTCATGGCACCCGTCGAATCCGTCGCCGCGCATGGGCATCAGTGGTTCAATGAAGACGATACGAGGACGTTCGTCGCGCAAGACGACGGCTTCAGCCACATCGATACCCTCGAGCATAGCCAGTGGGTCCACCAGCGGAACTTCGCGCATATCTTCCCGCGGCGGATGGGCTGCTGGTACATGGACCTCGGCGGGACGGGGTGGGTCAAGGATAAGGGCCTGTGGGACAACATCGGCAAGCTGCGGAAGATCTATGAGGAGGGCCTCGGGACGCCGTGCACCTTCAGACCGGAGATCGCCGTCATCACCGATGAGCGGTCGGCGCTGCATACGCGGCTGGGGTCGGCCCTGCCGACGCCGCTGATCAGCGAGATGCGGTCGGTCGTCAACCGGATCGGGGCGCCGGTCGGATACTGGCTCATGGACGACTTGCTGGCCGGGAAGATACCGCCGCAGAAGATGTACGTCTTCGAGGACGCGTGGGTGCTGGATAAGGCGCAGAGGCAGAAGATCGTGGAGATCCTGCGCAGGCAGAAGGCAACAGCGGTGTGGTTCTACGCGCCGGGGTACGTCGATCCTGATAGCGGGCCGGCGGGGGCCGATGCGATGGCGGAGCTGACCGGGATGCGGCTCGATGAGATGGGCGCGCCCGTGGCTGACAAGATGACCGCCGTCGCAGGGTCGGCGTGGGCGGCGGGCGTGCCCGCATCCTACGGCTCGGGCGTCGAAGGGCTGCGCCCACAACTTGCCGTCGAGGGCGGGACGGGCGTCGATGCCATCGCCACCTGGCCGGGTGGAGAAACCGCCGTCGCTGCGTCGAAGGGCGCCGGATACCAGGCGGTCTTCGTCGGCGGACTGACCGTGCCGCCGGACCTGCTACGGAACATCGCCGAACGCGCCGGCGCGCATATCTACTGCGACACCAACGACATGATCGAGGGCGACGAGCACTTCCTCGCCATCTCCGCGACGTGCGAAGGCGAGAAGGTGCTGCGGCTCCCGCATCGCGGCACACTCATCGACGCCATGACCGGCGCGGTCCTCGGGCGCAGCAGTCAGGTGACCATGCACCTGCAACTCGGCGAAGTGAAACTCATGTGGCTTCGGCCACCCCTGTAAGGCAAGACCAAAGCTCTGGGGCGCCGCCCCAGACCCCGCTGGAGGGACCTGTCCCTCCAGACCTCCCACGCCGCGAAAAGCGCGGCTTTCTCGCGCGAAGGGTGGAAGGAAGCAGGACGTTGGAGCCGCGGATGATGAGAGGGAGAAGAGGGAAAGACAAGAGAAGACTGAGAGAGAAGGAGACTGAAACCGCTTGCGCGCGCTTCGACGCGCCAAGAACGGGCGCGTACGAACCTCGCGCAAGCTGCTTTGGACTCTCACGGCGTCCAATTGCGTGGAAACCGCACGCTCTTGGACGCCGTAGTCGTTAGTGGAGCTCTTAGCCACGGCCAAGGGGCACGAAAGGAGGGCCGTTGGTGGGCGCGACCTGGGGACACGGCGAAGTGCTAAGGGCCAGAAGGAGATCCTTCGCGCGCGACCGGCGCTCAGGATGACAGACGCGGGTTCGTCGGGGCCGCGAGGGTTGGCCGGGGGGATAGACACCGCAGGATGTGGTGACGCGGCGAAGCTGGAGCTATTGCGTCATGATGCGGGGGTTGGCCGGGGGGACAGGCACCGCAGGACGTGGTGACGCGGCGAAAGCAGAGCTATTGCGTCATGATGCCGGGGTAGGCGTTGAAGGCTGCGTCCTGGCCGATCGACTTCACGTGCCCGTCCACAAACAGAATCTGCGCCCGGTCGTAGTGCGGGAAGACGTGGTACTGCGTGTACGGCCACCAGTTCGGGATGAAGAAGTCCGGCGCCGCTCCCTCGATCGTCGTCTCCGTGGCCATCATCATCCGCGCCACGTCACACGTCGTCTGAATCCGCGCCAGGTCGAAAAGCACCGTGTCGCCGTAGAGGTCGCGCCGGCACATGCACGCGTTCATCGAGTAGTTCCACGTGTAGGGGTGATCCATCCCCGGGATCTGGCGGCTCACCGCGTTCAACTGCGGGCAAGTCCCGATCTGCTGGTTCTTCATGTACGGCTCGAGGCGCTCATTCCAGAAGGAGCACGGCCCGGAACTGGTCGAGAGGGGGAACATCTCGTCGTGGTCGTCGGCGTACATGTGGAGGGCGAGGCCGATCTGGTTGAGATTGCTGAGGCAGGAGGCCTGGCGGCCCTTGCCGCGGGCGCGGGTGAAAACGGGCATGAGGATGCTGGCGAGGATGCCGATGATCGCGATGACTACGAGGAGTTCGATGAGCGTGAAGGCCGAGTTACCGGGACGGCGCATGGCAACACCTCACGACGGTGGTGACTAAGCCATTATTGCCCGTAGTGATATCCTTCGTCAACATAGGCGAGATAATTCGCTATAGTTTGGCATGAAAGTTGCTGTGTGTGAGGCGAAGCGGTCGGACAGAGGATGAAGGCGCCGTCGCGTCCGGCCTCATCGATGGCGGTGCGGACGGCGGCGC
>PMZA01000247.1 GCA_003170595.1 Armatimonadota bacterium
TACACACCTTTTGAGGGTAGCTCCGATCTGAGTCCCTTCCACCCAGGTAGATTCGCTCGCCGCAGTGTCATGTCCGCTAGGGAGTAGCTTGGCAGGACTCAGGCTTCACCTTGGTTGGGCTTCGACGTTCCCTCAGTTCCGCATTCACGGTCGGTCAAGGTACAGGCGTGCATCTGGCGCACTGAGCAGATGCTGGAGTTGCTTTGGTCGATAGCCGCGAAGTGTTCCCCGACTTGGCTCGGGATGCTCCGTGTTCACGAGATGCCCCGGGCAAAGCCGACAGATCATGCCAGAAGTGCCTGAGCCTGTTGTGCCGGGCGCTGAGCGAGTCACGTGCTCTTCGGGTTCGTGATCCCCGTCGTCGGAGCCTTCTGGATCGATGGACATCGACTACAGTATCTGCACGCGTCTCATCCCTCCCGTTCGGTCCCTGCTCGTGAACCTGCGGGATGGCATGGCAGTGAGCCTCGAGGTGCGGCGGTTCAACCCATGAAGGAACGACACCTCTTGGGCGTAGGCAATCCCGGCCTAAGGAGTCCGACCGCTGGTAGACAGAAGCGGGCGGCTGAGGAGTCGTAAAGGCAACGGACGCTTCGGCCAGCACCACTGGGTCAGGGCGGCGGGAAACGGCTGGACAAGCAAGGGCTGGACGAGCAGCGGTGGCAAGATCGGGCTGAGCTCGGCGAAAGGAGGCGGGCACATGACTGGCAACCTGGGGAGTGAGCAGCTCGGCGGATGCTTCCCGACGTGCGGAGTGGTGCCGGGTCGAGTTACCAGGTGGCAAGGACAGCGGAAGATCACGTTCGGAATGCTCGTTGTGATCGTGGCGCTCGGCGTGATCGACGTGGTCCCGCCGACAGCACAGGGCGGGGAGGCGTCGTGGAAGGACCTGATACCGAAGCCAGTGCCGGACGCCGAGAATGCAGCCCCGCTGTACCTGCAAGCCGCGGGGCTGATCAAGGCGGTCGATGAGGCGCTGGCAACAGCGACGCCTCCCGGCGGAGAGCCCAGGGTCGAGCGGTATGACACGAGCGACTGGCATAACCCTGCAAGGATGGCGGTGGTGGCGAAATACGTGGCGGAGGATGCCGATGTGATGGCGCTGGTCAAGGAGGCGGCGGCTCGGCCGCAGTGCTGGTTCAGCCTCGATTGGTCGGACCCGCCAACGATGAAGGTCCCGCACCTGGCCAAGATGCGGAACCTGGCGCGGTTCGTGGGGTGCTCGGCCGTCGTGGCCGGCATGCAGGGCAAGCAGGCCGAGGCGCTGGATGACCTGCGGGTGGGGTTCGTGATGAGCCGCCACGTCTGCCCCGAGCCGACGCTGATTGATCAACTTGTGTGCTACGGGATGGACTCGGGCATGGAGCAGGCGGCGGAGAGGGTGATCGGGCATGGGTCGATGCCTGAGGACCAGGCGCTCGCGCTGGCTGAAGAGCTTGGGCGGATCGACTACCCGGCGGCGTTCGACCGGGCGATGAAGATGGAGCGGCACTTCCCCGGAGAGGGGTTCGACCAGCCGAAAATCGCGGCGAAGAAGGGGCAGGCGATGGCCCGGAGGGCGTTGGTGGAGGCGGCGCTGGGAGTTGAGTTGTACAAGCAGCAGACGGGCAGGTACCCGGCGGAGCTCACCGACGTCAGCCAGACCGTGGCCTGGAAGATCGCCGAAGACCCGTTCAGCGGGAGCGACCTCGTGTACAAGGTCGTGGGGCCGACGTACCTGCTCTATAGCATCGGACAGGACGGGCAGGACGATGGCGGGAAGCCGATGCGGGACCAGCTGCAGAGCTGGGGGTTGCCTGCGGAGCAGCCCGGCCCCGGGGCGGAGGAGGATGGCGACATCGTGTGGATGGGCACCTGGGAGGGGGTGGAGAGGGCGAGGGGGCGCTGAGGGCGAGGGCAGGGAAAGAAGCCACCGCACTTGGAGCGGATCTCGTTTCGGGACCCTGCGCAAGGAGACTCAGCACACCGAGCAGAGCTGGCCCTGCAGCCCTGGGACGGGGCCAGCCTTCCCCACCCCAGGGCAGTCGAAGGTCTCCGGGGTCATATTCCCCGGCGAACTGCACGGCTGGACGATGGGGCTGGCGAGGCCCCACACGTGGGCAACACCCCTGGCGCATGGGGTGCGGCTGAGACCTGTTCTCCACGGACATGGCAACGACGGCCACGTCGGGCCCGACGACGGGGACGTGAAGCGCATGCCGCACCGGAGTGGGATGACCCGCCTAGCGCACGCTGGTGCCCCGAAATCGGGCGATCCGGAGGTGGCCCCGTCACGGACACGGACCGACCCAGCAACGGCCCTCCAGGGGTTGCAGGTCGAGCCCTGACTGGTGCGGAAACTCGCATCGCCGATGGACGAGGGACGGGGGCGGCATCAGGCCCTGGCGGTCCTGGCCTCCAGCCCCCTCCGGTTCCCGGTGACGAGGTCAGGGGTCACCCAGGCATCTTCCATGCGTGTGTGGTTGGAGCCAAGAGCACCGATGCCCGCACCAAATCTGCCCTTCTCCCTGCCGGAGCTGCACCTGGAGGCGATCAGCCCGCTGGTGCGGGTGTCCATCGGGGTGGTCATGGGGTTGAGCATCCTCCGCTGCCTGCGGGAGGCGGCCGTGGTAGGCGGCGTCATCAGGAGGGGGCGGCTGAGGCACCGCAACCTCATGATTGGGCTGCTGGCGGCGCTCGTGGTGGTCGCCCTGGTGCCGGTGGCGGTGCTCTTGCTGCGGTTGGTCCTTCGCTGGACGCACTGAGGACCTCCCCGGTCACGTGGGTGGTGGGGCCGGAGCGGCGGCGGGGCGGTTCGAGATCCCCCGGCCGGACCTCTCCGCCAATCG
>PMZA01000141.1 GCA_003170595.1 Armatimonadota bacterium
GACCTTGTCGTCCTTGCAGCCGAGGTCATACTCGGTGACCTCTAAGTCCTTGCCGAATTTCGCCCACTCGTCCCAGGCGGCGAGAGCCATCGGGATCGGCAGCAGGGGCAGGCCGAGGTGACACTGATCGCCGAGGGTGGTCACCGGCGCGCCGTGGTCAATCAGGTACTGCACGCGCTTGCGCACCTGGCTGCGGTAGGCGTCGTTATCGGCGGCTATGGCGTAGTCGTTGTAGCACAGCTTCGCGGTCGGATCGGCATCGTGCGCCCAGCGGTAGGAATCCGCGAAGGCGTCCCATCCAATATTGTCCCAAAGCTCCGTATTGCTGCCGGCCTCGTTGACCACGTCCCACAGGTACACCTTGCCCCGCCATCTCGAAGCGTAGTCGGTGACATGCGCCTTGCAGGCCGCGAGCAGGGCATCCCCTCGCAGGTCCTGCACCGCCTTGGGCAGATACTGGAAGGAGCCCCACAGCAGGTTGTGCCCTCGCACATCGATCCCGCGGGCGTGCAGCCACTCCGCCGCCTTCTCGGCAGTCACCACCTCCGCCGGGCCCCAGTCCTGCGCCTGCCACTTGAGATCGTTCTCGAAGGTCACGGTGTTGAAGAGGCGCACGACTTCCTGCTGGAAGCGCACGTTGTCCGGATCTGACGAATCCAGGAAGCGTGCCGCCGGGGCCGCCGTCCCGAAGCGGAAAAAGTGGCGCTTCTGCTCCACCGATACCGTCGCACCTGGCACCGGCTTCCCCGCAGCGTCCAGTACGGTGATCCTCAGGTCCCCCTTGCGTATTTTCTCGATGCGTTCCAAGGCCGGTCCCCTCCAGTCATCGGGATGCTCGCGCCCGCCCCAGTAGTCGATCGTCTCGCTGAAGGCCGAGTCCGAAGCCTTGCCGCAGTTCTCAACGCGCACCCCGGCGACCTCCAGCGTGCCCTTGACGTACCCGAGGAAGAACTTGGCCTGGGCCTCGCCAGGCGCGAAACTCCGCGGCGCCCGCCCAAAGAACCGGAACTCCCGCCACTCGGGCCTGGGCAGCACGCGCTGGTCGATGAACTTGGGGTTCGGAGCGGCGGCCTGCTCGGCGATGAAGGTGACCTGACACTTGTCGGGGCTGCGCAGCCACGCGCGGAAGTAGACGGCGTCTCCCTTCCGGATGGCCCCGGTGCACTTCTGCCCAAACTGCACGTCCCACGGCTGGCCGCCAGGCTTGGGACTGCTCTCCAGCCGCACGCCCTTCCTGTAGTCGCCGGCAGTCACATCAATCGTCGTCACCTTCAGGAGGACGCCGTCACCCGTACCCCAGTTGCCCTGCAGGTCCTGGCTGAAGTCGCCGTTCGGTAGGAGGGCGAGCGGGTGGTCGAGCGTGGGCCGCGGGCCGCCTGGGGCCGGCTTCAAGTCGAGGTCGAAGAGCCGTATCCCGGCGATCTCAATCGTGCCGATCCCATGACCGAGATGGAACCCCAGGTTGGCCTCGCCGGGCTGGAAATCCTGCAGGCACTTGCCCTCGAATTGGTACTCCTTCCACTCCGGCGTGAGCGTCACCGTCTCGCTCACGGACTTCGTCCACGGGTCCTTGCCGACCTCGAGATAGGCCGTGACCTTGCATCCCTCGGGGCTGCGCATCCAGACCCGGATCTGCAGGCGGTCATCCCGTGCCAGCGACGCGTCGATCGCCTGGGTCAGCACGATGGACCATGGCACGCTGCCTGGCGCCGGATTGACGATGAACCGCGCGGCGCGCTTGTACCCTCCGACGTCCGCCGGGACGATGCTCGCGGCGCAGGTGGCGTCCTGCGAGTGGGTCCAGTTCTCCAGATCCCCGGCGAAGTCGCCGTTAGTGACGAGGTTCTCCGGCGCGTTCGTCTGCGCAAACGCCATGGTCATCACTCCGCAGAGCAGCGCGAAAGCCATCGGCACGGTGATACGCATCTTGTGATCTCTCCTTCACCCTTTCCCCTACCAGGGGGTGGTGGGCTAGAGCTTTCGATAGGTCACGAGGGCTGCGCCGGGCCGTGCGGGTATAGTGACGGCGAGGCCCTTCTCCATGAGGTCGTGGCCGGTGGCCTCGACGCTCGCGCCGCTGTCCACGTCGGTCACCGCGTACCTCGCGTTCGGGTCGAGCCCCCGTAGCGGCATCCTCGCGGTCTCGTAGATGCTGCCCGCGCGGCGGAAGGCCTGCACCATACCGCGGCCCAGGTCCGCCCGGTCGAACTGCCAGGCGATCCACACGTCGTCGCCGAGGCTATAGGGCGTGAGGGGCCAGTAGTCGCCAAAGAGCAGGTCGGCCGTCGCCCGCCACTCGGCGATGCGCTTGCGCACGCCATCGTAGCTCACATCGGTGCGCCGCATGTCCCAGCAGCCGGTGATGTGGGGGCAGAGGGCGCTGCGGAACAGGTAGGGATCGTCGCTGTTGACGCCCGTGCCGAAGTAGGGGTACCAGAAGGCGCAGCCGTAGGTGTGCCCCTGTTGGCCCACGGGCTCGAGGATGTAGTCGCTGCGCAGGAGCGGGACGGCGCGGCGCAGGGTCTCCAGGTCGTTGCGGCGGCCCCCGGAGGAGCAGGAATCTATCAGCAGGCCGGGATGGCGGCGGTGCAGTTCGTCCCAGAACGCGAGGTAGCCGATGACGTGCTTCATCTCCGTCATCCCCTGGCGATTCGGCGTGTCGTTGGCGCGCCAGTTCGGCAGCGGGTCCATGTTGAAATCCTGGCGATAGTAGTCGATGCCCTGCTCGCGCAGCATGCCGTCAATGTGGTCCACGAGCCAATGCCACGCGTCAGGGTTGCCGAGATTCAGCAGGTTGCCACCGAGGATCCAGTCGGGGTGGTTCTTGGCCAGCCAGCTTTCCTTGTCCCCGACGCGCTCCGGTTCGAACCAGACGATGAACTTCTTGCCCTGCGCATGCACCCAATCGCTGAAGGGGCGGAAGCCGTGTGGGTAGCGTGCCGAGTCTATCTCCCAGGTGCCGGTGTTGGGCCAACTGCCCTTGCACGGATACCAGCCCGCATCCATCCACCAATAGTCGAGCTT
>PMZA01000383.1:0-12582 GCA_003170595.1 Armatimonadota bacterium
GGACGCTGCGACGATGCTTGGCTCGACCGATTTCGATGCCGTCCTCTGCGATCTCCGCACGCCGCGCATGGACGGCATCCGCCTCTACCGCCACGTCGCCGAGCGCAACCCGGCCCAGGCCGCCCGGTTCATCATCGTGACGGGCGACGCTGCCTCCGACTACACGCGCCGATTCCTCGAAAGGGTAGGGTTACCGGTATTGCGTAAGCCTTTCAGCCTGACAGCTCTGCGCCGCATCGTCCTCGAAGTCACCTCCCGCCCCCACTGATCCCTCCGCCTGCTGGTGAGAGGCTTCGCCCTTGCCCTTGGTCTTGCCCTTTCGCTTTTGGTTGTCATCCTGAGCGCGACGGTTTGTGTTGTTAAGCGACGCTCTGCGTCGCCAGGATCCCCGCACAACCAATCGCTCCCGTGCTCTCCGCCCCTCTTGGCACGCCCCTTGCCGCCTTTTCTCTGCGCCCGCTACCACCGCCCATCCGCCACCCCGCTGGCTCCCTTTCACCCCTTCCCCCCGTGACAACTCCGCCCAAATCATGTTACCTTACTCCCGTCCGGCGGCTGGGAGGCCTCCGTCCGTCTGGCCTTTATGTGTGGCCCGCTGCTGGGTGGCACAGATATCGTCCTTGCGCCAGGAGGTTGGATGATGGGGCACGACCAGGAAGGTCAGCGTACTCTGCGCCGTGTTGGTGTTGGCTTCGTTGTAGGTATTGGCCTGCTCTTTGTCTATTTGCTTTATGAGAGCGGCCAATCCGCCGGCCCCACCGACGTCAACGCCATCGAGTGCGCCTGCATCGCCCGTAACCTTGCCCGCACCGGCCACTTCGCCACCGACGTCATCAAGCCCCTCAGTCTGGCCCGGGTGCCCGTCTTAGCCAATCATCCCGACCTTATCTACGCCCCCCTCCATCCCCTCTGGGAAGCCGTCTGGTTCAAGGCCCTCAATAGCGACAAAGCCATTCCTCTCGCTTGCGGCGCCTGGCTCTTCCTGGGCAGTCTGCTCCTGTTGTACCTCGGCACCAAGTGGTTCAACTTCCGCGTCGGCGCTCTGGCCGCCGTCTTGTATTTCCTCAACCCGGCCATGCTGGAGAACGCCGCCGGAGGCACCGAGGCCCCCATGCTCGGCTTCCTCCTGCTGGCTCTCCTGGCCGTCGCCGTAGCCTATCTTTCCGATAAGAATAAGCCTATCTGGAAGGCGGCCGCCTTCGGTGCTGTCGCCGCCGTCCTCGCTCTCACCAAGTACGCCTGGGGCCTCTCCCTTATCCCCGTCCTCATCGCTGTCCTCTACAGCACCCCCACCAAGTCCCGCCTCACCGCGACCCTCGCCGCCTTCGGCGCCTTCATCGTGGTCCTCCTTCCCTGGATGATCCGCAATGCCATGGTCGTCGGCGACCCCTTCTTCACCCTCCAATACGCCGAGGGTCTCATGAACACCAAGAGCTTCCCCGGCAACACCCTCTACCGCACCTACACCACCTCCTACCCCTCGGTCCTCATGTTCTTCCTCACCAGCCCCAAGGAGGCCCTGGAGAAGCTTCGCACCGGCCTCAGCGTCGTCTACCCGATCCTCATCACCGCCCCGGGCCTCTACCTCGGCGCCCTCTTCGTAGGCTCCATCTTCACGACCCTCGGCACCCGCCCCTTCGAGCTGGCCCGCTATGTCCTCTACGGCGCCTATGTCCTCTGCGTCCTGGCCCTCCTGGTCGTATTCCCGTCCCCGCGCCTCCTGGTCTGCCTGGCGGCCCCGGCCACGCTTTTCGCCGTCGCCTACTTCGACAAGCTCCTGACGGCGTCCACCGAGAAGATGCTCGACAAGGCCGGCTCCCGCTGGTCCCTGGCCGCCATGGCCATCCTTCTCGTCGTCGTCTTGCTGCCCACCGCCCTCCAGCTCTCAGCCGGACGCTCCGCGGACGCCACGCGCATGGAGTCCGCCCGTGACACGGCCCGCCAGGTTGCCGCCCTCGTCGATGGCCCCGTCGTCTCCGACGTCCCCTGGCCCCTGGCCTGGTATGGCGACGTCAAGACCATCTGGCTCCCCAAGACGGTCAAAGATCTCAACAAGGTCGAGAACATCATCGGCCCCGCCAAGTGGCTTCTTCTCACCCCCATGGTCTACCGCAGTGAGGAGACCGAGCGCACCCAGGACTGGGTCCGCATGTGGGGCGCCGCTCAGCAGAACGACGTCCTTTCCCAGGGCTACGCGGTCTATCGCCGCCTGCCCGATAACTGGATCTTGTTCCAGCGCGTCACGGTGGATGCGAGTAGGGGGGGGACTGCGGGTGCCGCCGGAAAATGATCTGAACGGGCCTGACCCTTCCGAGGTCGGCGAAGCTGGTTACTGTTACCGTTGCGGTGCCACCCTCGTCGAGGGCGACCGCAACTGTCCTCAGTGCGGCCGCCGCCAGACTCGCCTGTGCTATTGCGGCAAGGAGATTCCCGTCACGGCCGCCGCTTGCCCTGAGTGCGGCGCCGACTGGTCGACGGCCTTCCGCGTCCGCCGCAAGAGCAAGACTCGCGACTTCAGTTGGAAAGTCACCGCCGCCTACGCCGCCCTCGGCGCCCTTGCGATGATGGTCCTTGCGGCCTTCGTCAACAGCATCGTCGGCGCCCTCGCCTTCCATAGCTTGCCCACGGGCGCCGAAGGCCTTCCCGCCGGTTTCGTCGACCGCCTCAGCCTCGCCATGTCCACCCTCGGCCACGCCTTCGGCACCATCGCCTGGCACCTTGAACATATCGGCGGCGGGCCCATCGCCGCCCTCCTGCTCGTCGTGGCCGGGGGCGCCGTCGGCGCTGTCGTCTATCTTTACCGCGCCGGCGCCTTGCGCCTTCGCTTGAGCCTTCCGGGCCTTGGCGCCAAGAAGCGCCGCCGTCGCGCCGGGGATCACTAGACCACCATGGCCGCCAATCCTGACCTCCCCGTTGAACCCGTTGAACCCGTGGCCAGTGTCTCGCCTGACGTCTGGATACGCGCCGCTGTGCTCGTCGGCCTCCTCGCCGCGGTCTTCGGCCCCATGTGGGTCTGGGCTGTCGGCATCTGGCGCGAGAGCGAGTACTACGGCCACAGCTTCCTCCTCGTCCCGGTCAGCGCCTACCTGGCCTGGCGCCTCTGGCGATCCCGGCCCCTTCCCGCCGGCGTTCACTGGCCCGGCCTGGTCCTCATCGGCGGCGGCCTCCTCCTTCACTTTGCGGCCCGCGCTCTCAACGTCTGGTTCCCCTCCGGCTTCGCCTTCGTCGCCGTCCTCGCCGGCCTCGTCTGGTGGCTCTTCGGCACCAGCACTCTCCGCCACTTCTGGTTCCCTATCGCCTTCCTGGCCTTCGCCGTCCCGCTCGAGCGCTTCCTGGTCCTCAAGTTCGCCCAGCCCATGCAGCTTGTGGCCACCACCTACGCCACCTCCTTCACCGCCGCCATGGGCCTCCCGGTCAAGCAGGTCGGCACCACCGTCGTCATGCCCGACTACACCTTCGAGGTCGCGATTCCTTGCAGCGGCCTCAAGTCCAGCATCGCCATGAGCGCCCTGGCCGCCCTCCTCGCCTTCGTCCTCGAGGGCGCGCTCTGGGCCCGCCTCGTCGTCTTCGCCATGGGCATCCCCATCGCCCTCGTCGCCAACGGTTTCCGCATCATCCTCACCCTCGTCCTCGCCCGCGCCATCGCCCCTTCGGCCGCCGAGGGTTTCTCTCATATGCTCGCCGGCCTCGTCGTCTTTGCCATAGCCCTCGGTGGTCTGCTCACCGTTGCCAGGAGCCTCGGATGCAAAGCTTTGCGAGCCGATATCTAGTCGCCTGCTGCCTTCTCATCGTGGGCGCCGGCGGCACCTTCTATGTCGCTAAGGCGAAGCCCCACGTCCACGCCCGCCCGCCCGACTGGTCCAAGGTCCCGCTCAACGTCAGCCTCTGGCAGGGCCATGAGGAGAAGGTCGACCAGGCCATCAAGACCTACCTCGCCGCCGAGCAGATGATCGACCGCTCCTTCGCCAAGGGCGATCTCAAGGTCGACTTCGCCGCCACCTTCGGCACCCAGTGGCGTTCGCTTCATTCGCCCGCCGGCTGCTACCCGTCGCAGGGCTGGCAGACGCTCTCGCGCACCGAGGTCTCCGTCCCCTTCGAGGGCATCCCCGGCTACGCCGGCCCCCTCCACGGCGAGGAGCTTTTCGTCGAGAAGAGTCAGAACTACCGCCTGGTCCTCTACCTTTACGTTTTTCCGGGCGGCACGACCGCCAATTGGGTCGAGCAGATGTCCCGCGTCGCCCGCTCGACGGCCGGCGCCGGCGGCATCGTCCTCATCTTCGACGCACCGGCCTCCGTGGAGTCCCGCCCCGTCGTGGCGAACGAGCTTCACGAGCTGCTGGCCGACGTATTCCCCTTCATGGTGAGGGGTTGGGGCAATGGTGCGCCAGGCTGATCCCGGCCCTGACGCCGGCCTTCCCGATCCGTCCGCGTCTTCGCCCGGCGCCGCCGGCGGCTCGCTGTCGGTGCCGCGCCGGCTCGATCCCTTCTACTGCATGACCAAGCGCCTGGTCGACCTCGTCGGCTCCTCCGCGGGCATCGCGATCTGCCTCCTTCCCTGGGCTGTCGCTGCGGTGCTGATCAAGTTCGAGTCGCCCGGCCCGGTCTTCTTCATCCAGGACCGCGTGGGTGAGCATGGCCGTCGCTTCCGCTTCTTCAAGCTCCGCACGATGTTCGTCGACGCGGAGGCGCGCAAGGCTCTTCTCGAGCACGAGAATGAGATGGACGGCCCGGTCTTCAAGATGCGGCACGACCCGCGGATCACGCGCACGGGCCGCTTCCTCCGCCGCTTCAGCCTTGATGAGACGCCCCAGCTTCTCCACGTCTTCCTCGGCCAGATGTCGCTGGTCGGGCCGCGCCCGCCGCTGGTAAACGAGGTGGCGCGCTATGAGCCGTGGATGACCGAGCGGCTGAGCGTGCGTCCGGGGCTGACGTGCATCTGGCAGGTCAGCGGGCGCAACGAGGTGCCTTTCGAGGTATGGGTGCAGATGGACATCGACTACATCCGCCACCGGAATCTTGGCCTTGATCTGAAGCTCCTCTGCAGAACGATCCCCGCCGTCCTCAGCGGCCGCGGCGCCTACTAGCGCTCGTGGCTCTGCTCCCGCTTACGGACTCGGCGCCAAAACGCGCGCGTTTGTCGCGCATTTCTTCGCCGGAGAGTCCAAAGCAGCTTGCGCGGAATCGTTTGCGCGCTTCAGGCGCGCAACGATTGCGCGCAAGCGGTTTCAGTCTCCTTCTCTCTTCTCTTTTTTCTCCTCCTTCTCTTCTCCCTCTTCTCGCTCTCCTTCTCCTCATCGCTCGCGGCTCCAACGTCCGGCATCTCCCCACCCTTCTTCGCGAGAAAGCCGCGCTTTTTGCGGCGTGGGGTCAGGGGCCAGGGCCCCTGCGGGGTGTGGGGCAGAGCCCCACGGTTTGCCTGCGCCTTTGCTTTTGCATTACACTGGCCCGACGTACTTCAGCCTCTCGTGGTGGTGTATTGCTTGTGGCTCTCGTCCGACCCTTTCGCGGCTTACGTTATTATCTCGACCGCCTTGGCGCCATCGACTCTGCTCTCGCCCCGCCCTACGATGTGATCAGCGAGGACGAGCGTCAGCGCCTGATCGCCGGGTCCACGCACAACATCGTCCGCCTGACCCTGGGCGATCAGCCCGTCGGCACTCCGCCCGACGAGCGCGACTACGGCGCGGCGGCTTGCCTGCTCGCCGACTGGGAGGCGCAGGGCTTGCTCCGCTATGACGACCGTCCGGCGGCGTACGTCTACGAGCAGACCTACCAGGGGCCTCCTCCGCACAACGAGCTTATCCGCCGCCGCGGCCTGATCCTGGCCGTCCGCCTTGAGCCCCTCGGCGAGGGGACGATCTTCCCGCATGAGGGCACGCTGGCCGAGCCGAAGGAGGATCGCCTCCGCCTCTTCCGGGCGACGGAGTTCTCCTTTAGCCAGATCTTCGGGTTGTACAACGATCCCTCGAAGCGCATCGAGCAGTCCGTTCGCGCCGCGATGGGGGAGCCCCTCTGGCGGTTCGAGGATGAGCATGGCATCGGCCAGGCCTTGTGGCGCGTCGATGATCCAGCCGCCCTCGCCGATGTGCAGGCCGCCCTCGCCGACCTCCCGATCGTGATTGCCGACGGCCATCACCGCTACGAGACATCGATGGCGTACCGCAATCTTCTGCGCGAGCGCCACCCGAACGTCGACCCCGCGCCGTGGGATTACCTGCCGATGTTCCTGTGCAACGTCGCGGACAAGACGCTGACCATCGTCCCCGCGCATCGCATGCTCCGCCGCCTCCCCGCCGAATTGCTCGACGATTTCGAGGTCCGCGCGGGCGAGCTTTTCGACATCGACCACGTCGCTGTCCCATCCGATCCCGCCGGCCGCCGCGCGGCTGTGGATGAACTCCTCGAGCTGATGGCGCAGCACAATGACGGCCACACCTTCGGCGCTTTCTGGGGCCGCAGCTACGCGGTCGCCCTCCGCCTGCGCGAGAAGTCGGAGGCCATCGAGCGCTATGCCTCCTCGCTGAGCCCCATTCAGAGCAGCCTCGACGTCGCCCTGCTCCACGCCGTCCTCATCCGCGGTGTCCTCGGCGAGATGGAGGACCTGGCGAAGATGAGCGGGCGGGGCAACGTGTACTTCGAGCGCGATCCGTACAAGTGCTTCGACGACGTGATCGACGGCAGCGCGCAGATGGCCTTGCTCTGCAACCCGACGCGCGTGGAGGACGTATTGCGCATCGCGGAGGCGGGGGAGAGGATGCCGCAGAAGGGGACGTACTTTTGGCCGAAGCCTCTGGACGGCATGGTTCTGTACAACATGCGCCCCGACTCCCCATCGCTAACCGACTAACAGCCTGGCTTTTCACTGTCCTTCTTCTTTGTCATCCTGAGCGTGCGGAGCGAAGCTCCGCCGCGAAGGACCTAGTGTTCGCCTTTCGCACTGCCTTCGATCCTTGCCTTTGCCTTTCGCCTTCTGTAGGGCGGGCATTTATGCCCGCCGCGCCTTTCGCTTTTCGCTTGCTGTGCGGACGCTCGCGTCCGCCNNTCAACGCCCTCGTCGAGGCCATCGCCGCGGCAGGCAAGACCTTCGTTTACGGCGCCGGCCGCAGCGGTTTCATGATGCAGGCCCTGGCCATGCGCCTCGGCCATCTCGGCCTTCACGCGTGGGTAGTGGGGGAGACGACGACGCCGGCCATCGGCCCGGGCGACCTGCTGATCATCGGCAGCGGTTCGGGGCAGACGAAGACGACGCTGGCCATCGTCGAGGCCGCCTGCTCGCGCGGGGCGAAGACCGCCTGCCTCACGGCGCACGCGGACTCGCCGATCGCGCAGTTCTCCGACCTCGTCGTCCTCATCCCCAGCCCGGTGACGAAAGTCGACGTGGACCGCCCGTCGCAGCAACCGCCGGGCAGTCTGTTCGAGCAATGCCTTCTCGTTCTGGGCGACGGGATTGTGATGCGCCTGGTCGCGCGGTTGGGCACGAACGAGGACGAGATGCGCGCCCGCCACACGAAGCTCGAGTAGCGCCCTCCACCATTGTTCCTCGGAGGGGCCGAATCAGAAAGGAGCACGCATGGCGTGCTCCTTTCGAATCCGACCCTGCTTTTCGCCTTTGCTCTTCCGCTCTCGGTCGTCATCCTGAGCGCACGACCCATGGCCATCGGGCGACCCATCCCGCGAAGTGACGCTCAGCGTCGCAGAAGGATCTGAGGTGGCGGTGGATCTACCTCGCGCCCACGGGGCCTTCGCTTTCCTGCCTTTGGATGTCATCCTGAGGAAGGCGGTCTGTGCCTGACGAAGGATCCCCGGCACCCGTCCGCCCCTACCCCTCCGCCAGCTTCTTCATCGCCCACGCCATGTTCTCGCCGAGCACTTTCATCGTCCGCATGCCTTCCTCGTCTTCCTCGACCTCACCCTTCTCCCGTCCGACCCCGATGTTCCAGTAGATGGACCCGGGCACGATCATCTGCTGGATGAGGAAGAAGTGGTTGATGGTATCGAAGGCGTGGATGGCGCCGGCCCTGCGCACGGCGATGACGGCGGCGCCGACCTTCCGCCGCAGCAGGTCCCCGTTGGCGCGGGCGACGAACCCGGCGCGGTCGATGAGGGCCTTCATCTCGGCGGTGACATCGGCGAAGTAGGTGGGCGAGGCGAGGATGATGCCATCGGCCTCATGCATCTTCGCGATGCACATGTTGAGCATGTCCTCATCCTGCACGCAGCGGGCGTCCTTATTGGCGAAGCACTGGTAGCAGGCGATGCAGCCGCGGATCACGTGGCCACCGATCTGGATCATCTCAGTCTCGATGCCTTCGCCCTCAAGCGCCGCGAACACTTCCCTAACCAGCCTTACCGTATTTCCTTCCTTCCTTGGACTCCCCACGAACGCGACTACCTTCATCTTCCTTGCCTCCCTGAACGTCTTTGCCCTTCTGGTTGCTGTAGGGCGGGGCTTTACGCCCCGCCGCGCTTTGTCCTTCAGCTTTCCCCTTCGACTGGCTCCGCCGCCAGCACGCTCTCATCGTTCCGCGCCACGATCTTCGACCCCGGCGGCACCACCACGAAGTCGTCGTCCCAGTCGGCGTAGAAGAGTCTTTTCAGCAGCGACCACTCGCCGGAGCGCAGTTCGAATTCCCACCCGCGCTCCTCGGCCTCAGCGCGAGCGTTATCGATGCACGTTTGTTCATCCATGATGCCCATTTCGAGGTAGAGGCCGCGGGTATAGTTGCGCAGCCACCCGCCCATGCTTTCGACGATGAAGTCGGCGTTGTCTTTGCCGTACTTGGCGACCATGTCTTCGTAGCTTTCGGTGAGGCCGAGCTTGCCCATTACGCCTTCCATGCCGTAGGCGGGGCGCGAATAATCCTGATCGCCGAAGGTGTTCCTTTCGGTCCACCCGGTGGTGAGGTAGTAGGTTCCGGGGTTTTCGTTGAAGTATTCCTGGTACTTCTGGCGCGAGCCGAAGAAGAAGGTGATGCAGTCGTGGGCGCGAGGGATGACGAGCGGGATGTCGCGCGCCTGGAGGCCGACGAGGCCATCGTTGCAGCGGGCGTAGCCGAGGAGGATCGCCTCGTACCCGCGCTCGGGGCCGACGGCATCGACGACGGCCTGCACCTTAGCGAGCATGTTCTCGGTAGGCAGGTCGTGGAGTCCCTTGAGGAGGAACTCGACGTCGACCTGATGCGGGGCGGTGGCAGCGAGGAAGCAGGCCTCGCGGTAGATGATCTCGCAGCCGATGAACTTGAACCTACGCGTCTCGAACTGGAACATGTCGCCTTATTCTCCTTTCGATGGTCTTTGCCTTTCGCCTTAGTCGCTGTGCGTCGCAGGCGTACTCGCGGCCTTCCAGGCCGCGGCGGTGGGTACGCTGTGGGCTACCTCCCTCTCAACGCCTCGCACGCCATGCACGTTCCGCGAGGATTGCCTTACCTTCCGCCGAACCACGCCACCATGCGCCCCACCCATCTCATCCTAGCGCTTTGCCTTACCTTACCCTTCGTCGCGTCATCCTTCGCCACGCCCCTTCCCGACATCGTCTCCCCAGACAACCTCAACCCCTCCCGCGGCGCCTCACGTTTCACCCCCTTCGTCACCGGCCCGGCGACGCCCATCCACTCCTTCTACAACGACGACCTCGAGATCAGCTTCTGGCACGGTCCGGCCGACATGACCTTCGACTTCGCGAAGAACGACGTCTGGGATCGCCGCTACCTCGCCGACGGCAAGCATGTCATCACCCTCGCCGACATCCGCCGCGTCTGCTTCTCCGACGACCCAGCGATCCCCGCCCTTCTCTCATCCCCCAACGGCATGCAGGGCTGCGCCCTCGGTATCCCCAACACCCCCAACGCCCTCTACCCGGCCTACGATTTCCCCTGCCCCAAGCCCGTCGGCCAGCTCATCCTCCGCTGCCACGACCTCGCCTCAGCCGACCCCCAGACCGGTTGGACCGCCGGCTCGTCAGCAGCCTCCGGCATGACCGCCCGCGCCTCAGCAGGCCCCGCCCGCGGCGGTCTTTTCTCCTTCCTTCATCGCACGAAGAACCTCTTCGTCGTCCGCGCCGAGTACTCCGGCCTCACCCAGCCCCTCCGCGTCGACCTCTACCGCCATCGCGACACGACGCCCGAGCACAACAGCATGATGGGTCTCTGCCACTTCGGCGGCACGACCGGCTACGACTATTCGCAGGATCGCGGCAACGGCCCGATCGCCGATCCAGTCGCCGGCGCCGACGGCAAGTTCTTCTGGATCCGCCAGGTGTTCCCCGCCGACAAGACCTTCCCGCACGGCTTCGAGTCGGTGATGATGGCCCGCGTCGTCGGCGTCCCATCCACGACCTCCGCGCAGGATCACGTCACCGGCGCCGGCGTGAAGTCCACCGTTCATCCCATCCCCGACGCCGACGTCTCCACCGTCCAGGGCTATCTCAAGGAGCTTCGCCTCGCCGCCCAGCGCGTCAACGATGCCCCATACGGCAGCCTCGCCTCAGCCACCATCTCCGCCCCCGACCCATCCTTCACGCTTTACCTCGCCGTGGTCACCACCCGCGACTCCGCCGACCCTCTCGCCGCCGCACGCAAGCTCCTGACCGACGCCGAAGCCGCCGGCCCCGACGCCGCCCTCCAGCAGACGATCTCCGCCACCAGGCCCCAGATCAGCTCCTGGCTCCTCAGCCGCGTCCCCCACTACAACGCGACCTCCTGCACCTTCGCCGACGCCACGCCCTGGCACGGCGACTATCATTGGAACGAGACCTACATGGGCGACAGCGTCGTCGCGGGCGACCTCGACGCCATCGAGCAGCGCCTCCGCCTCTGCCTCGACCTCCTCCCGGCCCTCCGCCGCAACGCCCGCGAGATGTACGGCCTGGGCGGCCTCGCCTTCTCGCTCGTCCACTACCCGATCAAGACCGACCGCGTCGTCTACTCCAACGTCGTCTGGGAACTCGGCGCGGAAAACACGGCCCTCATGCTCCAGGCCTTCTGGCAGCGCTACCAGTGCACACAGGACCTCGCCTTCCTGAAGCGCGCCTATCCACTCATCGCCGACGCCGCACGCTTCTATTGCGCCTACGTCACTCGCGGCGACGACGGCCTCTATCACGTCGTCCCCACGGTCTCGCAGGAGCATCGCGGCCTCACTCCCAGGTTCGCCCTCAACCGCGACTCCGTCGGCTCCCTCAGCTTCCTTCGCTACCATCTCAAGGCCGCCCTCGCCGCCTCTGACCTCCTCGGCCTCGACGCTGCCGACCGCCCCCGCTGGCATGAAGTCCTCGATCACCTCGCACCTTACCCGACACTCCAGACTCCGCAGGGCCCGGTCTTCTGCGACGTCGCCGGCGCGCCCGACATCCTCAACTACAACATCACGGCGAACCTCGTCATGACCCTCTGGGCCGAGGACATCTCGATGGACTCCGCGCCCGACCTCGTCGCCCTCGCCCGCCGCTCCTACGACGCGATCCCGGACAAGGAGCACTCCTCGCGCGGTGGCTATCTCCAGCAGATCGCGATGAGCCTCGGCATCCTCAAGACCTCCTTCCTCACGCCGCAGGGCCGCGTCCTGTCCTGGCCCGGCCGCATCCACCTCTACGCCGGCCTTCCCGACGGCGCCTCCTGCAACGATCAGTTCTCAGGCCTCCTCGCGATGGGCGGCTTCGAGGTCGCGGCGGATCATCACGATCGCGACGTCCGCTCGGTGCGCATCACCTCCGTCGCCGGCCACGTCTGCCGCGTGAAGAACCCCTGGCCCTCGTCCGACGTCGCGGTCCTCGCCCTTCCTTCTCGCGATGTGATCCCGCACAAGATGGACGGCGACACGATCGTCTTCCCGACTCGCGCCGGCGCGACCTACGCCCTCCTCGGCGGCCCCGACTTCGCGAAGGCCAGCCTCCGCTTCGCCCGCGACGAGAAGGTCATCGGCGCATGGTCCTTCAGTGGCCCCGACGCCGCCAACCCCCATCCCGCGAAGCTCGTCGGCGCCGCATCCCTGCGCACCGCTGACGGCGCGACCTTCCTTCATCTCACGGGCGACGCCCAGTACGCCTCCGTCGACCGCTTCCCCGCCCTCGACTTCGCGCCCGAGGAGAGCTTCGCGATCGAGGTCCGCTTCCGCACCCCCGCCGGCCCGCCGCCCTTCATCCTCCCGCTCGTCTGCAGCATGTCGACGAAGCAGTATTGCCTCACACTCTTCAACGGCCGCGCCGACCTCTACCTCTCCTCGCCCGCGGGCGACATCATCTCCCGCGTCACCGGCACGTCCATCCTCACCGACGGCCGCTGGCACACAGTCCGCGCGGTGCGCGACGTGGCGGCCGGAGTCTTGCGCATGTCGGTCGATGGGGCAGAGGAGGCGACGGCTGCGGACACGACGGCGGGCGACTTCGCCTGCACGGCGCCGCTGACGATCGGGGCATACCTCTGGGGCGATCACACTCGTTATGCCGCTGCGGATTTCGCCTCCGCAACCCTCACTTCCCTCGGCCACCTCACCCCCCGCTGAAGGTCCTTGCCTGCTGTAGGGCGCGGGTTTATCTCGCGCCGGCCTTTGCCTTTCCGCTCCAGGCCGTCATCCTGCCTGTCCTGC
>PMZA01000383.1:12603-15544 GCA_003170595.1 Armatimonadota bacterium
GCGTCGCAGAAGGATCTGCGGTGGCGGTGTAACAACCCATCGTCCAGGGGGCTTGGCTCTCTTGCTTTACGTTGTCATGCTGAGGGCAACGCTCTTTGTTGCCCGAAGCATCCCCCGGATGCCGCCCGCTTCCTCTACCCCTCGCTCTTCGCACCTCGCACCCCGCTCCCCGCCTCGCCCATGCCTCCGCTTTCCCCCCACGCCTCCTTGCTGTATCCTTGCCCCATCCTTTCCCGGGGTGGCACATCATGCGTGGTTGGCGTCTGGGCCGCATCGCCGGCATCGACATCGAGATCCACTTCACCTGGCTCATCATCTTCATCCTCGTCGTCATGAGGATGTCCTACCTTCCCTCCAACGCCCTTACCGGCCTCGTCGCCTGGCCTCTCCGTCTCGCCGCCGCACTCTTCGCCACGGCCCTCTTCTTCGCGTCCCTTCTCCTCCACGAACTCGCCCACTCGATCGTCGCCCGCCGCAACGGCCTCCCGGTTCATCGCATCACCCTCTTCCTCTTCGGCGGCGTCTCTCAGCTTGAGGAGGAGCCCCGCTCCGCCGCCAGCGAGTTTGTCATGGCCATCGTCGGCCCGCTCACGAGTCTCCTTCTCGGCTTCGCCCTCACCCGCGGCTCCGGCTTCATCCCCAGGTCTTCCGCCTTCCTCAGCATCGTCGCCGAGAGCGTTGCCTTCGTCGGCTGGCTCAACTTCCTCCTCGCGATCTTCAACATGGTCCCGGCCTTCCCCCTCGACGGCGGCCGCGTCCTGCGCTCGATCGTCTGGGCCATCACCCGCGACCTCCGCCGCTCGACCCACGTCGCCACGGCCCTCGGCAAGATCTTCGGCTACGGCATGGCCGGCTATGGCGTCGCGGTCATCTTTGTCTTCCACGACCCCTGGGGTATCTGGATGATCTTCCTCGGCTGGATGGTGGCCAACGCCGCCGAGCAGTCCTACCGCCGCGTCCTCGTCACCTCGCTCCTTCACGGCCTTCACGTCGCCGACGTCATGTCCTCACCGGCCATCACCGTCCCGGGGGACATGAACCTCGAGCAGTTCGCCCACACTTACGAGTTCATGCTCAGCCACGGCGCCTACCCGGTCGTCGCCGAGGGCAAGGTCGCGGGCATGCTCCATCGCGACGTCCTCCGCACGACGCCGCGTCACCTCTGGCCCATGACGCAGGTCCGCCAGGTTATGGAGCCCCTCGACATGGACACGATGCTCATCGACGCCGCGGCGCCTCTCGACCTCGCCTTCACTCGCATCATGGAGACCGGCCGCCCGCGCCTGATGGTCATGGGCGAGCGGTCCCAGCTTGCCGGCATCCTCAGCCAGGCCGACGTCATGCGTGCCCTGCAGTCTCAGAAGCGCTGACGCCGTCCCATCTCTGGAGCGATTCCTATCATGACCGCAACCGCCGCCGTCATCCTCATGCTCAACGGTGTCCAGCTCTTCCTGCCCGCCCCGGCGCTCATGCTCGGCGGCAAAGCCTGGGCACCGCTCCGGCCGGTCGCCCAACGTCTCGGCTTTTCGATCGACCTTCTTTCGGGCAATCGCGTCTTCGCCGATCGCGCCGGCAAGCACATCCCCGTCACCGATCAGAAGCGCCTCCATGGCACCACCTACGTCCCCGTCCGCTTCTTCGAGAAGCTCGGCGCCGCCGTCACCTTCGACGCGGCCGCCCACCTGGTCAGCCTCGCCGCCGTCTTCCCCGAGTCCAGCCCGCCGGCCAAAGCCCCGGCCGCGATCAAGTCCGGCCCGCTCCTTTCCTTCATCATCTCCGACCCCGCCCCCTGGGCGAATCGCGAGGTAGTCCTCCCGGGCGAGTTCCTCGGCTGGCGAGCAAGCCCCCTCTGGCCGGCTCTTCGCTTCGGCCCACCCGTCAGCCGCTCCGACTGGGTCTTCCGCGCCGACGGTGGCGCCATCTATTGTACCGGCCAGGTCCCGGCCAAGCCCCTTCAGGACGTCGGCCTCCGCCTTCAGATCACGGCCACCGTCCGCCTCGCCAAGAAGGGCTGGCCCTACCTCGACGTCGCCTCCTGTTCCCGCGCCGAGGCGAAGGAATCCCTCTGCTGCTATGTGACCACCGACCGCACGACCTACACCGCGGGCCAGACTCCCCGCGCCCACCTCCTCGTCCGCAACGACGGCGCCACGCCCCTCTCCTTCACTTTCCCGACGCCCCAGCTTTACGACTTCGTCCTCCGCGACGCCGAGGGCAAGATCGTCTGGCGCTGGAGTCACGACCGCGTCTTCGCCCAGGCCCTTTCGCCGCACACCTTCGCCCCGCACGAGGCCATGGAGTTCGCCGAGGACATCCCCCTCTCTGCCATCGACGGTATCACCCCGGGCACCTACTACGTCTCCGCCGAGCTTGTCACCGTCACCCAGAGCTTCTGGGAGCCCATCGAGGTCCAGCCGCCCCAATGACCGATCCCGGCCCCGAGGTCGAGCCCAACGCCGATCCAACGGCGCAGGATACGGCCATCTTCCCAGCCGTCCGCCGTCCGTTGCGTCTCTCGGTCTTCGTGCTGATCGCTGCCTCCTTGGCAGGGGCGACCTTCCTCGCCGCGGCGTATCTGGGCAGGCCTTCCGCGAGCGAGGTTGCACCCGCCGCCCTTCCCTCCACCCCTTCCGCCGGCGCGAAGGCTCAGCCCGCCAAGCCCGCCGACGACTACTTCCTCGGCATCTCCGCCACTGACAAGCGCCCGGCCGAGCCGCCGCCTTACGCCAACGCCGGCGTCCCGCGCCTCTTCCTTCACTACGCCTTCCCCGGCTGGCCGGCGGGCGCGAAGCTCACCTTCCACTGGTTGCTCGATGGCAAGGATCTTCCCGTCGACCTCGCCAAGTGGAGTCATCAATCCCGCGCGGCCTTCGCCACCGGCTTCTACGAACTCTCTCCACCGCCCGCTTCCGCCGCCTCACAACCGCCTCCCGCTCCGGCC
>PMZA01000167.1 GCA_003170595.1 Armatimonadota bacterium
GAATGGCTTCCTCGACCCATAGCGCCCCTGTCGCCACCACCTTGTTCTCTAGCCGCACCCGCGTGTTGACCTCGGTGGCCGTCTGGACGAAGAAGGTGAAGTCCGAGTCCGATAGCACGACGAGACGCTCGGCAAGCGATGAGCGCCAGTAGCTATACTCGTCGCCTGTGGGGAAGGCGCAGTCGCTCAGCCAGTTGGCGAGGCGGTCGGTGGTCGGCTGGGCAGTACCATCGCCTGGGCGCGCCGGCTTGAAGGCGTGATCGCGGAGGACGACGGCGCCATCGACGGCCAACGTCGAGCTGCCTGTCAGGAGACACTTGCCGGAGTCGATCGAGTCCATCACGGTCCATCGGTGCTCCGCTCGGGTCGTATCAGCTGAGGGATCAGCGTCGGCCAGGAGGAGATTACGCCAGAGCACCGACAAGGCGAGGGGGCAGGTAATCCAGGCGAACCCACTGGCGAGCGCCTGAACCGGGAAGAGCACAAGACGGGCGTCATGGGGCGAGAGGGCGCCGGGATAGGTCCGGCGATCGTCAGTACCTCCGCTCTCTGTCGACCCCTTCCCGGGCGGCTCGCTACCGAAAAGCTTGGTCGCATCTCCGTTCAGCGGGCCGAGGGCCTCCCGCAGCGATCCACGGATCCCTGAGCCGTAGATCACCGGGAAGTCGGTGTGGACCTCCCGCTGAATGGGCTGGTCGATGGCGCCCAGCCCCTGCCCGACTCCACAGTGGACAGGCTCCTCAGTGTAGATGAAGAGGAGGTCGAAGAGGTCATCTCTCACAACCCGGGTGCTAGCGGCGTCTTCAGGCATAGTCCCAACCTCCCAGGAAGCTCAGCCCGAGCCCGAGCTGGCAGGCGTTGTGGCTGTCGTCGCAGTCGCGGAAGCGTCTGCCGTGCAGCGTGGCGATCTCATCGGGTGGTGCGGAGCACTTGAAGAAGTACACCGCGCCAGCGGGGACGGCGGTCTCGGAGCCCCTGGACGCGTTTGCCGCTACGTTGTACCCGCCCAGGGCGGACGGGGTTGGTAGAGCCACGGACACAAGCGTGACGGGTGGCCCGTCTCCGAGGTAGTGTCCGGAATAGGCGCCGTTGGCCAGTTGGAGCCAGTCGGGTCGCCAACCCGCGGCCAGGATGGTCGGCGTTGCCAGGTATACCTTGAAGCGCGTCTCCTCCGCCGACCGCGAAGGCGGCTGCACCGAAGGCAGCATGCTCTCTTGTCCGGAGGAAACAGACGACAGGGACGCCCACTTGCTCTCGCCGCCCAGTTGCATCATACGCAGAGGGCTCCGGGCATCCAGGCCGCTGACCGCGAACACCAGGCCGGCACGACGACCCGCCTGGCCTAGCGGCCGTGCGAAGTCGGCCTCGTAGAGGTAGCCGGTTCGGGTCTGTTTGCCTTCGAGCGCGTTGCCAGCACGGCGATCCTGGGCGACGAGGCCCTCGAGACCGCGCACGGGACACCGGTGGCCCTTGGTCGGCAGATCGCAGAGCGGCGCGGTGCCAAGCATCCTCTCAAGGCCACAACGGGAGACCACTGTCTTCTCGCGGTCGAGCCCGCCGTCGATCCTGGTCTTCCGCAACCACAGTGGTGTGAGGCCACAGGACGTTCCGGCGACGCCTCGGGGGATATCACTTAGCGGTGAGAGGCGGGCGTATTGCATGCGGGCTGTGCCGTCGTGATCAGTGATACCGGTAACGTAGGTCACCAGGTCGGCGGGAGGAGCGAAGTACAGCTCTGAGTCTGTGCCGTCGCCTTCGTTCCACTCGGCGATGAACGGCCCAAGGATTGATGCCGGACCGAGGGTGTCAGGGCGACCGATCCTCGTGTTCAGCTCGGTGAGCCAGTCAGACTCCGGGCCGTTGGCTATATACTGACGCAGGTTCTCGCACACCTGGCGGAAGCTCACCCCACGGAGGGCGCCAAGAACCGTGCGCGCGTTCGGGGGAAACTGCGACTGGGCAATGTGCTCCTCGCCGGCCTCGAAAGCACGCCCATCCCGAAAGAAGAGGACGTCGACGGCCTCGATGCCGAACCATTCGTAGGGCATCTAATCGTCACCCCCTTCACAGGCGAGGAACCGAGCGACAAGAAGCCAGTTCACCAACTCCGTGTACGATAGGGCCAGCGTCTCGGGGTTCAGCAGACCCTTCAGTCTGTCTCCCAGGTCCTCGAGGCGGCGGCGTTCTTCCGAGCCCTCCGGCATGGCGCCAGACTGCCTGTCCAGTACGCGGCCAAGTTCGGCCACTTGCGCGGCAAGGGGCAGCTGCGAGATGACTGGCTCATCCTTTGCCAGTTCGTGAGGGACGCCCGCCGACAGGGAGTCCGGGCCCGCATCGGAGAGAAGATCGACTGCCTCGGCGATCGTGTCCGCGATGCCTGGTCCTGGACCCGGCCCGTGGAAGTGGGATACGGCGGTTACTGGCGCTCCACCGCGCTTGAGTACTTCCACGGCGATCGCGTCCTTACCCGGCACCCGCTTGGCCCGCTCATGGCAGGCATCGAAGGCATGCCCGATGGCCTTGATAAGGGGCTGTATATGGTGCGAGATCGCTATGCCTATACTTGCCGATGCCGTGGAGCCCATGAGGCACAGGACCCGCTCTCCCATGGCAACATAGCCCGATGGCTTCTTGGGCGATGACTGCCACTTGCCATTCTGCCATGTCCCCTGGCCCGTAAAGGCGCAACGCAGGTCCTGGGCCACCGCGAGGGCGCACCGCGCGGGTACCAAAGCCAGAAGGTCATCGCCGCCGGCATAGATCAACTTGCCCGGGTACTTGTCCTCGACGATCGGCTTCGCGAGCTTCAGAGCGAAGTCTGACAGAGCCGCGCTGATCGCCGCATGAAAGGACGGGCTGACAAAGCGACGCACGTCGTGGACCGGCTTCCAATAGCGCTGGAACTCAGCGCAAGCACGGACCTCCGGCGCCACGATCTCAGAGATCAGGGGGGCCTTCTCGCCCGACAACCATTGACGCATGCCATCGCCATCGAGGGCGAGAACCGCGAAGTACCGCGACGGGGCCCGGACGCCAGCCTTATCTGCCGCACCCAGGAGACGGCCCTGTGCCTCCCGGAGGGCCCCGAGTGCCTCCTCGTCCCGGATGAGCGGGAGGACTCTGGGGTCGTCATCCCCGTAGTCCGCTATAAGCCTGTCTTTCGTCAGCGAAGCCTTGTACAGCACATCCCCGTCGAACCACAATAGCCGCATCAACGAGTGTCGGCAGCCGCGCAACTGCTCCCAGTACTCCCGCAACAAAGTCACGTGGCGAGGCAGGATACTCCTGCGCGCCGTGCGGGGCAGCGGGCTTCTCCGTAGAAGGCTGGCGAAACCCGCCAAGGCGGCACGCAACCGCTCAGGATGCGCGCCCGCGGGTTTGGCAAGCTCGTGGATCAAGTCTGCCACGAAATCCGCCGCGGCGATGGTACTTGTTGACGGAAACCGTCGTCTGTCATCCAGCAATGGGGTATCAGAATGAGGCTGGCCGAAGTACTCGTAATGAGCGAAGCGCTTCGTGGCACAGACCGCGCACAGCCGCTCGGCACCGTCCGGCTTCACCTCGCGGTAGCGTCCTTTGGCCTGGAGGGAGGAGGCTATCTTGCGCCAGAGATCACGCGTGCGGTCGGAGTAGCGAGGCCCGCCAGCCGCCTCCGGCGCGATCGCAGCCCTGGTGCCGCATACGGTACAGAGATCGCCAGATTCGGTGGCGTGCCCGAACGTCCGCGACGCCTTCACGCTGTCATGGAAACGTGACGCCAGCGTTGAGATCAGGCTGTAGCACGTGCCCGCCCGGACTTGCCCCGTACGCCATCCGGCCTTGGCATCGCCCGGATCAGGTTTCTCGCCGACGAAGAAGGGCCACGCTCGTGCGAAGTCAGGGTTGTCGTACACCCCGGCCTTGTCGGTCGCCGCGTCGGCGTCGTGATCGACACCGGATAGGGTCTCATACTCGGAGACCACGCGCTTCGCCCACTCGAGGTCGTCCGTTCTCGCTTCCGGCTTGGGCCACGGATAGACTGTCGAGACGATCCGCCAGGGCTGGTCGATCTGCCGCTTGCAGGTCTCAGAGCATCGGTCGTCCCACGCAGCGCCCCCCCAGCACGCGAGTCTCCTGTGCACCGCCTCGGCGACCCGTATCCACTCAACCTGCACTGCCTCCGTAGCAGCCCCCACGAGCCCCTGGGCAGCCTGCTCGGGTACCAGGGCCACGAAGCGGTGCGGCAGGCTGGCCACATCCAGATGACTGCCGGGGTCCTCGACAACGGCTGAGAGGTCCATCTCGTCCCGCAGCCAGCGGTCGGCCAGAGGCTGGCTCCAGAGGCTCGGGTACATGATGCAGTCCGGCCCATAGGCGTTGGCGAAGACCTTCATCGCCTGCCACGACAGATAGGAAATGAGCCAACTCCCCATCCAGAAGTCCTGGGTGCGCCTCGCAGCCCTGATGAACTCCTGCACCGGGCCGATCTGGAAGACGACATGTGCGGGCTCGCAGCGACATGGGGTGCCTGCGGTCGTGGCATCCAACCGGCCATCGAGGGCCGTGGCGATCGCCGCCGTCGCTCGGGCGTGCGACCAGATGGGGATGTCGGGCATGCGCGTCGTGGCTGGGATCACGTCCCACCAGTCACCGGGGCCCTCGGCGAGCCAAGCCTGGAGCTTCCGCCACAGCATCAAGTAGAGTCTCTTGGGGTCGATGGCTTCAGTGTCATCACGCGCCGCCGCTTTCACAACCCGCGCTACTGCCTCGCTCACTTCCCCACTGATGGCGTCGTAAGCGGCCGGGGCCGTGGCCTCCGGCAACCCCCTCGTGACCTGCCACGGCTCCCCGGAGAGAGGGTGTCGGTTCCATCCCCTCCAAGCCACCTGTAGCGTCTGAGTTCGGCTGGCTTCGCCAGGCCCGCCCGCGGCCTCCCTTATCGAATCAATGGACAACCGATCAGCGGCGCTGGCAATGTGGTCCGCCTGCTTGGCTGGTCCACCCTTGCCCAGGACGTGCTTCGCTCGGTCGCCGGTTCTGCTGAGCAGGGAGGTAAGGAGGACCGCTGCCGCCGCCTGAGCCCGGCTGGTGGCGTCTCTCTCCGTCGGGTCGTGGTAGTACAGTGCCTTGTCAGGAGGATCGTCGTGTATGTAACCGGCGATCTTCAGCGTCCAATCGCACTCCGGGCCCATCACCGCACCTCCCGGACAAGCCCCTCAGCCACCAAGTCGGAGAGGAACTCGTCGATGACCGGCCGGACGTGGGACGAGTCGACGCTCCCTGTGTGCGGGTCGAGCCTGGAGCGACCGTGTGGCGGGCCTTTGGAGCCGCTCGTGTCGCGCGACTTGGCCGACAGCCGTGTATCGCTCGGAAGGAAGCGGCCAGCCAGTGGCGTCAGGATGCCGCACAGCTTGCCGGCTTCGCCGCACGCGGCCAGGCTGATCTGAATCGGCGAGGCACGACGCGCGTCGTTCCCTCCCCGGTTCGGTGCAAACCGCGCCTCCCCACCCAGGCTCCGAGAGTACATGGTCCAGGGCAGTCCGAAGGCGCTGCGCCCCGGGGTAGGGAGGGTCTCAGAACCGTTCATCCAGTCTTTGATGGCGTCAGACTCATCCTTCCAGGGGTCACTCTTGCCTCTGCCTGACCGCCACACCCTAAGGCGCTGGCCGATCTCATCCAGCGTCTCACGCCATCCGCGAGGGCCGCCTGTCCACAGATAGGTCAGTGGTGGTCCCTCGCTGACAGCCCACACCCGGAGATGGCTCACATCCAGTGCTTCGTCTGCGCGGCCCCCGAGTCGTTCGACGCAGGACTCGGCGGTGTCCCGCACCCTCCGAAGTATCTCATCTCCGACCTCGTCCGTGTCAGCGCCGAAGACCGACGTGCGAAGCTTGCTCGCACCCTCGCCGCTCCAGTCGTCGATGGCGAACGCCCCAAAGCCTCGCCGGCTTCTGCCGCCGAGCCCGCCGAAGACCGACGCCAGCCAGAGGCTCCCAGCCGCCATGCCAAGCAGAGCGGGATCCCGGTGCTGCAACGCGAGGGCGAACTCGGTTCCTGGGTCCACGAGCGGTTCCGTTACGCCATCTTTGTCGACGCGTCCGTATGCAAGATACCTGACGCCAAGCTCTTCGTCGGACAGAGTCAAGCTCCTACGAGATCGGGGCGGAACGCCTCGAATGCGCGCCTGGACGCCGCTGCTTGACCCGCGACGCGTGCCGCCGAACACGCTGTCCTCCACCTCGCCGATCCGCTCCAGATCGCTGGTTAGGCCGGCCGCCAGCGCGCGGAACCAGTATCGCATGACCCCACGGATCGAGGGAATGCGCAACTCGGAATGCTCCGGCTGCCCACCCTTCTTCTCGGGCCGGAGGTCATTCATGAAGAGCGGGCTGAGCAGTCTGCACTCGGCGATCACTGACGCCATCGGCAACCATCTCCCGCGATCCGCGACCTGGCACTACGGTACGTCTCTCTCCGGTCTCGTGGCCCCGACTGGACTACCATGCCCGCGCCCGGCTCGGCCACTCCAGTGCCCACATCGTCGGCGCATTCCCGATAGCCAACCCGGGTGGGGAGGCACGGGCCGCAAGACGCCGCCTCAAGGCGATCGCCAACCGGACGGTTGTGGGCGGAGACAGCGGGGCCCGGAAGCGGCGAGGTGCCTCACTCGGACGATGGACAGAAACCCGCGCCGGTCGGATCTGCGAACGCAATCCAGAATAGCACCGGTGAGGCTTGCCAGCAAGCACGTCCCTTGGTGTCACTGCGCGGGCACTACAAGCTCCGCCGGCTGCGCCCATACCAGATCGCCTCGCCCGCGGGGACCGTTCCGGGCGCAATCCGGTGGTCTTCCGCACCAGTACGCACGACGACAAGAGCTATCGGTCGAGGGTGCTGCGGCTGCCTACCGGCCCGCAAGCGGCACTGTGAACTCGACGCTGGGTCGGTAACGGCAGGCCTCTGGATCGTATTCGTAGAGCTGGATGGGGCCCAGCGTGTTGAGGTGTCGTCCGATCATGATTGCCAGGGACTGAGGGACGCAGGCGAGGACATGTAGGCCGGTGAAGGGCTTCTGCGATCTCTGTTGGAGGATCTCGCGAGCTATGGCTCTGGCAAGGCCGCAGCACGCCGCGGCGTCCGAGACGCACTCGCGTGACGGGCCGCCCTTGGGCATCACGTGGAGGTACCGGACTGCCTTGCGACCGAGGGTCTTGAGTAGCTTCTCTGCCGCGTCCCCGACGAGTTGGGAGATGGAGAGCCCCACGACCAGTGGCCCATCCGTGCCTGCAAGGTCCCGCACCTCTATGACTACGCGCGGCGCACGGGAAGGGACGGCATCGGTGCTCCACACTGCGCTTGACGCGCCAGTGTGCTGCTCGATGTCCAGTGCTACACCGCGAGGTTGGGGGAAGAGGCCGGCGAGCAGGAAGGCGAGGGAGAGATGGAATCGGCCGCATACGCTAAGCCGGCGGTCACCAAAGCGTTCCGTGATGGCGTCTCGGACATCGACCAAGCCGGCGCGAACCCCCTTCCAGGCTTCTGGCGAGAAAGCGCCATCACCGTCAAGCTGGTTCGCGGCGTCCACGTAGAGTCTCTCCTGCTTCCCAGGAGCGTCGGTGTTCCTCGTCTTGATCCGCAGGCTCAGCGCAGCTCCGCTATCCGAGAGAGGGACGAGGGCAAGCCTGCTTCGGAGGGCGCCACGAGCGACTTCGGCGCAGCTCCGTCTCAGATCGTCGGTGGAAGGGCTCCTGAGCGGGAGATCCTTCAGATCCTGACTGCCGTGGAACCCTGCGAGGCTCCGCCCGAAGTGACCGGCACTCAATGTCTTCAGTTCTGGGTAGCCAATCCCTCTCAGCACGGGAATCGCGCGGAAGGACCTCTTCTTGCCCAGTGCCGAAAGTAGGGCGGGTATCTCGATGTCCCTCACGAAGGGCCTTGTGAACACTGTCCGCGTGGCGTACAAGAGCAGGCCCCAGCACTCCTTCGTGATCGCGCGCGCAGCTTCGTCAGCTGTTGAGACGCCCAACGCGAAATCCTCATGGTCTAGCCATGGGACGATGCCTCGCAGGCGGAGTTCCTCAGCCAACGTGTCGACCTCGTGCTTGTACTTGGAGTGGTAGCAGATGAAGAGCTTCTTCACGGATTCCCCTCGGCCAGACAGGTTCAGGGCTGTCTTACCATCGCCTTGGCGCGACCGGCACATTCCCGCTCTGAGGTACGGCACCTTCCGACCAGCACCAGAAGCTGGGCATAGTGGGGCCTGCTAGGGAACGCCTGCCGTTGCCGTGCGAGCCTTCGCGACTGCTTCCCTTGCAGGTATCCGCCTGCCTATGCAGGAATACCGCTCCGCATCCACCTTCCCGGAGTGAACGCCAGTTGAGAAAGCGCGAGAACTCGCAGGCACGCCCTAAGTCCGCCAAGCCCAACAACGGCGCTAACCTCGGCTTCGAGGAGAAGCTGTGGGCCGCCGCCGATACCCTCCGCGGCCACATGGACGCCTCCGAGTACAAGCACGTCGTCCTCGGCCTCATCTTCCTTAAGTACATCTCCGACGCCTTCCAGGAGCAGTACGAGGCCATCCAGCAGCAGGAGTTTGCCGACCCCGAGGATCGCGACGAGTACACCGCCGCCAACGTCTTCTGGGTACCCGAGGACGCCCGGTGGCGCGCCATCATGGAGCAGGCCCGCAGCCCCCGCATCGGCAACATCATCGACGACGCGATGGCCGCCATCGAGCGCGACAACGAGCGCCTCCGCGGCGTCCTTCCCCGCAACTACGGCCGCCCCGACCTCGACAAGCAGCGCCTCGGCGAACTCGTCGATCTCATCAGCACCATCGGCTTCTCCGGCGCCGAGAACCAGTCTCGCGACATACTCGGCCGCGTCTACGAGTACTTCCTCGGCAAGTTCGCCGGGGCCGAGGGCAAGCGGGGCGGCGAGTTCTACACCGCCCGCTGCGTCGTCCGCGTCCTCGTCGAGATGCTCGAGCCCTTCCACGGCCGCATCTACGACCCCGCCTGCGGCTCCGGCGGCCTCTTCGTCCAGAGCGCCGAGTTCGTGAAGCACCACGGCGGCAAGTACGACAACATCCCCATCTACGGCCAGGAGTCCAACCCCACCACCTGGCGGCTCGCCCGGATGAACCTTGCGATCCGCGGCCTCGACGCCAATCTCGGCCCCCACAACGCCGACAGCTTCACAAACGATCTCCACAAGGATGTCCGCGCCGACTTCATCCTCGCCAATCCGCCCTTCAACCTGTCTCGCTGGGGCGACGAGACCTGCCGCAGCCCACACGACGTCCGCTGGCAGCACGGCACCCCGCCCGCGGGCAACGCCAACTTCGCCTGGATGCAGCACATGATCCACCACCTCTCGCCCCGCGGCGTCGCCGGCATCGTCCTCGCCAACGGCTCCATGTCCTCCAACACCTCCGGTGAGGGCGGCATACGCCAGAAGATAGTCGAAGCCGACCTCGTGGATTGCATGGTCGCCATGCCGGGTCAGTTGTTCTACATCGTCCAGATCCCGGTCTGCCTGTGGTTCCTCGCGCGCGACAAGCGAGACTCCGGCAAGCGCGACCGCCGAGGTGAGACGCTCTTCATCGACGCCCGCAAGATGGGCCACCTCATCGACCGGGTGCACCGCGACCTGAGCGACGACGACATCCAGCTCATCGCCCGCACCTACCACGCCTGGCGTGGCGAGCCGGAGGCGGGCGAGTACGAGGATGTGCCGGGCTTCTGCAAGGGCGCCAGGACCGAGGAGATCGCCGGGCACGGCTTCGTCCTGACGCCGGGGCGCTACGTGGGTGCCGCGGATGTCGATGATGACGACGAGCCCTTTGAGGAGAGGATGGCGAGGCTCACGGCGACGCTCAAGAACCAGTTCATGGAAAGCAGCAGCCTGCAATCTGAGATCGAGGCGAGCCTGGCGGTGCCCGGTGATGTGTAGCCTGGCCGACTGGGAGCCATTCCGTCTAGGCGACCTGGTTGACGTCATCCACGGGTTCGCTTTTGGCGGCGACTGCTTCCGTGACGAGCCCCCAGGGGACATACTTCTCACGCCAGGCAACTTTCAGAAGGGGGGCGGCTTCAAGGCGGCGTCTCCAAAGTACTACGTTGGACCTGTCCCTCAGGACTATGTGCTCGCCGAGGGCGATCTCCTGGTGACGATGACCGACTTGAGCAAGTCAGCCGACACGCTCGGATACCCCGCTCTTGTTCCCGAAGCCCCTCTCGGGGCCAGGTTCCTCCACAACCAGCGGTTGGGCAAGGTGCTCGTCAAAGAGCCCTCTCGGCTGGACATACGCTTCCTGTACTACGTGCTGTGTTCACGGGAATACAGGCACGAGGTACTCGCGGGGGCCACTGGCACCACCGTCCGACATACATCACCAACACGGATCGCCGCCTTTGAATTCGGCTTGCCCCCGCTACCAGAGCAGCGAGCCATCGCCCACGTTCTTGGCTCGCTGGACGACAAGATCGAGTTGAACCGGCGGATGAACGAGACGCTGGAGGCGATGGCGAGGGCGATCTTCAAGTCGTGGTTCGTGGACTGCGACCCCGTGCGGGCGAAGATGGACGGTCGCCGACCGGCCTGCATGGACGCGGCCACCGCCGCCCTCTTCCCAGATGCCTTCGAGGACTCGGAACTGGGAGAGATACCCAAGGGTTGGTCTGTCGGCACCATCGGTGACGTGGCGCACCAGACACGGCGAGGTGTTCGTCCGGAGGACATGGGCCCGGAGACGCCCTACATCGGTCTGGAGCACATGCCCCGCCGGAGCATCTCCCTGTCTGAGTGGGGCGCAGCGGCGGACGTGTCGAGTGCCAAGAGCGGGTTTCGCCGCGGCGAGATTCTGTTCGGGAAGTTGCGCCCGTACTTCCACAAAGTAGGCGTCGCACTCCTCAACGGCGTAGGCTCAACTGACATTGTTGTAGTCTTACCGAGAGAGGAGCCTTGGTTTGGCTTCACGCTGGGCCACCTGTCGAGTGACCAGTTCGTGGCCCACGCCGACGCGACGTCCACCGGCACTAAGATGCCGCGCACGAACTGGGAAGCGATGGCGCGGTACCCCGTCGCCCTTCCACCGGTAGCCATCGCCGAAGCCTACTCACGGCTCGTGCTTCCCTTCATCGACCTGATCCACTCGCATGTGTTCGAGTCCCGTTCCCTCGCCGCCATCCGCGACGCCCTGCTCCCGAGGTTGCTGTCGGGGGAGATACGCGTACCAGATGACGTGCGGCCGCCGGAGAGTGCGTCATGAGCAGTCTGACGACGCTGGAGAAGAAGCGACTTGAGAACCTGTTCGGCATGGGCGGCGGTTACGTGCTTGATCTCACCAACAACACGTTCGCCGAGTTCTTCCGTGAGAACGCTGACGTCAACATCTACGCGGGCAAGTACGACATTAACGGGGACTCGAAGGCCAGGAGACTTCGTGCGTTCTGGGAGGTCGAGCCCGACGAGGTAGTCGGGAACGTCATCTTGCAGCTTCTCGCTTTGTGGCACTACGAGAACCCCCAGCCTAACGCAAAGGAATCTGCCAACGCAGAGGCTTGTACCAGGACCGTCGAGAGACTGCTGGGGCGAGCGGTAGCCCTGGAAACCACGGAAACCGAGTTCCTCAAGCAGGATTTCGGAGATGCATCGCTATCGAAGATCCCAATTGACGGTTCGCTGCTCCCAATCCTTGAATCCCGACTCGTGGAAGCGACGAGATGCCTGCAAGCCGACGCACCCCTGGCGTTGATCTTCCTGTGCGGAAGCGTCCTGGAGGGGCTGCTCATCAGCGTGGCGCGTGCCAAGCCAAAGGAGTTCAACCAGGCGGCCGGCAGCCCGAAGCGGGACGGCAAGGTGAAGCCGTTCAACGAGTGGTATCTCAGGGAGCTCATCGACGTCGCACACGAGCTCGGTTACCTGGGCCTCGACGTGCTGAAGCACGGCCACACCCTCCGCGACTTCCGGAACTACATACACCCGTTCCAGCAGATGAGCGAGCACTTCAACCCCGACAAGCATACAGCGCGAATCAGCCTTCAGGTCCTGAAGGCGGCGATCGCTGACCTAAGCGGAGAGAGACCGTGAGCCCAACACTGGCCGAGTCAGAACTCGAACAAGCTGTACTCGACTGGTTCGCCGAGCTTCGCTATCAGCACCAGTTCGGGCCGGACATACTCCCCGAGAGCGTGTCCCCCGAGCGCGAGCATCCGGACGAAGCCTTCCTGCCCGAACGCCTCCGCTCCGCCCTGACCCGCCTCAATCCCACCTTGCCTCCCGACGCGATCCAGCAGGCCTACCGCAAGATCACCGTCCCAGCTAGCCCCGCGCTCCTGCAGAACAACCGCGAATTCCACAGGCTGCTGACCGAGGGCGTGCCGGTGGACTACCGCGGGCCCGAGGGCCGCGACGTCTACGAGACCGCCGCACTCCTCGACTTCGACGACCCGGACAACAACGACTGGCTCGTCGTCAACCAGTTCTCCGTCGTCCAGAACCCGCACCACCGCCGGGCGGATGTGGTGGTCTTCGTCAACGGCCTGCCGCTCGCGGTGATCGAGCTGAAGAACCCCGGCTCCGAGACCGCCTCGGTGGAAGCCGCCTTCCACCAACTCGAGACCTACCAGCACGAGATCCCGAACCTCTTCCTCCACAACGAGGTGCTCGTGGCCTCCGACGGCCTGGGAGCGAAGGCGGCGCCCATGACCTCCGGGTGGGAGTGGTTCCTGCCGTGGAAGACCATCGAGGGCGACGTCGTGAACCCTCCGGGCACCTGCCAGTTGGAGGTGCTGATCAAGGGCATCTTCGAGAAGGGCCGCTTCCTCGACCTCTTGCGGCACTTCATGGTGTTCGCGTCCGACGGGTCCAAGATCACGAAGAAGATGGCCCGCTACCACCAGTTCCACGCGGTGAACCGGGCGCTGGAGTGCACCATCGACGCCACCGCGCCCGCCGGCGACAGGAAGGTCGGCGTGGTCTGGCACACCCAGGGCTCCGGGAAGAGCCTGACGATGGTCTTCTACGCGGCGAAGGTCTGCCGCCACCCGGCGATGCACAACCCGACGCTGGTGGTCCTGACCGACCGCAACGACCTCGACGATCAGCTCTTCGGCACCTTCTCCGCGTGCCAGGGGCTCCTGGGCCAGGAGCCGGTTCAGGCTGAGGATCGCACGCACCTGCAGGAACTGCTGCGGGTGCCGTCGGGCGGGATCGTATTCACGACGATCCAGAAGTTCATGCCCGAGCCGGGCAACCACTACCCGCGTCTGTCCGACCGGAGCAACATCGTCGTGATCTGCGACGAGGCCCACCGGAGCCAGTACGACTTCCAGGACGGCTTCGCCCGCCACATCCGCGATGCCCTGCCCAACGCGTCCTTCGTCGCGTTCACGGGGACGCCGGTCGAGCTCGTCGGCAAGAACACGAGGGCCGTCTTCGGCGACTACATCGATGTCTACGATGTCCACCGCGCGGTGGAGGACGGCGCGACGGTGCCGATCTACTACGAGGGCCGCCTCATCGAGCTGAGCCTGAAAGAGGAAGACAAAGACCTCCTCGACGAGGAGTTCGATGACATCACCGAGGATCAAGAACTCGAGCAGCGGGAGAAGCTGAAGACGAAGTGGGCCCGCCTCGAGGCGCTGGTCGGCGCGCAGGATCGCATCGACCGACTGGCCGCCGACCTGGTGGAGCACTTCGACCAACGCCAAACTGCCATCTACGGCAAGGGCATGGTCGTGTGCATGAGCCGGCGGATCTGCGTCGAGTTGTACGAGGCCCTACGGAAGCTGCGCCCCGAGTGGGCTGGCGACACCGACGACGAAGGCTCGATGAAGATCGTGATGACCGGCTCGGCGACAGACCCGGTCGAATGGCAGCAGCACATCCGCAGCAAGTCGCGGCGTGAGGCGCTCGCCGAGCGGTACAAGGATCCGGACGACTGCTTCCGCCTGGTCATCGTGCGAGACATGTGGCTGACCGGCTTCGATGCGCCGTGCCTGCATACGATGTACATGGACAAGCCGGCGCACGGGCATGGGCTGATGCAGGCGATCGCGCGCGTCAACCGCGTCTTCCGCGATAAGCCGGGCGGCTTGATCGTGGACTACCTGGGGCTGGCGGACAACCTGAGGAAGGCCCTCGCCTGCTACAGCCAGGCCGACCAAGAGATCGAGCGCGTCGACCAGTCGCAGGCCGTGGCGAAGATGCTTGAGGAGTATGAGGTCGTCCGGGCCATGTTCCACGGCTTCGACTATTCGGCGTGCAGGGGCGGCATTCTGCGGGAGATGCTCCCGCTGGCGGTCCCGGCGATCGAGCACATCCTGGCCCAGGACGGCACAGGAGACCAGGACCCCAGGAAGCGGTTCTTGGGGCACACGGCGGCGCTGTCCCAGGCCTTCGCGCTGTCAGTGCCTCACAAGCGGGCGCTGGGTATACGCGACGAGGTCGGCTTCTTCCAGTTGGTGCGTGCCGCCTTGGTGAAGGTGACCGGGGAGGGAGCGGCGTCCGAGTACGAGAGGGAGGCCGCGATTCGCCAGATCATCTCGCGCGCGGTCCTGAGTGGGGACGTCGTGGACATCTTCAGGGCCGCCGGCCTGATGAGGCCGGACATCTCGATCCTCTCAGAGCAGTTTCTGGCTGAAGTGCGGGCCATCAAGTACAAGAACGCGGCGGCCGAGGCTTTGCGGAAGCTTATCGAGGACGAAATCCGTGTCCGGGAGCGCAAGAACCCTCTGGAGGCCCGCTCCTTTCTCAAGCTACTCGAGGAGAGCATCAAGCGCTACCGCAATAGGACGATCGAGGCGGCGCAGGTGATCGAAGAGCTAATCGAGATCGCGCGAGAGGTGCGGGAGGCGGCTGGCCGCGGCGAGAAGATGGGGCTCACGGACGATGAACTGGCCTTCTACGACGCGTTGGCGGACAACGAAAGCGCGGTGGACGTGATGGGCGACGAGCAGCTTCGCATCATCGCCCACGAGTTGGTCGACGTCGTGCGCAGGAATGCGACGATCGACTGGTCAGTGCGAGACAGCACTCGGGCGCATCTGCGTGTTCTGGTCAAGCGCATCCTTCGCCAGTACGGATACCCGCCTGATCTGCAGCAAGCCGCCACCGAGAACGTGCTGGAGCAGGCCGAGCAGCTCTGCGAGTTCTGGGTTGCCGCCTAGCACCGTCGCGCCTCACCAGCTCACCAGCAACCCCGAAGCAGACCGTGTGCATTGTTGCGCTATTACCGTGTGTTTGATCATTGGCCAGGTAAACCTCAGGGGCACCCAGGGTAACTTCCAGAATGGCTACGGGGTTGCAGCCCTTGCTTTCCTGGCGGGCTCTGCCGTCGAGCGTGCGATCCGCAAGGTCGGCGAAGTCGCCAAAGAGATCTTCCTGGTCGACCCAAGCGCCAACATGCTCACCATACTCGATCCGACGGCCGGCCACGTCATCCAGCACCAGGCGAAGGTCCATGTCGTGGTCGACGTGGCCGGCAACCTGAGATACGTCACGGCCACCCGCCTTCAGACTCCGCTGGTGAGGATGGAGAGCCGGATCTTCGCGGCCGCGGCCTTAGGCGACCAGCCCCTCCAGGACGACGTTGTGGTCACATACGTCGCCTCAGCCTTGGCGCCACCCGCCCTCTAGACGGCCGGCGGCCCTCTCCGGAGGGCGTACCGCCCCGCACACCGCCTACTCCGTGATCAGACCCTGTTCCCTGGCGCACCTGACCAGTTCTTGCCAACTGTCGACGCCAGCATGCGCCATCATCACGCAGACGTGGGTGTCCACGGTCTTGCGGCTGATCCCGAGCTCGGATGCGATGGCCGCTCTCGGCACAAGCCTGGAGAGTCTGTCGAGGACGCACACTCGCCGATCGGTCCAGTGCCACGCTGCATGGTCGACGCTGCGGTGCATACGGCCCTTCATTGGGAGACCGGGCCTTACACTCTCGATGCGGGGCCGAGCTAGTCTTGCGACCTGGCCGAGATCCGGGTTCGCGAAGTCCGTGGCGATCTTGCGTGCCAATCGCTTCACGCTGTCCACAGGCACGCCGAACTGCTGCCCGATTGCCTCGTCGCTGAGCCCATCAAGCCGGTGCGCCAGGTAGGCGAGCTCCCGCGGCCTCAAGCCGGCTGCGCCCTCCGCTCTGGGCGCCTTGATAAGGTTCGGTAGCTGGAACACCCGGGCGGGCAGGAAGTGCAGCTTGAGCGTCAAGCGAACATCCCCCGTCCCATCGTCGCAGCGCCCCAGGCTCAGCTCCTCAACGACCGTCCGAAGCAGTTCGCGCTGCTGTTGTCCGGTCAAGGTGTCCCAGACACTGTCGAAGTCGGCCAGGGCTGCCCTCACACTGTCGAGTTCCACTTTCCTCGCCGCCCGTTCGCCCAGCTCTCTGCGCTGTTCTTCGACTCGACCTGCTACCTCAGCCTTGCGAGACTTAAGGCGGTGTTGCTGCTCGGCGAAGGTCGCCGCGTCGATCTCCCTGCCGGCGCGCATCTCCACGAGACCGGACAGCCGGTCGTCCAGATCCGCTTGCTGTCGTTCCAGCGCGGATACCTGCTCGGTGATGCGCTCGTCCTCGTCCTTGAGCAGTCTCTCGGCTTCCCTAAGGGCAAGGGATTGCACATCGTCGCCGCAGACAATCTTACGCACCTCGCCCAGCACAATCTCTTCGAGCGGTGGCGCCGTCTTGCTCACGCCTTCGCAACGGTGGCCGTCGGCATGGACCGTTCGCGGACAGTGATAGCTGCGTCTGCTTCCGGGTGGGCGAATGCTACGCAGGCGCGTGCCGCAATGCGCGCAACGAATGATGCCGAGCAGGGGCCAGCCTTCAGTGTTCACTGTCCTGGAGCCCAGCTTCTTGTTGCGGCCCAGCCTCTCAATGACCCGCTCGCGGTCTGCTCGCTCCCAGTATCTGTGTTGCCAGTGAGTGGCGTCGCGGAACGATCCATCCTTCTCGGGTATGAGGCCGCAGTGCGCCCAGTGGATGAGGATCTTCCGTACCGCGCCGGCGTCCCAGCCCGTGCCCCCATCCGCACGTCTGACCCCTCTGCGCACAAGCTCTTCGGCAATCCAGGTCGTGGTGCGCGCACCTGTCATGTACTGCTCGTACATGAAGCGGACCCAGGGCGCTTGCTCCTCATGAGGCATGAAGCCACGGCGCTTGCCCTGCTGCTCATTGGGCGTCTCCCAGCGCCAACCATACGGGGGACGACAGCCTGAGGGATAGCCCTCCGCCCGCCGCCGGGCGTAAGCCCTTTCGATGCGTCGCCTGTGCCTCCGGCTGAAGCTCGCTGCTATCACCTGGAGAACGCCGACCGTAGTGGCGCCGTCGTCTGTGTTGGCGTCCACATCCACATCGGCGAAAACGAAGGGCACGCCGGCTTTGCGCAGCTTCTCCAGAGTGTGATGGAAAACGAGCTCATTCCGGGCCAGCCGGTCGACACTGGCGAAGACGACTAGGTCGAGCTTCTGCAGCTCACCATCGGCCGTAAGCTGGCTGAGGTTCCGCCGGGTCTTCTTGGTCATCCAGGCCAAGTCATCCACGGCGAGGGTGCCACTAACGCCCTCGTCCGGGTACAGGATCTCCTCGTACTGCTCGGGGCCCAGTAGCTCATCTGCCCGGCGCCGGCAGTCCTCAAGCTGCGTCGCCAACGAATGGCCGCGCTCGACCTGCCCGATCGAGCTTACCCGATACTGCATGCCCACTACCGGTAGGTGGTCACTCCCGCTCATTGCTTGTCCCTCCGTGGGCGGCGATCGCCCTAATGTAACATGTGGTTTTAATAGTTGGCAAGTCCATTCATCAATCTAATATTGGTTATCCGTATGGTGACCCCACTGGGGCTCTCCAACCGCCCCTGCGGCCCGCCCTAGCGCGCCGAGGTGGGCGCCTTTCGCCTGGCCTGTTCCCGGCCTCGGCGCACACCCGCCTCGATCTTGTCGCTTCTTGAGCTGGAGCGTCCTCGCGCCTTGAGCTTCTCGGCCATCCGAGCCCGGGCGAGCCTGCAAGCGCCGGCCGCAAGAATCGAAGCCGCCCGCCGCCAGGGATGGTTGGGGTCCTCGAGGCTCGGCTCGGGGGGCGGCACACCATCTGCGCCACCATCGCTGGTGGCCAGGGCCGCCCTAGGCCTAACGCCTTCCGTGGCTTCTGCAGTCTGTACGTTGTCACTATCCTCAGTCACTGGAATCACCTCTGCGTCATGGTCCTCGTGTGATGGGCATCTCCCGGCACTGCCGCCACGCGGATGCGCGCTGCATTGCCCTAGTGCCTATCCCCATTATTGGCACATGCTGATGGCCTCCCATCGCGAGGATCAGGCGAGGTCTTACCCCCCTTGCCGGCCCGGGGCCCGACGCCGCGCTCCAGTGTTGAGCGGGGGGCCGGTCACCCCACGCCCCGAAGAGCGCTGTGCATCGGGCTGCGTGCGTTGGCTGGTCAGATCCGAGGACCTATCCTGGGCAACTCGTGGGCCGACGGCCGATCATCAGCCGTCTGACTACCCCCTGCGGGGATACAGCAGCCGCCATGTTCGGCGGATCGTCCGAGGTCTGAAGGGCTACCTCAGGAGGGCACTTCATGCCGCGGCCAGCCGGCAGTTCTAACTGTCGTTTGTCACGGCGGTTCACAACCGGAGCGCCTCTCGGTGCGGTGAGGCCCATGCCGGGGCGTTCCGGCAGCTATCAACGGGCCTTGCCCCCGAGTCAGTTGGGCGGCCGTCTGCTGATGGGGCTGTCCTTGCGTCCGCGGAGCTTCCGGGTAATGGCCCGCACGGTCTCGTAGGCAGCGTCCACCCAGTCCTTCCGATCCTTAGCCGAGGAGCGTCTGGCCTCGGCCGCATAGGCCTCGTTCAGCGGGTGCAGTCCTTCGTCAATCAAGACTTCGGCGATCTGGCGCTTGGTGAAGCCCTCGTTGAACAGCGCCACGATGCGGTCCTCGCGCTCCCTCGACCGGGACTTCTCGTGGCTTGTCCGCACGAACCGAATGCCGAACCTGCTCTCAAGCTGCCGCCAGCGCACCGCGCTCTGCCTCGCGTTGGCGGCGGGATTGAACACGGAGGTCTTGAAGAGATCCTCCTTCATCGCACGGAGCGGAGTTGTGCACTGCCTCCGGTCATAGAGGGGGACCATGTCCCACCGCAGGCCCGGGAACCACGCGTTCTCTAGCTCCCACGGCCCGTCAGGGCCGAAGTGCCCTGCCTCCGTCGTCCAGCACTTCCTTTCCTCAAGCCCCGCCTTCGCTTCGAAGCGCAGTTGGCTCAGCCACCCGTCAACCCCGTCGTACCTTAGCAGCCCTTTGCTGACCCACAGCCTTTCATGCTGGCGCCAGTGCGCCATGAATCGGTCCGCGGCACGCTCGTACTCAGCGGGCTCGTAGCGCCACGTCTGCTCAAGGAAAAGGGGCGACCAAGATGTCACCTTCTCACCAACCCGCTCGAGGTCGAGATCAGCGTGCAGCAGGCGAGGGCTCACCCAGCACAAAGGCCTCAGGCGCCCGTCGCGGTCCAGGAGCTCGTAGTAGAACCACCGGTACGCCCAGGCCCCGTCCATGACGTGGCCTCGATACTTGCCACACAGCTTGGCCAGGGGCCGCAGCATACTGCCGAGCTCGTTGCGCGGGAGCTTGTCGGGGTCGACGGGCATGCCGAACCAGGGAACCGAGTAGTCATAGATCGCGTTCCCGCCCTCGAACCGCGGCAGCTGGAAGGGGAGGCTGCACCCGAACCTCGACTTGAAGTTGTCGATCCACGTCCGCATCCAGTAGACGGACACGAGGTTGGGAAGCTGATCGTCCTCGATCATCGTACAGGCCTCCATGAACGGGGTATCTGGGCCAGTCCATGCCGCACCATGTGCCGCCTGGCGCACTGACCGGTGCCTGAACGATCCGGTATCAGCCCGAACGATTGCACGTGCTGTCGCCAGGGTCAACCCCACCGGCAGCAGCCCGGTCCGCAGAGTCAGAGGATGTAGCCTCCGGGTCGGGAATTGCCGGACCGGCGTCCCCGTCGGTGAGGCGCGCGGAGTACGGGCGGTACCCCCTGCCGGGACCAGTGTCGGCCTGAGCGTGCAGGTGCCCATCGTGGTGAGGACACCGTGAGCAATGGAGCCAACGCTCTTAGGGGCTTTGTCTACCAGCTATACCTGTCGATCGCGACCGCGCTGGACACGGTCGTTCGTGCGAACGCCCAGCGAAGCGGCGCCGGCGTCAAGCCCGGGCAGGTGAGCGTCGTGTCGAAGGGCTCGTGCGACAAGAGCACGCTGTGGGCTGACTCCGCGAGGTACATCCAGGGCAGGAGTCGAAGGTTGTCGTTGTGGTGGTCGAAGCTGCGTCTGCTGATCCGCCACGTGCCGTGCCGACCAGGAGCTAGCCGACCGCCCCTGTCTCGGCAGTAGCTTGGCTGCGCGACCGATGCCATTGACGATGAGGGAGGGGCCCTTTGGTGAGCAGGAGAGACATCAGCGGCGACAGCAGCGCAGGTGCAAGGGCATCCAACGCGGGTGACAGGTATCACTTCGAGTGGTTTGCGCAGCGGATGCTCCGGCTGCTGCATCCGAGGAGCGACCTTCGGCTCATCGTGATGGAAGGGGTGGCGAGCGGTTTTCCCGGCTCGGGCTCGGGCAGCGAGGATTACCAAGCCGTCGACATGTCCGAGTACTACGGAGCGGACACACCTGAGCAAGCATCTAAGATAGTGCTTACCCAGCTTAAGTATTCCTTCGCCTATCCAGACCGGCCGTGGACGATAGGCCGGCTATGCTCGGAGAAGAAAGTCAAGGGAGTGCATCAGCAAGGAACCTCAGTGCTCGGCAAACTGGCGAGGGCATGGCAGGCAGTTAAGACCCGCGTGCCCACTGCCGACGTGGAGATGGTCATACGAAGCAACCAGCCGCTGGGGAAGCGCGATGGCCCTACTCTTGCCAAGTGCATGAGCCTGTCGCGTGCTGCGGCCGACGGCATATCCTCAAGCGCGTTCGACGGTGCAGGCCCTAGGGTGAAGAGCGCAATGGCGAAGCTTCTCGAAGCCACGGCCCTCGACGAGGAGGACTTGGCACGGCTCCTAGCAGATCTGTCGCTCGTCGGCTTCGGCTCGCCGCTTCTGGAAGCGGCTCACGGCCAGCTCGTTCAGGAGATGGAGCACTGGGACTCGCGCAGTCTCGTCGGCAATGTTCGCCAGCTCTGCGCCTTTGCGGGGGAGTGCGCGAACGCGGGGCGGCAAAACGAAGTGCGTCGCGAGAACGTCTTGGCTGAACTCGGGCTATCTGATACTGACTTCAGCCCTGCGCCGTATGCCCCCGCGCCCATCATCCATGCGATAGTAACGGGGGCCATATCTCGCCTAGTGGCGGAGATCAGATCGTGCGAGTCGGGCTTCATCGTCTTACACGGTCCGCCAGGCTGCGGCAAGAGCGTCACAGTCCAACAACTGGCGGAGCGATGTGGTTCAGGGAGCCATGTGGTGGCCTACGACTTTTGGCAGGACGGTCGTGGCGCAAACGTGGGAGAGGAGGTATGGAGCGCGCCTGTGTGCGTGACTCAACTGGTGAACGACCTTGATGCGGTGTGGCAGACGAACGTCCAGGCTCAGACGGGGCTTCCGATACGGCATCTGACTGGGCGTCTCGATCTTGCGCTGGCGGCCGCCACTCGTTCCGCCCAAGCGCTGGGAGAGAAGGTCGTTGTAGTCCTTGACGCAGCGGATAATGCCCTAATGGGTTACGAGAAGGCGAGGAAACATGGCGCTGCGGCGCAGCCCGCGCTCCCGCTTCTCTGGGAGAGGAGGCTGCCACCCGGTGTCGTCTTCGTGGTCACGTCGAGGACTGAGAATGTTGATCAGCTTGGTCTTCCCGCGCACATTGGATTGGAGCTGGACGGGTTCGCCCAGGGTGAGACGACGGCTTACCTTCGGGCCCACTGGCCCTCTGCTAACGATGAAGCATGCGAACTCGCCCACGAGCGGACAAAGGGCAACCCACGAACCCAGTCAATCTTGTTTCCGCTCGCCGCTCAGGATGAAGTTCCCGCGCGGTATATCGAAGAGCACGCGAAGCAGCAACTCTTCGATATCTACCACGATATTCTCGACGACGTGGTATCTAAGAATTCAGAGCCCCAATTGGATGCCTGTCTCTCAGTACTCGCAGTAGCCGCTACGCCCATACCCATAGCCGACCTAGCCGCTGCCTCGAAGGTCGCCGTCAACTGGCTCACGCCCCTTCTTGGCAAGCTCAGCTTCGGACTCTCGGTTGATGCTGCGGCTGGCATCCACTTCAGGGACCAGGACTTCCACGACTTCGTCCACGAGAGGACCGAGGATCGTCGAGACGGTGCGGCCCAGGCCCTGGCCGAGTACTCCTGGGACGCCCAAAGTAGCAGCTCATATGCCAGGGAGCACTTGGCAAGGCACCTCTATCAGGCTAAGCAGTATGACCGACTGCTAGAGTGGTTGCCTGGGAACGCCAGTGAACGGACGGCATCCATGCCGGTCGGCCGCGCTAAGCTCCTTGAAGACCTTCGCCTCGGCCTCATCGCATGCGCGAAGACAGGGCGCTTCGCGGACGCTGTTAAGCTCCTCGTCGCCAGCGCCGACGTCCAGCAAGTGTCGAGGGTGTTCTCTTCAGCACTCGCGGGTTACGGTCGGGCCGTCGTCAACGCCAAATATCACTACGACTGGCTGCGTGATCTTGAGGCAACGGAGGCGCAGGGCGAGCTGGCAAGCGCGTGCTTCGAGATTGCGTCTGAACTGAGCGATGCGGGGCAATGCGACGAGCCGACCGCCAGATCGCTCCTGGAGACGGGCTGGCATGCCCTGCCTAGAAGCAATAATGGGACGGTAGAGCTGAAACTGGAGCAGTGCGGCTGGATCATGGGCGCGAGATTGCCCATCGATGGTGCACAAGGCGTCCTGGCCTGGATCGACAACCTGAAGGGCGAAGGCACTCACGACGGCCTGTTCGTCGATCTCGGCAGGCACATCGCCGTCCAACAGCCCGGCCGGGCCTGGGATCTCTGTCAGGAATTGTCGGACGAACCACGCAAACGAGCATGTATCCTGACAGGGGTAGTCCTCGCGGGCACCAGTGTCCCCCAGGACCACCTCCGCCAGGCTTCGCAGGCTCTGGCGGACCACGTTAGGGCAACGGGCGAAGAACTGCCCGAAACACTTACCCTCCTGGAACGGCTCCTCCCATTAGGCGCGCCTCGGGGAACCGTGCGAACAACAGCCGATCCCTGCGGGGCGCAGTGGCCGCGCTTCCCCACAGACTATCGGGAAGCCTACGAGGAGCGCTTCATGCCCTGGGCTCGGCGCGATGGCCTTTCCATAGCGTTGGGTCTGCCCCGTCTTAGTGTGCCGAGCGGCAACGGCCGGGAGGATCCCAAGAGCGCAGCGAAGTCATCAGAGGAGGAACGGCGCGAACGCGAAGTCAAGGAACGGTTGGACCTGCAGACCCAGGCCCAGACCGTCCTGTGGAGAGCGTTGGCCCAAGAGCCCGCGGCGCAGGTCTGCGACGAGGTCTGCCGCTGCGTCGCGGCCTGGAAGGCGCGGATGGACCGGCCTGCTTGGGACAAGTTCGAGCCGTCGGGTCTTGGTATGGAGTTCGGGTTTGCCGCGACTGCGATGTTGCGAGCACTTGCGCTCCTGCCCGGCCGACACGATGCACTAGTCGACGAGATTGTCGGTGCCGCTCCTCGGCTTGGATCTCACGGCTTCTTGCACTCAACACCTGAAATGGTAGCTGCGTTGTCGTGCAGTAAGCATCGCTCTCCCCAGGCCGAAGCCCTCGTGGAACAGGAGCGCGAACGTCTCCGGACGCCCGGCATCTCCGGCGAGGATGCCGTTAGTGGCCTGCTGAAGCTGTCCGATGCCTGTCTGCTTCTTGATCCAGCCCTTTCTGCCGACGTACTCGACGATGCGAGGAAGGCGGCCAGTCTCATGACCGGCCATCTTCGCAGTGAGACGAAGCTCCTCGCTGCGGCAGCGAGAGCCGGTGCTGAGGCGTCGCGCGACCGACCGGAGACGGCAAGGCGGCTCGCGTCTGCCCTGCGGCGCCTGCACGACACATCCTGGGAGCCGAGCGACGAGGCGATGCGAGAAGGAGTTGAGGCGCTTGCCCTCGTCGATCCGCTTGTGGCTCTGGAGACCGCCGTGCAGTGGGAGACCGTGCCTGGCCCGACCTTTGAACACGTGGCCGGTCCAGGGGTGGTCGTGCTTGCTAACAACACCCGCATCCCGGCGGAGATTGCATGGCCCCTCGCGTATCTGTCCGATTCTTCGGATGACTCAGTGGCGACGTGTGTAGCGTCCCTGGAGCGCATGGTCGCGTCAGGGGCTGGTCACCCCGCAGTCGCACAGGCAGTGCGACAAGCCGCCTGGTTTGCCTCGACACAGGGATCCCTGCACGAACGGCCTATGCGCTGCAGGGCCTTTGCGGACTCGATGGGCCGGCTCGGCCTCGACGATCTTCTGCCTGTGCGCGAGATCCGAGACTGGGCGAGCTCGGTTGATCACTTGGCGCGGCCAGCCAGACGAAGGGATTTCATCTCCGATTGGGAGAGCGACGAACAGATCGTCCGCGAGCTCAGGGATCAGCTATCGCTAGATCCTCTTCTTTGTCTCAGTCAAACCACGGAGGCCATCGATAGCGGTGCGCTGAGTTGGTGGACGGCCATGACCGTGCTGCGAGACATCGCTGAGGCTATCCCGGCAGTCGCGTTGCCTGACCTAGTGGAGGCCCTCGTAGGTGCAGAGCATGGATCTCGCGCGCAACCCAGGATGCGTATCCTGGCGCACGCCCTGCTCGCCCGCGGGACGACGCTGCCCGCTGTTCGCATAGAGGAAATCGCAAAGGGCATCATCGAGATTCTGGGGGAAAGCAGCGCCGAGGTCCTGAGTTGGGAATGCCAACAGGGCGGAGACGCCATGAGAGCGACGGTACAGGCGTTATCTTCGGAATGGGACCGCTGGGCCGGGCCGCTGCTCGAAGCGATGACGGCTCAACTTGGGGAGGCCGAGTCGGAAGCCATCTTCATGGCCGCCGCCTGGTTCACGGAGCGGCTGGAGCCGGAGGACGCCGGCGGAGTTCTAGAAGGCCTCCTTTCCCGCTGGATAGGTGCTGCAACCCCAGAACCCATCGTGGCGGATGCTTTCAGAGATGACCTATCGCACGCCGTCATCCGGCTGCTCTGCTACCTCCTGGGCCATCCTGCCCAGCGTCTTCGATGGCGTGCAACCCATGCATTGGTGGACATGTGCCTAGCCGACCCCGGCGTGGCCCTACCGGTGTTGTTCGATGCTGCAGATGATCGGACGCATCCCCGATGGATGTCCGTTCGCGAGTGGGTGCTGTTCATTGCCAGAAGCGTGGCCGAGGCCGACGCCCTGGTGCTGCACCCCCTCGTACCAAGGCTACTTCAGTACATGGACGACCAGGAGTTCCCGCACGTGCAGATAAGAGAGCACGCCAAGCGCGCCCTGCTGAGCATCGCGCTCGCCGCTCCAGACGCCTTGGACGACGACGCGCTGGCGGCTGTGCAAGCCGTCAACGAACCGATGGCGTGCCTTCTGACGGACGGCCCAGCGCAGATCGACGAGTACGGTGGCAGATACCACTTTGATGCGATGGACACCTTGCGCTATGTCTTCTCCCCGATGGCTCGCTGCTTTGGGTTACATGAGTCTGACGTGTGCCGTGCCGCCGAGAAATGGCTGGAGCAGTGGGGCGTGAACGGCGATCTGAGACCCGACGAACCGTGGAACTATGCCAGGTACGACTGGCAGGCCCGGTCGGCAAGACAGGGGGTTGAGCCGTCAGTCCAGGATGCCCGCAACTACTTCGAGCGGCACGTCGTTCGATTGGTCGCGGGCGAGTGGCTGAGGACGAAGCCCGCAGTCTGCGGCGAGGCGCCCGGGGTCTACGACTGGGGGTACTGGCTTGAAGGCCACGCCACCGAGGCCGACCCCGCACTGACGAGCCGGCTGATCACGCCCACTCCAGCAGTACCGGATTGCTGGCGCAGCGACGCGCCACCGGTTGCCGAGTGGCTCGAAGTGCCGTCGTATAACGAGGTCATCGGCGAGGTCCGAGACAGCATGGGAGCCTATCAATGGGTGGTAGTGGCCGGATGGCGCAGTGTGCGGATGCCGGAGCGAGGAGTTCATCTGGGCGTTCGTTCCGTTCTGGTCCCATCAGAGACCGCTCAAGCTTACGCCCGTATGCTTGCTTCTTACGAAGCTGGGGAGTTCTGTCCACCGCAGTTGAAGATGCCCTATCTTAGTACGCTCGGTGACACGGACGTCCCTGAGAATGCCGAGTGGGACGCCTATGGCGTGGAGGATGTACCGGAGCATCTCCCATACGCGGTCTGCGCGCCGACAAGCTACGTCTACCAGGAGTTGCACTACCACCCTCTCGATCCCTATTGGCCGACTGGCCGCAGCTTCTACGTGGCAGGGCCCGGGATCCTGGCACCACCCGCTCTGGCTCGGGATAGCGGAGCCCTGAGATGGAGGGGGCCAACCGGCGAAGTCCTCGCCAAGGGCGAAGTCTGGGATGACGATCGTCCCGGTGCCCGCGGCGGCAGCCAAGGGCTTAGGTTCCTTGTGCGGCTGGATCCACTCATCGAGATTCTGGCAACCACCAACCAAGTGCTCGTCTCGCACCTTCTGGTCACGAAGTGGGCGGGCCCGGACAACGGCGTCGAACTCGAGAGGAGGGAACACGCATGCGTCGTGGCACTCTATCCGAACGGGACAGACGACCATTGGATGACGACCTCATCAGAACCGGCCAGGCGATCATAGACGAACTGGCGCTGGGATCGACGACGGAGCGGTGGATGGCTCACCACGTCGCCGATCTCATGGAACGTGCGTCGACCGCGACTACGAAGACCGGTCGCACCGTCGCCACGGACGAGTGCGCCAGGCTTATAGAATCCCTCTGGCAGCTCCGCCGCGACGCTCGAGGTCAAGACGGGCTTACTCTCATCCAGCGAGCCCTCAAGGCGTTCGGGGAGCACGCGGCGGAAACAGGCGACTTGGCAGATGCCGTTTCGCGTTCGAGGGCCAATCGCGGGCTGGGACGCCTGGCACCTGCGAAGAGGTGGAGCCTGCTGTCTCAGCTCAACCGTGTTGAGTGGCAGTTGCTCCGCTTAGCCGACCTGATGCCGTTGTTGGCACCCTCGGCCGGTCTACCAGACGGACTGGTCGAGGGCCTCGTCAGCCATGTTAGTGCGGACCTTGTGCAGGTCCTCCCCGAAATGGCCGCACTCGATGCCAAGCACCCTCGAAGGGGTCTGGAGTTGTTGAAGGCAGCCTGTCGTACCCTCGAGGCCATCCGAGCGCAGTTGCTGTAGCCTACCGCGCACCGGGGTCTGCCCCAACTCAAGTGCCGTAGAGACCTGCTGCCGGATCTGCTGTGGCCGGTCACGGGTTGTCACACGAGAAGTCCTTTCTCGGTGGCCTTCTCCAACAGCCCCTGCCAGTTCTTGGCGCCCATCTGCTTCATCATGTCGCTGATGTGGTTGTCCACCGTCTTGCGGCTGATCCCCAGTTCCGCAGCGATCAGCTCCCGCCGCATTTGCCTAGCAAGGAGGCCCAGTATCTGCAGCCGGTGCTGCGTCCAGGTCCACTTCGCCCTATTGGCCGGCGAGTGAACCCGACCCTCCAGCGGGAGCCCCTGCCTCACCTGCTCGATCCGCGGCCTGGCCAGTTCGGCCACCTGGCGTAGGTCGTCCATCCCCGTGTGCGCCTGTATTCGCTTGGCCGTCCCGCGTACGTTCTCAATCGTCGTCCCCCAACGCCCTCGTATCTCCTCTTCGCTCAGCCCATCGAGGAAGAGGGCCAGGTAGGCCAATTCGCGAGGCCCCAGACCCCCGACGCCCTCGACTTTGGGCCGCCTGGTGAGCTTCTGATGAGCGACAATCAGAACTGCCGGCTAGCGACACGCAGAATTGCCGGTCGAGGGGTGGCGAAAGGAGCGTTAGTTGTCGCTGACGACAATTAGAATTGCCGGTTGACGGACGGCGAAGAGGCCAT
>PMZA01000005.1 GCA_003170595.1 Armatimonadota bacterium
GATGAACAAGAACGCACAAAGCACGCCGATGATTCCCATGTCGTTCTCCCCTCGCCCGTTGGGAACCTCGGCGAGGGCTGCATCGCCGCCGCTGGCTCGGATGGGGTTCCCTCCGTCAATGGCGGTCGCCAGCGGATCCTGAGGTTCGCCGTCGACCGGCGGGGCGTCGGGAGCGTGTGCCCTGCTGGAGAAAGGAGGCCCACCCGAGCCCGACCACATGCGGCCACGGAGCGACTGCCGCCGTGCTGCGAGGGCCGGCGGGCCCGGTCGATGAGGGCGGATCCCATGCGCAACCAGAGCCGGAGGCAGCCACTCTCCAACTGGGGGAGGTCACCCAGTCAACGGAAGCCTGGGTGATCGTGCATGGGGTCGGCGGGCCCAGGTGTCGGATGGGGGGTGCAGGCGACGTCGTGGCCCACGAGGTCCACCCTTGCCCCAGGCTGCCCCACCAGCAGGCCGGAGATGGAGGTCAGAGCCGGGGCCTGAAGCGGGCGGCAGGTTCCGTCGCCGACGGGTGTGATCAACGACAACTAGAATTGCCGATCGTCGATGGATGCGGATCCTGGCGTCACGATGCAACTGCGTTCGACGTGTCGGCTCCAGGGAGCAAGGTTGATTCGCCTAATGACGTCGCTGCCGACGGATTAGAAAGAAACGAAATGAACTGCAGCTCCACCCGCTTGGCGATCGATGAACCGGCGAATTGGGAAATCGATTCCCACCCCAACTGGGGAGATCCCCAGAGGAAAGCCCCTTCGTGCATGCCGCTCTCGGAGAATCGCATTCGGCCATCCCTCCAAGTTCGTCCCTGCCATCGGCCTCTCCGCTCTCGGCCGGCAGGTCCCCGTCCTGCAATATCGGGGTGCCCACGGGTCGTGCGGGCGAATCTCATGCAAAGCCCGGGCCAACGGCAGCCTTTCATCAACTGGAGAATTGCCCCAGTGCCTCGGAGCCAGGCCGAGAGTGTTTCCGGGCGACTCGCCATGCAGGGCCCAACCGGGCTTGACGGCCGCAGGGTCCATCTGGCCATGAGGCCACGGCCGCATGCCGGGGCCATCCCTCCGGGAAGCAGAAGCATGCGCCCACCACCACAGGCCTCCGCCCGGATTCAACTTCGGGGCACGGCTCCGCTTCCACGGCCGCAACCGATCCTGGTCGGGCAACTCGCCATGTGGGGCGGGGAAAAAGTTTTCCGATCCCAGCATCATGTTCGCCGAATCTACTTTTCGAGAAGGATAAGAGCGATGCAAGAGGGCTCGACCAGCCGACCTGAGCAGGTGCGAGCCACATGATCACAGCATCAGACATGCTGAACAGTTCGGCCGGGCCAGGCCAGGTCCGGTGCACATGAGTGGCCGGGGAGTTGGTCGAGGTTTCGTCGCCTCTCTCCCAAACCGACTCCCGGGCCACCGACAGGGGGAGAGAGACGACATGGACGTACCGCATGGTGTTGAGCTTGCTCCGGTGAGCGCTCAGGGTTCTGGAGCGTCGACAGACGCCGTGCCACCCCCGGCGGCGACGAATCCACACGAGCCCGCCAAGGGCGGGGGCTTCGTCAAGCTACCCGCATGGCTCACGACGGATGGGCGGATGCTCGGCCTGACCCACCGGCAGTTCCGGATCTTCATCCACCTGCTGGCCCACTGCTGGCGGGCGGAAGGGACCAAGCGCACGAACATGATGGCGGGACAGGTGCTCCAGAGCGTGGCCGAGATCGCCCGGGACCTCCACATCCAGGCATCCCACGTGTACGCCGACGTCCGCCGCATGGTGAAGCTCGGCCTGCTCCACAGGGCCAACGGCAGGCTGGTCGTGCTCGACCAGGCCGGCTGGATCGGTTCCGGTCAGGGCAACCCCGAAACCGGGGTGGGCGTGACCGCTACGGTCAATCCATGTAGCCGAAACGGTCACTGCGGTGTGACCGATACGGCCACTCCCCGTGGCAGGAACGGTCAGACCCCTGTGGCCGATACGGTCACAGGCCGTAGCCGATACGGTCACAGTCCTGTAGCCGATACGGTCACAGAAGAGAGCATGTCTAAGGAACACGAGGCCTTGGATACCAAAGCCTCCAGACCTCCTGCGGCGGAGCCCTCAGACGTAAAGACGTCAGACGGGGTTTCAAAGGAAAGAGAATCAGACGAGAGATCCGACGACGACGTCAGCCGTGCCTGCGGCACGGCCGACGGCCCGTCGTCGTCGCCAGGGGTATCGGAGTCTTCATCTAACAACCACAGCAACGGCCACGATGGGAGCCAGTATGCCTCTGGCTCTGCCTCTCCTTCCGAGCCAGATCCTACCGGGACCCGCCGGATGGAAAGCCCGGAAGGGTTGGCTCCGACCGCTGCCACCTCCACCGACGAAGTTGACCGGGTTCACGCCTTCCTGCTTGACCGCGGTCTGACCCCGTCTCAGGCGGACACCCACTCCGGCTCGCTTTCGCTCGCCGAAGCCCGTGCTCTGTTCGCCCAGGTCGAGCATGGATGCCGCTCCAAGGCAGGCTCGAACCCGGTGGCCATCGTGGTCTCCATCCTGAAGCAGGGGCGAGCCGGGGTCCAGTCCTCCCTCCGCGGCCCCGGTGCCAGGGCCGCCACACGAGCCGTCCTGGTGGGCACCAGCAGGACCGTCACCGATGAGGAGATGCGTGCCAGCATCGACGGCAACAGGAGACTTCTGGCCAAGAGGAGTGAGGAAGATGATCAGCAAGAATGAGTGCATGAGGTACAGGCTGAGCCGCCCGTACGAAGATCGGGCCAAGCAGGGCCGCTGCCCCGAGGAGTCTCGGTGGGCTGAGCCGGCCGAATCGCTCTTCTGTGATGTCCGATATACCGATATCGCCTACCAACTGCCCAGCACCATGTCCTATGAGAACAGGCCCTCCTGGTGCGACGGCGAGTGGTTCGTGCCCCCCGAGGGAGACCACGGCGAGTCTCGGATCGATGCCACAAGCAGGGAGTACGTGGGCCACAAATGCCCCTTCAACTCAGCCGATGACTGCCCGTGGTGGGAGGAGCGGTTGGGATTCCATCTGGAGCAACGGGCTGGCGATCTCTCGGCCGTCGGCTTCCCGAATTCGAACCTCTACCCGGAAGCAGAACTGCTGCCGCCGGAGATCGCCGAGAAGGCGCTCTGCTACGTGCGCGACTCACTCAAGAGGCCGATGATGTCCAACGTGGTCATCGTCGGGCCGGTCGGTGCAGGGAAGACCTCCGTCGCCGCCTACCTGGTGGCCGAGCCCGGTTGGGATCCCACGGCGGCGATCCTGGGTGCCCCCATTGCGGACCTGGCGAGCAAGGCGCTCATGCTCTCCGCCGACGACCTCTTCGAGCGCCTCAACGAGCAGGTGGAGAAGCGGCTCCTCGAGGTACCACTCCTCATCGTGGATGACCTCGGCACGGAGATGGCCTCACCCATCGGGGTGCGCAACTGGCACCGTGTCGTGGACCGGCGGTACAACGACAAGCTGCCCATCATCGTGACCACCAATGCGTCCGACGTGGACTCCCTGTTCTCGGATGAGCGCACCCGGTCGAGGTTCATGGCCCGCTGCGAGGTCTGGCGGACGGAGCGGGGTGACTTGCGCCCCTGGATCGAGACGAAACGCTCGCAGGACGAGGGCCAGACTGAAAGCGAGACTGAGGATGCGACGGAGGACTGATCGCCCCGTCTCAGCAGGCCATCCGACAACGGCGGGCGAGGGGTCGGGTCGTTGTCAGGGACTGAGAGTTGCCCGTGATCGCCCTGCAGGGCTCCCAGACCCTCCAGGAGCCGAGATCTCGGGCCGCCCCTCCTCATCGCTTGCCCCATCCGATTCCGATGCCCCACAGGACATCCTGGGAGCTCACGAGCCCAGGTGGTTCACCGGCTCGTGGCATCTAGTCGACGGTCGACCTCAGGCGGACGGGCTGACCAACATCACCTGCACGGGAGCCCTCCGAACACATCAGACCTCTGACGTGTGGTGAGACCCGGCAAACGGGGGTGGTCATCGGCCCGATCGGCTCATGCATCCGGCCAAATCCACCCCACGTCATCTGCCACGGGGTGAGGAGAGATGGAAGACACGCCTTTCATACAGAGGTTGAAGCAGAAGCTTTCGGAGGAGGACCTGGCGGCCGAGACGGTCAAGCGGACCGTGATAGACGCCAACCAGTTCGAGGTTTGGTACCACGGCACGACCGGGCATGACATCGATCCCGACGACATGCAGGTCGTCAACGTGGACTTGAGCGAGTTCCGAGGATGGCTGCAGAGGCAGGACATGAAGCCGTCGAGCGTCCGGCGCAAGTTCGCCAGCCTGCGAAAGGCCTTCATGCTACTCGCACCGGAGTCGGCCCTGCGACTTCGCTGGCCGAAGCTCCCGCAGGCGCAGGTGGCGGCTCCCTCGGGTCTCACCCGCAACGAGCGCAACTCCATCCTGCGGGCCTGCGAGCAGCTGTCGGCTCGGGATGCCCTAGTCGTGGAGCTCGCCCTCTTCACGGGTGCGAGGTCGTCGAGCATCGCCAGCATCCGCATGGCGGACATCGAGGCCGGGCAGCGCAGCGGGAGCATCACCTTCCATGGGAAAGGCAACAGGGAATATCGGGTGCCCATGAACCGGGAGGTGCGGGAGGCTCTGGCCAAGTACTTGGCCGAGCGCCCGCCCGTAGTGCATGACTACCTCCTGGTTCAGGAGCGCTGGCCGTACGAGCGGCTGTCCCGGTGGGTCTTACATGACATCGTCCACCGACGGCTGACCAAGCACCTCCCGCCCGACGTGGCCAAGAGGATGAAGGGGCTGCATGCATTTCGGCATGACCTGGCCCGCCGCCTTCTTTCCGGCGACGAGGGCAGGCACGCCCCGATCCCGGTCGGGGACGTCGCCGCCATCCTCGGCCATGCGGACGTCAGGACCACCGCCGGGATTTATGCCAGGCCCTCGCCGGAGGACATGAAAAGGGCGCTCGACCGGATCGCCGGGGAGGAGGACGAGGAAGACAGCGACTGAGACGAACCGGGGAAAGGCCCCAGTTACGGACGGCGGGACGGTCATTAGGTTCCCGCCGTCCGGGTCGTGGCGCATCACCAACTCCCTACCTCCCGGGGCCCCTGTTCTCGAGACACGACGCAAGCCGACCGGGGCATTGCACCCATGCTCTGCGAGCGGTCGGTCACGGCATAACCAGTTATCACTTGCCGCGATCGAGGCTCCTGCTGGCCTCGGCGACGGTGGACTCGATCTTCCGCAGGTGGACGTGCCCGGGGTGGCACGGACGGGAGGTTGAGGTGGCGGCACAGACGCTGACCAGCTCCGAGCGGGATCATGCGGCCCAGGCCGTCAAGCGTCACGAGGAACGCCCACGTCCCGTCGACACGGCCGACCTCACCGGCCTTTGCGGTGGTGATCCGGCCGTCATGCTGCCGATCAGTTCCACCAGTGGCCGCCGAGACCGGTACGGCCTGAGAGCCGATGGACCAAGGAAACACCATTTCCCGGCGGATCCGTAGCGGCCCCCCGGGCTTGGTTCGCCGGGAACGTCATGGGCGATCGAAGCAGTTGACCGACCGCCATTTCACAACATAGGCGTACGAGTTCCCAGCGCCCTGAGAGTAGTTCGGGTCGTAGACCTGTGGCTGAGTGTAGTAAAGCCCGAACCCGTGAGCTAGGGCGCTCAGCGCCATGCCAAGAGTGTGGGGCTTGGGCCCGAACGGAGCCAGCACGAGACGGCCTTTTGCCGCTCCCCATTGCTCACAAACCCTGGAGACCCGCTCAGCGTCCCAAGCTGACACGACGAGGAGGCGCGGGGATGCCTGAGGTGCGGACGGCATGACTTGCCGCAGCGTCCGCCACGTCCGGATGCTCCCGATACCGTTGGGCGGATAGGGGAGTATGCATTTCACGTCTTCTGCTTTGACTTCCCCCGAGAACATATCGAATAGACTGGCCACGCTCAGTGGCTCGAAGCCGACTGAGATGACTATCCCTCCCACCTCCTTGTGCCCTACGGCGTAGCCCGGCAAGAGGTCACACTGTAGCGGGTTGAGGGCCAACTGATGAGCCGTGTAGGACTGGGGTGCCACCGAGGTGTAGGTCACGATAAGGCTATGGATTGCTTCGGAGCGCACGAAGTGTTTCAGTAGAAAACAGAAGAAGCGCTTTGGCATGGAGCTTATGTCTAGGATCACGGCGCGGCCGTCGGCCTCGTCCACTAACCAGCGACCGCAGTCGAGAAGCTCATCCTCAGACGCCAGAAGCTCTGCCTCTCTAGGGGTGACTCCTACCCCGGCCGCCTCAAGCCTTTCGCGGTTGGCCTCGGTCTTCTGGCGACACAAGTCGGTGAAATTGGGATACTGGCCGGGCGGGTCGTTGACCTGCAGGAGATCGAGCCCTTGGCCCCCTGGGGCCGCCATGCGAATCGGGACGCGTGTGCATCTCTCCTCTGAGCCTAACGTCCCTACTACCAGGTAGGGCAAGTCTCGAATGAACACGTTGCGCACGAATTCCAGCTTCCCACCAGGCAGCCTCATTCGAGATCACCCAAGCTCATCTGCTGTTCCTGGAGATGCTCAGCCCTGTCGGTTCCTTGGCGGAGTCCGCGTCGTGCCAAGGCGATCTCCCTATCCTCGAAGATCCACTGCCAGACTTCCTCAACCTTGGCGTAGTAAGGCTCTTTGACTCGGCTGTACGGTATCCCAGTGACTGGCGACAGGAGCGGGTGTAAGTAGAACTTCCTTCGCTGGGGTTTGCCCTTCACCTTGGGGGTGTGACGTCGCTCCTCGAAGTACCCCCAGCCTACGCCCTCCTCCAGAAAGTCGGACACCTTCCTGCCCGCAGCCGCAGAATGCAGTTCCAACTCCTCGAGCGAGAAACCACTATGGCCCGGGTTGGACATGGTGCTGCTCTTGACCACTGCCTCCTTCACGGCAGCTGCGAACCGGTACGCGAAATCCTCGCGGCGAGGGCCACCTCCGTGCTCCCGAAGGTTTCGCTCTTGCCACTCAACCGACGCATCATAGATGCCGTAGGTCTGCACCTGTACCGGAAGCGCTTCACTGCCGAGGGGCTCTATCCCCTGCTTGGTGGCGACGTCCCAGATGCGACTACAGATCAGCAAGAACGCGTAGATGTTGCCTCCGGAGAGATAGACTATCGTGTTCCAGCCATAGTATTTCTTGGTATCGTTCGCCAGAGACGCCAGTCGGAATAGCGCGGCCTGCACCCTCTCCTTGTGCCACCATCGGCGCATCCAAGGTCGACCTGCCGAAAGCCGGAGGATCTCGTCAACGTCCTGCTTACGGGCAAGGCGTTGTCTGACCCACACCGTTGCCAGGAGAGCATCCAGGGGATCTTCGCCAATGCTCACGAGCCGTCCCAGCGCCTCTCTCAGCGCAGGTTCCATGTCCCCCCAAAGCTGCTGACACACCCGCTCAGGACCAAGCGAGTATTTTTCGGCCTCCGACTCGGCCGTCCAGCCACCGTACATAGCCTTAAGCTCTTTCGTCTCTAGGCCCCGGCCGCAGAAGGCCTCGATCCGCTTCTTTGCTACGTCAGCTGCGAACTTCGGGAACACCCATTCTCTCTGGCTTTCCCGCCTCATGAGTATGCGTGACAGGTCGATGCGCACGTAATCCCTCTGCGCCTCGACGGTCGCTTCCGACCCCCATACTCTCAGCTCCCTTCCCCAGTCGTGGGTCCGTACGCCGAGCTTGTAGAAGGCGACCGGATCTCGGCCTTTGATCAAGGTATTGACTACTCGCTGCAGCGTCGCACCTTGACTGCCGCCCAACGCCTGCAGTTCCTCATACTGGTCGATGCAGACGAAGAGAGGCACGCTTCGTGTGGCAGAGCTGAGTTCCGAGAGCAGGTTGCCCATGCGGTGCAGCGGCTTGTCGGGGAGCGTCTTGGATGCCCATATGTCATCAGGCACCGACTCCATGTTCATGTTCAGGAAGCTCTCCCAAGTGGCCAAGCGGGAGCGTGCCCGGCCCAAGAGATCGCCCAAGCTATCCGAGCCGTCGTAGTAACCGTACCAGCAAGCCCATCCGGCAATGTCGCATGCGACATCTCCAGGACCCCGGCCTGCCTGGTCGATGCCCAACCAGTCTCTGAACTCGCCCTCGCCGTCCTGGAAGATCAACTGAAGGGCCCGAAGGTACTCTATAAGCAGGTGGTGTGTGAGGAAATCCGCTGCGCAGGCAGCTCCGACCTCCGCTTGGGTACCACTTCGAGCCGAACCAGTTCGCCGGCCGAACGTGTGGAAGCCTGCTCGTACCAGGTTGATCGAGATGCCGACAAAGGGTGCCACGTTGGCCAGCGCCCCAGGAGGGGACCCATGTTTCTTCAGCCAGTTGTTCATCACGACATACCGGATCAGGTTCAGGAGCATAGTCTTGCCAGAGCTGAGTGCGCCTGTCAGGACGACGTTCTTCGGCTCGAACAGACTGAGAGTCTCCCCAATCAGAATCTCCGGGCTGAAAAGCTCGCCGTACTCAGGAAGATCGATGAGCTCGGTTGCCATGGCGTCCACAAAGGGGTTCCTGACAGCCCGATCGTCCGATCCCATGATCATTTCCCCCCAGCGTGCGGGATTCGCCGGAACAGCGGATACCAGCTCGGAGCTTCGTGCCATATGAGTGGCAACGTGTTGTTCGGCGTGCTATAGCAGGGCACCACGAGAGCACCTGAGTCTTTGTAGCCGAAGGGGCCGTAAGGGGCTTCGTCGAGGTCATCAAGCCGCTCCATGACCCGCTCGGCTGACGTCTCGACTATCGAGCGAAAGGTTGGCCAGTCTGGGAGTTCCCCGGGCGTAGGGTTGGGCCTAACACAAAGCTGATCCGGCACCACAACAACAGGCTCAATCCGCACTCCCTCGATGGATCCGAGCTTGTTGGCTCCCGTCTCAAGCATCACCAAGGGGACAAAAATGCACGGCTGGTCCGGCCGCAGTCGGGCAGCCACCTTCTTGAGGCACCCGGCGGCTTGCGTGCCAGTGCCGACGAAATCCTCCATCACTATGATGCCGACCTTCTTCTCCGCTTCGGCCTGGGCCAGGGCCGCCTCTGGGGCGGGGCGCAGTTGCAGAGGCCTTGGAGCGACGATCTGGTTCTCCTTGAGGAACTCGCCGACCGCGCAGCTTTCGGTAATGTGGAACCATGCATGGTTCGCCAGTAGCTCGCGCAGTACCGATGGCCAGGACGGATCCAGCAGATCGTCGCCAGTCTTCCGTTGTTCCTCCACAATCCAAGGAACAATGACACCCCTGAGTGCTTCCCGATAGAGCGAATCCCGTTCATCACGGCTGACGAAGTGAATGTAGGCAACCATCCTTAGCAGAGCCTGGCGCTGTTCGGGTTCTGGGAGATTGCCGAGCCATTTCTCCAGGCGCACATCGAACTCGCCGTCCTCAGACGATGCACTGTGGTCGCAGTACCTAAGTTCGGCGTGATAGAGAAGCTCGTCAAGCAAGTGGCGAAATGACGATGGGATATAGCCGCTCTTCTCGTCCAGTGGCGAGTTATCCCATTCAAGCGCCCACTGGTAGAGCTGGTTCTTGGGCGTCATACGCATCCCCCCCAGGGCTATCTCTCCGCGACAAAGACTCGCTCGACCATATCTCGCTGAGAGTGGCCATTGGAGTTGGCGAGGGCGTTGAGGTAGCGCCTGCCTCCAACTACTCGGTGAACACTCCTGTGCGTGATCCTCAGACCAACTTGCCTCGAGCGGCATATGTCGGCTAGCAGGTCACCGGTTCTTATGACGTCGGTGCGGCGCTCACCCTTGCTAGTCGTCGTGTGGCGGACGTCGCCCGCTATACAGACCAGTTTACCACTCCTCCTCAATGCCTTCGCTATCGCTGCGAACGCCTCCGTGAGGAGATCCCTGTAACGGTCGATGCTTTGCGTCTGGATATACTGCGCCCTGATGGTTGGGTAGCTGCGGTTGAGAAGCCACAGGCGCAACCGATTGTCCTTAGCGTACGTCTGAGCGGCGAGATATGGTGGTGACGTAACAACCAGATCCACCCGCCCCGTCAACTCGGGGAAAGCCGTCGCGACAGCTGCCGCTGGAGCTTCCATCACATCGCCCGCTACTGATGGAGGCAACGGATCTCGAAAGCACCTAGCTGCCTTGGCCAATAGGCACTCTTGCACGCTGCGCAGGGGTGCAGTGAGACCATGCTCCTGCGAGTACCGCTGGACGTACTGCGGCGACATCGAGTAAGCATGTGACGAGGGTAGCGACAAAGAGTAAGATGCGTGGCCGTGAAGGATTCCCAGAAGAAGACCTAGAGCGACTGTGGCACAGCTCCTCGTGGCACGTCGCCCGAGATCGACGTCGTGTAGGAGCGCATCCCGCACAGATAGGATTTGGGAAAGCGTTGCAGGGTGGAAGAAAATGCGAACCTCGTCAGGCACGTCAGCGCAGTCCCCGTCGTCGGTTGGCAGACGGCGGATGTACGACTCAACGGCCCGGACATCGGTGGCGAGCAGCTTGGCCCTGCTGCAGATGACCGCCTCGGGCGCAACGTCGAGCCCATAGGCAGGACGGCCGAGAAGGCGCGCAGCCAGAATCGACGTACCTTTCCCGCAAAATGGATCCAGCACCACACCGCCGGGTCTACCGAAGCGCCTGACCAGACCATAGGGCACGTGAAGTGGGAAAGACCCCGTCCGGGCCATCATCTCCTGCATCGAGTGGTCATACCGATCTGCGGTTGGCATCTTCTCTCGTCGTTGGGCAGGCACTGAGTCGGGGCAGCAACCACGGCCGAAGTCGCCCACCGACCTTGATATGGCAGCACTGTACCGTGGCCCCCAAAAGGCTGCCCGCGCGTTGGCAGGCTCTTCTGTTCCTTCCCTGGTTCTCTAGCAGGACCTCCGTAACATCGATGGGCCACGGCTACTCTCGAGCTGGCCTGCCCCCATTGGCGGTACAAGTTGCTACGTCAGACACAGCGCGGTTGCGGCCCTGGGCGACAGGCGGGCCAAGGCAACGTATGGATCCGAAAGCATACCCTCCCCCGGGCCAGGCGGATAGTGGCCTCACGAATCGCGCAGCCCCAGCTTGTCGTGACGCCTTCGCCAGCGCTCGCCTCCCAACTTCACCACCCGACTAGAAGCGGCTCGTTCTGCGCCCTTCCGCCCGTCGGCGGAGACCTCCGGTCACGTGGCAACTGGGGAAGGCCTCCCCAGTAGTGCCCTCGCCCCCGCCTGACCCCTCCCGCCGGGTCATGTTGCGGTGAGGGCGGCAATTCTGATTGTCGTTGATCAGGCAAGGTCGGTCGGAGTCCGTGACGGCACGCCCCTTTTACCGTCCGAACCGAATCGGTTCCGGCATCTCATGCATCCCCCGACCAGCCCGCAGGGCCCTCCTGCGTGACCCCGCCTGCGCTCCTATGATCTGCCGCCATCCCTCCCCCGCTGGCTCGCCCGGCCGCCCTTGCGATAGCGACCTCTATGACCTGCACCATGACGTGACCCGGATCGCCCTCGCCGACCCATTCGGCACCCGGCACGGCTGGGAAGAACCAGCGCATCCCCAGCAGCTCGTGCGCCTTCATGTAGTCGAACCGCATGTCCCACCAATGGTTGAGGATCGCCTCCACCTTCTCGCAGACGGGACGAACCTGCCCGTTCACCCTCACGCCCTTGATCCTGTGGTGCTCCTCGCAGTGAATCAGGTCATTCATGGTGAGCCTGGCCGCATCCTCGAGGACGATCCACGTGCAGTTGATCAGGCTGCACAGGGCATGGTTCCTGACTTCGATCAGCAGTCGGATCAACCCATCTTCCACCATCTTCCACCATCTGATCCAGCGCGTCCTGCGTGATTGCGCTCTCCCGTTTACTCATGTCCTTCGCCGCTTTGCGTTCTCACTCATCGATCCAGTCATCGAACCATCTCCCGAGCTGGCGGCGTCGGACTCGATCTGCCAGAACTCGTAGGTGTCGGGTTCCGGGCCTCGGTCATGGTGCGGTGATCGGCTTTGAGCGAGTCCAGAGCACCTCACCGCACTCGTCGCAGCTGACGTCCAGCATGACGGTCTCGTCCGAGAAGACCTCCACGCTCTCCAGGCCGTAGGCCAGCGGCGCCTCTGGGTCGTCCCGGGTTATCTGGCTCGCATGCCTGACCAGCGTGTCGGCTGTCAGGTCGTCACCGCCGCACACGGGGCAGTGCTCCGGCAGCCACTCCGGCTCGCCGACCCGGTCCTCCCGGATCCCATACCCGTTGGTCGTGGCCTGCCACGCCTTGCCCTCGTCGTGGTCGTCGTCCACCTCGACGACTGGCACCCGGAGCCTGATCTGGCGGCCCTCGCGGTCGCGTAGGATCATCGTGGCCCAGCGGGTGACCTGCCCGTAGTCGGGCGGGATCGCCTCGTACGACTCGCCAAACAGGCCCGGGTTGATGAAGCACCCGCCGCAGCATTCACCCTCGCCGATCCAGTCAGCATCCAGGTTGAGGGATAGCCCCCAGGGCTTCACCGGGTCCTCCTTGCGGCGCAGGACGAACTCGGGCACCGGCCCCAGCTTCGACCGCACCTCGTCACGCCGGCGCCGGTGCGCCTCGAGCGGGTCCCGCACGCCGTGCCGCAGATACCGGGCGATGTGCTCCGGGCATAGGCCGTCGTCGGACCAATCCTCTATCTCTTCTGCGCCAGGCCATCCCTCGGCTTCAGCGCCCTGGGCGTCTGCGAGGACCCGTGCTACGGACAAGCCGCCTCTCGCCGTGAAACTATGTCGCAGAAAGCAGGCAGCATGGCCGGGGCCCATCAGGCACGTCAGGGCGGCCTCGGCAGCGGGATCATCCCACGGCGAATCCGACTCCGGTGATTCGCCCTCAATGGGCTCCCACAGGCAGCGGTCGCAGACGAGCACACCCTCGTAACCCGCCTTGACGGTCCTCTCGCCGCGAGCTTCGGTCCTCCCACAAAGGCTGCAAATCCTCACACCATCGCTGTCTCTCACTGCAAACACCTCCTGTCGTCGTTGCTGACGTCAACCGCGGGCACCACGAGCGCCCTTATCCGCCTGCGAGATCGGGACAACTTGCCCGTCCCCTAAGCGGCTGGCACTCTTTAGCATGAGGGGCGTACCTGTCCGCCCAGCTCGGGACCCTCGGGATGGGCGTCGATCCACTCGTCGAACCAGCCCCGGACGCCGGATTCGAAGCACTCAAAGTCCCAGTACTTGTAGGGATCGGGCTCCGGGTCCATGTTGGGTCCAGGCCACCACACGTTCCCATACTGCTTCCCATCCCACGCGAGGTAGCCGAGCCACCCATACTCCTCATTCTCCACCATGCCGGCCTCCTCCACGTAACAGAAGTCATGCTCGTCCATCTCCTTCCGAGCCGCCTCGGCCCTTCGCTCGTCTCGTTCCGCATGGAAGGAGTCCAGATCGCCCTGAGCAGGGGCGATCGTCCGGATGGCCAGTTCGCTTGTCGTGGACAGCCTGAGTTCGCCCGCTTCGGTGAGCACTAACACGCATCGTTCGTCCCTCTGGTACGCGAGGACGAGTGCCTGCCTTGGTTCGTCCTTGTGCGGCCGAACACCGTGGAATAGGGCATCGCCCGGCTCCAGAGGGATGACCGAGATCGACTGCAGGTTCTCGGACAGACCGATCTCGTCCATGACGATGTACTCCTGGCCGGCCCACTCGCGGACCGGGCGGCGTTCCGCACGGCAGTCATGCCTTTGCTGCACCATCCTCGACGCCGCCTCGTCAAAGGCCTTCCGAGACTCTCTCATGCCATCTACATCGATCATCAGGCTCATCTCCCGGGGCGTTCTCGCCCCCACTGATTCTGTGGGCCTCGCAGCTCTGCTGAGTGTCCCGGCCCCTCATGTGAGCTTCCATTGCCCGCCAATCCAGGCTGTCGTCGCTCACGGGGACCCTTATCCGGCTGCGAGATCGTGGGAACGGGCTGCATGGGGATTCTGGGGCTCATAACCAAAGTTATAACCATAGTTCATAACGGCCCGAGAGCACACGACGGCGGGCATCGAGAGCACCTGGCGAGGTAGGTCGAGGCACAGGGCAGACGCGGATGGGAGTTCATGCCCGGGATCAGCGAAGGGGAATGACGAGGGCGCAGGGCCTGAAGCCCCAGCTCCAGTCGAGCCGGGGGCAGAAGCCGGGGACGAGGCCTCCCGAGTTCTCACCTGCTGCGAAAAGAGGCAGCTCATGTCGCTGCCATCCACAATGAGCGTACCGGGCTGGACGCCCCCCCCCCTCATCCAGCAGTCGGGGCGGCCACAGGAGAGGTCGTCGAGCACGAGGATGGCCAGGAGGAGGAGGAAGACCAGCCTCCGAGGATGTGCGCCGGGCTCTGGACCGCATCGGCGGCGACGAGGACGAGGCAGACGACAGGTAGGCCAACTGGCGACTTGGCATAGTTCCGGGCGGCGGGACGGGCATGAGATTTCCGCCGCCCGGGTCCTGGCGCACACGTGACCTGTCGCCTGCTCTCTGCCAGCGGGCCTGAAGGGGGCGGCCCGGGCCCGTTGCGCCGCAGCCTTGAGTATGGGCTGCTGACATTACGAGTGACGCTCGCTTCCCCTCTATGGCCTCTGCCTTGCGCCGGTAGGCGTTTCCATACGGTCCGAACCTCAGTGCAACCCGCCGCGAAGCGGTTGGGACAGCGCGGCCGAACATGCCGCCCTATTCGAAGTCCGGGCCCGAACTCTCCTCCAGTTGTATCGCCAGCGACAATTGTGCAGGACACCCTCGGTGGTCCCCCGCTGCAAGCGGACATGGCTCTCCCTGAAGCCTAGCCAGTATGCAGCACGGCTCCGCTGCCTTGTGGAGAATGAGCAGCTTCTCTCTGGATCGTGAGCACCCGACCAACAGGAGATTGCGGATGGCTTCACAAGCGGTGCCGTCGGCGCTCGGCTTCAGGTGGCGGGTATCCAGGCTTGCGCCACAGACGAAGGTGTAGTCGAACTCCCTACCCTTCGCAGCGTGCATCGTTGCCAACGTGACCCATGAGCGGGTCCGTCTCCGTCGTTCTCTCGCCACCGCGCTCTCGACAGCCCTCCAGGCTGCCGCACTGACATCCTCAAGCGTCCCTCCCGGATTGCGCGTGACGAAGCCCTCCAGGTCCCCGGTCCATCGGGCAAGCGGCTCGTCGAGAAACGAATCGGATGTCCAGATGGATACGCCCCGGCGGCTGTTCATGGCCTTTCGGATACCGACAGCCGCGTCGCTGACAGCCCGCATGGCTTCGAAAGGGGCTAAGCCGCACGAGAGTGCCTCGCCAATGGTCTTGGCGACCTTCGCCTGTCTCTGCCCGTTCCCGCGTTTCAGAGGCTGGGCCGTCGAGCCGAACCAAGGCCCATGGGCATCCTTGACTGTTACACGGCGCATCTGTTCCAGCGCATCGCCGGCAAGATGTCTGGCCTCGTCGACGGACCTGAGTCCCAGGACACCCTCCATGAGATAAGCCAGCGCCGCCAGGAACACGCCGACCTCTTCTTCAAGGCCGACGATTGTGTGCCGCAGAGCTACCCCGCCATAGCCCTGCCTCAAGGCTTGGGAGACGGCTGCAAGCAACGCCCAGGTCGGGCATAGTAGCCCCACTCGCTTGCCGACTCCAAGCGCATCACGAATTTCGCCTTTCATCCCGCTGACGTACGACACCGGCCACTCTCCATCAGCAGAACCCGGGTGCTCGCCGCGGGCCTCCTCTATCGACCGCACCTGGATGCACGCTCCAAGTGCATCCAGCCCGGATGCCGGACCGGCCGTGCTGCAGGCCTGCCTGATGGCGTCAGCGACTGCCTTGAGGCCTGGGGACGCCTCAGTGCGGGGGACCTCGGGCAGACGGAACCCGTCAAGCACTTCGGGCTCTCGCTCGCTCTTCAGACGTGAGAGTCGGACCTCCGGATCCGCACCTCGCCACAGATAGACTGCCTGATCAGGATCGCACATGCAGACGAGTGTCGAGTCGTGTGCCAAGGCCTTGATGAACTCCCATTCAACCCCGTTCGTGTCCTGAAACTCGTCAACGAAGATGAAAGGGTATCGTGCGCCCATGTGGCGGCGGACCTTGCTCGAACCGGTCAGTGTTAGGTGGGCGAAGTACGGCCAGCTGTCATAGTGAAGCAGGCCGTCGCGATGATGCCTGCCCAGCGTGTCCGCCGCTGCCTGAAGTGTGTCGAAGGAGCAAGCACGAACCCGTTGACCGTCCATGAGTCCAGTCACGATGCTTGTGGCGTTAGCGGCCTCCCACTGCTTGGCGCGGTCCTTCTTTCCCCGCGCGTACGAGGCCTTGGTCTCGTCGTTGATTTGGCAGAGGGCAGCATCGACCTCGTGCGGTAGCCATGTCCGCCACCGCCTGGGCACCCCACAGTAGCGGACGTAGCCGTCCAAGAGCCGCCGATAAAGCGAGTGGTAGTTAAGGACCGCCACTTGTGATGTTCGGGCGCTGCTCTCCGTTCGGGCATCCCTGACCTGCAGGGCGAGTTGCTCAGCCGCACTGACGCTGAAGGTAAGCACAAGCGCGCTCTGTTCCGCAGGTAGACGTTCCGCTGCCTCGAGGGCGAGTCTGGCCGTCAGCCAGGTCTTGCCAGAGCCGGGGCCGCCTTGGATGAGCACCGTGCGATGTCCCCGATCGAAGAGTGCCGAGCGGATATCACTGATTGCTTCCTCGTTCCATTTCTTGTTGGGAGATGACACTTGAGCCGTCACCGAATCGAGAGCGAAATGATTTTCCTGCCCTCCGAGGCCGTCATACTGCAGGTAATGAAGCAATGAAGGTTCTCGAACAGGCAGCGGATGCCGGGAGGCACGCCGCCGGCGTCGACACAAGCTTGCGCCCAGATCCTCCCGTACCTTGCGCTCTTGGCGAACACATGCTGATCGTCGGTGCCATCGCCCCGCTTGCCGCGACACCGATCGGCGAACCAATCACGAACGGCTTCGGAGACATCCTGACGTGCCTGGCCACATAAGTTCACCACGCATTCGATGACCGCACCGTCCGCTGCCTTCGATCCATCCGCTCCCGGCAAATGCTCCCCCAGATGCCTTGGAAGGCCCTTGCGTACCCATTCTCCGAACGAGCCGCCCTCCGGGGGAACGTAGATCTCAGACCAAGCCGTCAGCACTCGTCTGAGCACTTCCTCCGGCATAGCAACCGTCATCATGCCTTCGAAATCCCGGCCCGGATCCTCGTCGGGCCAATGCATGGCGAGGTCGGCGACGCGCTCGATCAATGCTTGCTGGTCCGCGTGTCGTCCGCCTTTGCCGCCTGCATTGGGGTCAAGATCGTAGAGCGCCACCACCTTGATGCCGTAACTCCGCAAGACCCGGGCGATAGGTGCAATGTCGGTGATGCCCCCGGCACTAATGAGCGCCACATCCGCGGCGTCAAGCCCGCGGTAGCTTCCGACCGTCTTGGCCGCCCAACAGTCAAATACCGGAAGAGCTCCGGCTTCGGTCGAGCCCTCGACCACTAGTGCTGCCCTGGCGAAGAGGGCCGACGAACAGACATCCCAGTAGCGTTGGGCGTTCTTTCTGACCTGCTCCGCCTCCACGCAGCCCGCTTCAGAGGGAACCGTCCTCGCAGTCAACTCACCGTCTCGGTTGTCAATCCGCCATACCTCTTGGGGGCGGCAGGCTTGCACGATGTCCGCCGAGTGGGTGGCTATGAAAGCCTGGGGGCGGTCCGAGTCGATCCCTTCCGCCAGGCCATGGAGCATCGTTCGCTGCGCCTGGGCGTGGAGCCCGACCTCCGGTTCGTCGATCGTCAAGACCTGGGCACCCCGTACGCCTTCAGCTCCTGCCTTGATCTCGGCGAAGGCTGCCCGTGCCGCGATAGCGATGGCTCTCTGCATTCCAGCGCCTTGACGACTGAGCGGAATGCGTTGTCCCGACTCGCCAAAACCCAGCTCCATCATCCTCTGGGCCCAAGCCTCAGTGACTGCTGCGGTGATCCCAAGCTTGATGTCTCCCGCAGCTGAGGGCAAGAGCCGGCCAACTTGCTTGGAGATCTGCGACGCCAGCTCGTTCAGCCCATCTCCGGACCCGCTTCCGCTGGCGAACCCCTCGGCCTGGGCGACCAGGCTGTCGATGAAGGCAGGGATACGGTCCTCCCGGCGAGGGTCCCAACCAGCCGCCCGCGCAGCCCTCGCGAGCTGCGATCTGGTGGACAGGCTGCCCACCTCCCAGAGGGCTTCGTTGTATGGGGCGTCCCAGAAACCGAAGGCCTGCCGCTGTCGTTGAGCAACGCGCCTGCAGTCGGATTGGCCTGGTGGGTCGAACTTCGGAAAGAACCATACTGCGCGGTCCTCGGCCTCGGGCCGATCCGGCTGATAGAAGAGCGCCACTCGGAGAATGCAAGGGTCCTCATCCAAACCGGCAAGATCTGCGTCAGCCGGCCCCTCGGCCCAGGAGGGCAAGTCGGCGTATGGCTCCTCAAGTTCCGGGAACACGGCCCATTCCTGCTTAGACGGTTCGAGTATCGCGCCGATCTTCACAGTGAGGCCGCGCTCCCGCGTCAAGCCGTAGATGTCATAGCGGGTGAAGAGGTCCTCACCTCGATAGGCTTGCTCGACACCCAAGAGCAACTTGAGTCCCTCGAGAATGGTCGACTTTCCGGCGTTCGCACGTCCGACCAGCACGTTCCGCTGCGGAGCCGGGTGCCAGGTGAACTGTTTGATACCTCGGAAGTTCTCGATGTCCAGCCTGAGGATACGCGTGCTGGTTCACCTCCAGACGGCCGCTCGCGCTGCCAGGTAGCGGCTCTGCCCTGGTGCTGCGCTAGCTGGTGGCTAGCGGGCCTGCGTGCCTTCGCGCGCTCGCCGCCATTACCTTCGCCCTCGGAGCATGTACGGCCTGTCGAGCGCCCGGAGGGGTAACTGAGCCGGAGAGCAGCCACCAGCCGTGCCGGCCATCCCCGAGTAGCCAGTAGCGGGACCGCCCATTTGTGCCGGCGTCGGTAGCAGGGCCGTTACGCTATGAGTCGATCTGCCGTTGTTGCGGATGGTCGGCTCCTCGGGCAGAATCACGCGTGAGCCGTGAACCGCGATGGATAGCTCCACAGATCTAGAGGGGCAGGAAGCCCTCCCCAGACATGCCCAGATGGGTCAGCTCCGGGCAGAGCACCTGCGCGTCTACACGCTTCTGCAGAACGTTGACGCCCAGTTTGCCGACTTCTACCTCGGTGGGGCGCTCCTCTTGTCATTGGGCCTACCTGACTCGGCCAAGGCGCACTTCCTGGCCTACGCCGGGCGGGAGGTCTGTGACAGGCTGGATCTTTGCCTGGGCGCAGAGCGCGTCGTAGGGGAAGATGGCAAGATCACCGCTAGCTCCAAGTTCTCGGGGGTAGTGCAGGCAGGAGAGCACTACCCAGTGGTCGAGGTCTGGGACGATCTGAGACAGGGGTTCAATGCGTCCGCGCATCTGCGAGCTCCGGGCCAAGCCCCTCCCAGTGCAGACTACTTCGCCGATCTGTTCGACCGGCTTACGAGCGTGTTGCTGTACCTGTTGGAGCCTCACTACGAGACCATCGATGAGCTCGACGCCGTCTTGGGCCAGGGGGCCCCTGACCCCGAGACCGTGGGCCATCTCGTCGAGATGCTGTCCAGCCCGGCCAAGAGAGCTTACTTCTTTGGTAGGCTCTCATCGTCAGCTTGGTTGGCTCCGCTCGATCATGAGGGCTTTTTCAGCAGCCCCCCGAACGCGATCCATAATGCTGAGGATGGGACCGTCCGTCTAGTCGCTTGGCCAGAGGGAAGGTACCTCGCACGGGCAGCTGAGGCAGCGCCGGAAGAGGTCTGCGAGATAGCCGTCCGTCTCATGACCCAGCCTTCGCCTGCGATCGACAATCCCTGGGTAGTGAACGTCTTCATTGACGCGGCGATGCTCATGCCCCCTCTCCTTGCATCCGGGATCGCCCACGAGTTGCCTCGGTTCTTCGGGTTGATCGGGGCCGACTTCATCGTGATGAGGTCAGTCGACCTGATTAGGAAGCTCGCCGATGGCTCCGAACCCGCCGCAGCTCTGAGACTTCTCGACAAGACTCTCCAATTGCACGCCGAGCCAAGGCCCGGATGGGAGGCGATCGGCGGAGATGCCAATCTGAAGCGGGCCGTGCCTCTCTGCGGCGAATGGGAGTACCAGCACATGCTCGACGAGGCAGGTCCGAGCGTGGTGGCCTCGGCTGGGCCGGACGCGATCGCCATGCTGTGCAAGCATCTTGCAGCAGCGGTGTGCATCGACCACGGGCGCGGTTCGGGGCGAGGCTCCTATATGTGGCGGCCCGCGATCGCTGGCGGCGGAGACGGCAACGCCGACTGGGTCAAGAACGCGCTGGTGACCGCCATACGGGACGGAGCCCAGGCGCTGGTAGATGCTGACCCAGCGTCCGTTGCTTCCATCTTTGATGTCCTGGAGAGGAATAAGTACCCCGTCTTCCGACGGATCGAGCTGCACTTGCTTGCCAGCAACTCGCCTCTGGCAGATGACCGATCTCTGGAGCTTCTCACCGATCGCGAGTTGTTTGACGATCACGAAGTGGCCGAGGAGTATGAAGCCCTGACGGGGCAACGTTTCGGCAGCCTTACGCCAGACCAGAAGGAGATGATCTTGGGTTGGGTGCAGGGCGGCCCGGACGAACAGCGGATGAGGGACAACTACGAGAAACATACTGGTACTCCAGCTGAGGACGAGATGGTCCAGCGGTGGAGGGAGGAGTGGCAGCTCGAGCGTCTGCGCTCCATTCGGGAGTCTCTTCCCGCGGAGTGGACAGAGCGCTACGAGGAACTGGCGGACCGTCACGGCGCTCCGCAGAGCCCGGCAGAGCGCAGGGGTTCCATGCGCTTCATGTTCGTTGGCCCGGTACCGTTCAGGACCCATGACGAGCTCGGCTCGATGACGGTTGAGGATATCACCACGTTCCTGAAGGCCACTCCAGAGCCGACCCAAGACTTCCACGCCCCGACCCCCGAGGGTCAGGGCCGCGTTCTGGCTGAGATAGTGAGGTCGCGGCCGCAGGAGTTCGCTGAGCAGGCCCTGCGGTTTCACGGTCTGCGGCCCACCTACGTCCGGCATCTCATCGAGGGGCTTACCGACGCCTGCAAGCAGGACGTCGTGTTCCCGTGGCCCCCCGTGCTAGAGCTCTGCCTGTCGGTGGTGCGTGAGCCCCTGCCTCAGACTCTCCCCGGTCCGCGGCCTCATCTGGAGGACGACCCCGACTGGTCGTGGTGCCAGAAGGCGGTGCCTGGACTAGTCAGGACGGGGCTCCAACGATCAGGAGGCAGCATACCGTTCGACCTCCGCGAACTGGTGTGGCAGTGCCTGGAGCCTTTGGCCAAGCACCCGCACCCGACCCCGGAGGACGAGGCGAGCTATGCGAGTATGGGCCCGGCGGGCACTGCCATCAACACTGTTCGAGGGCAGGCACTTGAGGCTGCCCTGGCCTTTGCGGCCTGGTGTGTCCAGAAGATGCACCCAGAGCAGTCATGTTTCGGCCAGTACGCGGGGGTCATGGATGAGCTTGGTCCTATCAGGGCCGTCCTAGAGACGCACCTTGACCCGATCCACGAGCCTTCGCCGGCCGTTCACTCAGTGTATGGCAAGTTCTTTCCGCTGCTTGCCTGGATCGACCTCAACTGGGCCCTAGACAACAGACCTAGGGTATTCCCACCAGACGAACAACTCCGAGACATGCGATCGGCGGCATGGGAAAGCTACCTGCTATTCGGCGGTCTCTATGTTGGCCTCGTGGATGCCCTGCGGGAGGAGTATGCGTCGGCGTTGGACGAGGTGTGCCAGATCGGGGAAGCGTCTGACGTCGCCGACCGGGGTTCGGCCGGAAGACTCGCCGAGCACATCGCGACCATGTACCTTTGGGGCATCGAGACTCTCGCAGGACCGCTTGTGTCGAAGCTATACCACGAGGCCCCTGTGAAGCTTAGGGCCCATGCCGATAGCTTCCTCGGAAGATCCTTCAACAGAGCGGCCGGAGTGGAGAGGGAGTACCTGGAGCGAGTACTGGCCCTCTGGGAGTGGCGAATCGACGAGCTGTCCGCTGCGACAGCGGCCACCGAAGACCGACTGGAGCTGCGGGCCTTCGGCTGGGTCTTCCAGATCGATGCCCTGGACCCGGAGCGATCGCTGAACCTGTTAGCTCGCACGCTGCGACTGACAGACGGGACCACCGACTGGGACGCCGGCGTCGCCAAACGACTAGCAGTGCTCGCCGACTCCTATCCCCTCCAAGCCGTGCGGGCACTTAGCCTCACGATAGGCGAGAACAGGCAGGATTGGGGATTCTACTCGGTTGTGAGGGAGAGCCAGGCAATTCTCTCGGTCGCGATCCACTCGGAAAGCCGCGAGGCGCAAGACCTCGCAGTCCAGTGCATTAACGAATACGGAAGACGAGGCGAGGACAGCTTCAGGCCTTTGCTGCAGGAGCTGCGAGAACGTCGAGAGCAGGATGAAGGTCCCGCCGAATAGCCGAGACAATTGGCCCCAGCCATCAGAGGAAGTTCGGGCAGGGCATGCCACGACCCCGGAACCTGCACGCCGATAGGTGTAGACCATGCCGCATCCATCCGCGGACGATTCCCCCATCGTGAGCCGAGCGCGAGGCTGCCTCCTCGGGCAGCTGGCTGGCGATGCGCTGGGCGGCCTTGTGGAGTTCGAGACCCCCGGCCAGATCCGCCGCCGATACCCCCATGGCGTCCGGGAACTCCAAGACGGCGGGACATGGGGCACGCTGGCCGGGCAGCCAACTGACGATTCGGAGATGGCTCTGGCCCTGGCTCGGACGCTGGTCGCCGACGGTCGGTCTGGCATTGAGAATGTCGCCAGGGCGTACGCCCGCTGGTACGAATCCGGCCCCTTCGACATGGGCGGCACCTGCCGGACCGCTCTGTCGGCAGCGACACGGTCCTTGAGGGAGGGAAGGTCTGCGTCGGAAAGGGCGCAGGCTTCGGCCAGCCGCGCCAGCCAGGCCAACGGCGCTCTCATGCGCATCAGCCCGCTGGCGATCTTCGCCGCCCGGTCCCCGAAAGAGGACGTCATGCTGTGGGCTCGGGACGACGCCTCCCAGCTCAGGCGAATCGATGGCCTCTTCGCCGTCCGTCAACCGGCAATTCTTGTTGTCGTCAGCGACAACTAACGACAACTAACGGTCCTTTCACCGTCCCTCCACCGACATTTCTACGTGGCGTCAACCGGCAATTCCTGTTGTCGTTCATCACCTCACCGCCGATCACCCCAGCACCGAAGCTCTGCTCCGTCAGGCCCATGTCGGAGTCGCCACCCGTGCGGGCACGCCGTCCGTGGCATGACAGACCTGGTCGGCGGCATGCAGTCGAGGTCGGTTCTATCGCTACTTGCTTGCGGACCAAGCAGCCCAATCATCGGCAGTCAAGGGATACTTGTCCTGCTGCTGCGCCCAATCCACGAACCGACCCCTCTTGTAGTACCCGGCCATCATCCAAAACAACCGAAATGCTCTCAGCAGGTTCGGTGTCCAGTGTCGGCCGATGAACGGCTTGTCGCGATCCGTGATATTCAGCGGTTCATACCGCTGCGGATACGGCTGGATGCCGAGCCTGACGCACTCGTGCATCCTGTAATCTGCCTCTTGGGGCGTGTCCGTGAAGTTGAAGAGCGTGTAGGCCATCATATTGCTCTTCGCAACACCGCCCGATCGAAGGCGATTGACGGCCTCTTGAAAGATGCCATCCTCCTCCATGCGATCGAAGGCGAGACGCAGGCCCAAAATGACCCACCTCACCCGAGCAAGCTCGGCGGCCATCTCGTCGGTTATGAGCTTGCAGTCCAAGCCATTATCCAGTATGACCCGCTTCTTCTTCTGCACCAGGAACTCGATGAGTTCAAGCACGTGTTCCGTGGGGCAAGCGGACAGGTTGTTGTCCGAGATCATGGCATGGGGTTTCTCATCGACGATGTGCGAACGCCATGTGGGATTCACCCACAGATCGGGCTCAAGTCGGGGTACCGCACAGTAGGCGCAGTGATTGGGGCAACCTCGAGACGTGAAGGTGAACGAGAACTTGCTCCACTTCTCTTCCACGCCCCAGTCGATGCTGTAGTCCGGGACGCACTCATCCAGCGCCTGGCTGTAGCCTCGATATACCAGTGCACTTCCCGCTACGGCGTTGGGCACCAAGGTCGCCGCCACACCGCCCAGGAGAATGGGAGCATCGGGTAGCACGCAGGACGCCTCTCGTATGGCATCTCTGACCGGGAGCGAGGCATGGGTGAAGAGGGACGTAACGCAGACCAGGTCGTAGTCGCCCGGCGTCGGCTTGCGTGTGAACACGACCTCGCCACCATGGCGCTTGACGAAGGTGGCGATTTTGGCCAACCCCAAGGGGGGGTACTTGCGGCGATACCTGGGTTCGACCAGAAGGACTCGCTTGGCCTGTCCGAGCGTCTCCAACAGAGCGGTTTCGTCAATGAAGAGGGTTCTCTCGTCTCCATCCGGTGTCTCCGCCAGAGTCACGCCGTTTCCTCCCTGCGATCAGTGCTGTCGATGCTTCTAAGAGTGACCTTGCCCCCGATAGCGGGCCGAGGTTGAACGCCATTATACGCCGGACCTGGGACCAATCCAGAGGGGGCATGAAGCATGGCCAAGAGAGGTCTGGTGAGCGACGATTGGAACTGCCCGAGGTTCGGTCAACAGGCGTGTAGTTGTCGTTTGGGAGTGCGTGCTCAAGCTCAGTGACTACTCTTCAGGGATCCCTTCGCAGTCGCTCAGCCGGCGAGTCCGCCCGTAGTAGGACCGTCGTAACCGTCGCTCGTCGAGGCCGCGGCCGCTATGTGACCCCAAGTATCCACCCCTGCAGCTCCGCGGCTCTCCGTTGCTCGGAGGTCAGCGGCGGATCAAGGTACCGCCGGAGGTAGCTGATCGGGAAGCTGAACGCATGGTCGATGCCGGCGATGAAGCATGTCCCGTCACGGGCCAACCCGATGAGCCAGTCGGCGATCTCGCTTCGGCACCAGTTCCAGTGCCTCTCCTCGGGCTGGGATGGCGTCGAGACGCGTTCGGGCAGGCCCTCGCCGGCTCTGTAGACCTGGAGGCCCCTGAGCCGGGACGTCGGCGTCTCGGCCCCGCTGTAGTCGATGCCGACGTAGGTGGCGAAGGTCATGAGTGTTGCTCCTGCCTCTACGATGCCTCCGCTACTCGGGCGGCGAATGCGGTGCTCGGGCTGAGCTGCCGGATCAGTCCTCGCCCAGCAGCTCCCGCAGATCGGCTTGGAGGTACTCGTCGCTGGACAAGAAGAGCTCCCTCACCTCGTCGCTGATTGGCACCTCGTTGCGGTCTTCCGCCCCGCACCACGCTCGGTACACTCCCGCCAGCCACAGATACGCATCCAGATCGCGGTCTGACAGGCACAGAGACATAAGCGAATAGGGCTATGCAGTTGACACAAGTAAAGGCAAGAGAGACGGCTTCATCAACAGCGTCCCAACCGCATGTGTCTCGGGAGTCATCGACCTCGCCTATCAGAAGGCGACCAAATGAGGCATCGGCTTGGGCAAGTGGGCACCTCAAGGGGCGATTAGGTGGCCGTCAAGCCTCGTGAAAGCGCCTTTCAAGCTACACGGCATCATATTAGCAGTCCTCGGCAACTTTGATAGCCTGGGTTCCGCCAACACCTACTTAGGAGCTCAAATGACGGGCCCGTCGGGCCAAGGCCACCTACTTGTGTTAACTGCATAGCCCTATAAGCGAAAGGTATCTCGCCGCCCGAGCGAATGGAACATAGGAGACGTCTAGCTCCGCTCTGGTTCTGCCGAGATGGTGCCTCAAGGACTCGACGGCCCAGCTGTCATAGGTGGGCACGTACCCGATGGTCGGAACGTGGAGCTGCACGAATACCGACGCGAACTGGCGGAACTCCACCGACCGACCCGAGGGTCGGGATATGAGCTCGACGAGGCGGATGGGGTCGTCCGGCGGATCCCGCAGGACCTCGTGGATATGCGTGGCCATCAGCCCGGTGTCTGGTAGTGGGCCCTCGCAGAGAGCCTTCGTACCCTCTACAAGGGTCACGATACCCTCGTAGTCTCGCGGGGGGCCTGGATCACGGCCAGGCACGAGCACGGGGCCACTCTGAGCAAAGCGACTGGTCATCTGAGAGCATAGCCTCGACGCCGCTTCAACTTGGGTAAGCCATGGAGGAGTGAGCCCGAACGGCACCAAGTTTGGTGGCTGGCACATCCCGGCATCGCCAAGCTCGATCCTCTTCGATTGGGCCGCCACGCGGTCCTTGAGCCATCCTACGTCACCAACGCCCTCGAGAGCGCCCGCTATCGCGCCCGTTGCCGCCGACAGCGCGATGATGTTGAGGACCTTGGTGTTGATGGGGCCGCCCACGTCATCGACCGGATCCCCACAGCTGCATCTCCACACGATCAGTGTTTCGTCCTGCTCCGCGTCCTCGGAGAACGCAACCCGAGCCTCGAGATCGGGAAGCTCGAGTGCGAGCTGCCATTCGGCGGCTTCCGCCCATAGTTGGCGGAATGCTCCCCAGCAGAACGCGTCGGAAGCGCCACCGAAGATGCCGACAACGTCCGGAGGACAGTGGGGCAGGTAGACCTCCACGCCAACGACTTCGTGCCCGGCGTGGGGACCGCTTCCCTGTTCCCACTTCTTCTCGTCTGGAGCCCGTTTCTCGTCGGCCATTGCTCAGTCTCCCGTCGGGCATCTCATCGCCGGACCCGCGCCCGTCGTACCCGACTAACCATCTGACTGCCGCTTCCACGCCTCCAGGACGAGGCGGCGGGTGCGGTACTCGCCGAAGGCCTTCTCTTCCTTGTTCCTCAGCACCCGGAAGGTCTCGCCGGGGAAGTCGATGGCCGGCTCGGCCGGCAGCAGGTGCGGGCCCGAGCAGGTCGGGTCCTCCCAAGGGTCCAGGATGTCCGCCAGTTCCAGCTCGCTCAGGCCGTGCGGGTCCAGGATGTAGCGGAGTTGCTTGCGGTTCAGGCCGTACAGCCGGGCGTACCAGGCGTCCAACTCCGCCCGCAGCACCGCCCGGCGGTCGTCGCTCCACTTGAAGGGCGGCAGGGGGCAGCCATCGGCGGCGATCTCCGCCCACTCGGGCGGGTCCCAGGTATGCCCGCCGGTCTCGCCGCGGTTGGCCTCCCATTGCTGCTGCAGGGCCTGCCGCAGAGCGTCATCTCCCTCCCGCCATACGTCGTCGGCGAAGGCCTTGATGTCCCAGGCGGTGTAGGTCAGTTCGACCACGCGGGGGACGATGAAGAGCAGGTCGGCGGCGGCGTAGGCGTCAGGCGGGATGATGGGGAGTTGTCTCACGTAGAAGATGTTCATTGTGGCGGCTGCTAACTTGCCGCGAATGACGTAGTCCAGGATTAGGGAGTTGCAGTCACCGAGGAGGCATCCCACGAGTGGGGAGGGCCGATCCACCGCCATGAGAAGAGGGATTTTGTCTCCAATGGCAGCGATCGGCAGGACAGTGAACGTCGCCGTTCGTGCGAGAGACTTGCTTGTCACGCTTCGGAACCCAAGCAGCCACGATCTGTCCCACCGGGGAGCGAGTACGTTCTGCACCTCGGAGTAGGAGACGTAGTAGCAGGCCAGTGGAATGTATGATGGGTCTTGGTGTTGGGATGCCGAGCAGTTTGGGAGCATGTGCGGTCTCTGACCGTTGCAGTCCTCGTACGAGGCGAACCGATGGTCGAATTGGTGCACCATCTTGCCTTCGTACAAGGGCACCCAGTGCGTATTCCCATCCACGAAATGGGCTCCCATTCGCACGAAGCCCTCCCCCTGAAGTTCAGCCGGTGTCTTGAAGAGGTGGGAGGCGGTGTTCGTCATGAACATCAGGAGAAATCTGGCACCCCAAGGGCTTACGCCCGTGACCTCGTTCTCCAGAACAGGCACACGCCGGTGCACCTCCATAGTCAAGTCGGCATCTGGTCGGGTCCGGAACACAGGAGCCGTCTGCGTATTGGGATTGATGACGGCCAGGTCATCGCGAGTTAGGCGGAAATGGCGGATGGCCTGGCGTACGTCGCCAAAGGTCTGACACTCGTAGGCGAAGTCGGCATGCTCACTCTTGGCCTCGCGACCCGTCAGTGTGAGAGCACAGAACCGGAAGTTGTGGAGGACGTCTGCGAAGATCCGTTTTTCGTTGACGAATGCACACAGGGAAACAAGCGTGCCCGTCGCCATCAGGTCCTGGAAGAACGTCTTCGCAGTCTCGTCCGACGCTACGCCAGGGGGAACGACAAGCCCGGCCCTGCCTTGCGGTGCCAACAGCATCCGTGCGAACTCGGCAAAAAGAGGAGCCAGGTTGGTTCGGCCTCCTTCGGTTAGCGGGAAGCGACCCGAGGCATGGACGAAGTTTTTCGCCTTGTCGCTCTCGCTTACGGCCAAGTGGTACTCCCTGAGTAGGTCCGGCCGGGATTCTGACAACCGTTTGATGAGACGGGATCGCTGGGCCATATTGGCCGCCGCGGCCACGTCCGGAGAACGGTTAGCAAAGAACTCCTGCGGGTCAAGCTGCATCTGGTCCCACGGCGGATTGGAAAGCACGCAATCGAAGCCGCCCTGCTCGAACACCCCGGGGAACTCCAGCGGCCAATGGAAGAAGCGGTTGCGTTCGGCCAAGGCCCAGACGTGGTTCCGCATACGGGCATCCACGGCCTCCGGGCTCTGCATGTATCGACGCAGATCGTCAGTGGTGGGGATGCGGCGGCCCGCCTCTGCTTCGGGCGTCAGTTCGGCGAAGAACGCCGCCGTCCAGAGGTGACACGCCATTCGCTCTCGCCAGAGCGTGCTCCCCTCTTGCTGCAGCCGCTCGTAGGCCTCCCTCTTGCGGTGGATCTGGTCGGGCGTGTCATCGGCGAGGCCGTCCAGCTCCCGGCGTTCCTCAACCAGGCGATGCACCTCCGCGGTGGCGTCAGCCAGGGCGAGGCCGAGCTGGCTGCGTTCCTGCTTGTTCCGCTTCTTGATCGCTGACGCGAGCTTGCGGTCGTCGCCGGAAACGGCGTCGAAGGCGGCGTCGGGGATGCCATCGTCCAGCACGGCGAGGTCGAAGACGCCGACGAGGGAGTCGCCGCAGCGGATGCGGTGATCCAGGAAGGTGAGGGGCTTGCCGCCTGAGTGCCCCTCGATCCAGAGGGCGACCTTGCACAGGTCCACGGCGAGGGGGTTCTTGTCCACGCCGTAGATGCAGTGGGTGATGACATCCCGCACGGCGGCCCGCACAGCATCGGGAGCGGGGGCCTCCTCGTCGGTGCGGACCTTCGCCAATTCGGTGCCGATCCTGCGAGCGGCGGCAAGGAGGAAGTGGCCGGAGCCGCAGGCCGGGTCGCAGACTCTCAGCGAGAGGAGGGCCTGCTCACGCTCGGGCGGCTTCGTCGCCTGGAGGCGATCCTCGATGACCGGAACGAGGGCGGACTTGACGAGTTCCGCGACCAACTCGGGGCGTGTGTAGTACGAGCCGGTGGTCTTGCGTTCGGTGCCGGCACCGAAGTGGAAAGTGAGCCGCCCGTCCTGGCCGTCAACGATGGGCTGCAGGTCGAGCAGGGACTCATAGACGCTGCCCAGCTCCTCGACGTCGAGGTGGCGATAGTTGACGCGGGTCGGCACCCGCTGGTCGCGGGGCACGAACCACGATAGGGTGTGCATCGCGGTGAGCAGGTCGCGGTTGTTGAGGTAGGCGTCGCCGAGGGCGGAAGTGCGGGCACAGTCGAACAACTCGCCGTTGAGCGGCGGGAGGCCGAGAGCCTCGGCGAACTCCTCCTTGCAGAGCGAGAAGAACAGAGCCCGCAGGTTGCGGTAGAGATCGCAGAAGCGTTCCGGGGCACTGAGCGGCTCGTCGGCGAGGGCACGGAGCCGCTGGACCGTGAAGTAGTCGCGTGCGGAGTGATCCTGACCGTCGCCCCCGCGGAGCAGTCCCCGCTCCTCCGCCACCATCAGGAATAGCAGGCGGTAGATGAGGTACAGGAGCTGCTGGTAGAACCCCACGGGAGTGAGCCGGCCGGAGCGGAGGGCCTCCCGGAGGTCCTCGTTCTTCGCATGGGCGAGGAAGCCGTTGGCGAAGATGGAGATGGCCTGCTCGACGGCACCGCGGAGGCCGTCGCGGATCCGGCCGCCCTGATCGATGCCGATCTGGTGGTACTTCTCCAGCAGGCAGGTGTCCCCGTCATCCATCGCCTTCGGCATGCGGGTGCGATGGACGAGGCGGTAGAAGAGGAAGAACTCGTCCAGCCGCTCGCCCTCGAGCATCTGCTGGAGATCGAACTCGATGAAGGCCGGACGAGTGAAGTAGGACGAGTCGCGGAGCAGGCGGAGGGTGTTGCCGTTGGTGACGATGGCCCAGAGGTGGTCGGTGCGGTTGAGATAGTCCTGCATCATCGCGTGCGGCGACATGTTGCCGCGGCCCGAGGGCGGGCGGGAGCCGAGGTCCTGGTCGAAGGGCTCGATCTGGACGGGGAGGTCTTCGTCGGTCTCGCCAGTGCGGTGGCTGATGCGGTAGAGGCGACCCTCGACATCGACGCTCTGCGGCTGGTAGGCCAGCCGGTAGCCGAGAGCATCGAGCAAGGGGATGACCCACTGCTCGCGGGTGATGGTGGTAACGCTCTCGCTGGACGACCGCTGGAGGCGACGCTGGAAGGCATCCCAGTAGGAGCGGACATCTGACCAAAGCGACGAGACCTCGTCCACCAGTGTGCGGCGACCCTCGATCCCGAAGTCGGAGGGCTTCTGGCCCTCGGCGTCAGCGATGGTCTCCAGGAAGTCCGGGGCGAGCAGGCCGCCCTCGATCTTGATGCAGGTGGAGTTCACTGGGCCGCCCCCTTCGGCACTGGCACCAGCACCAGTACGCCGAGGAGGTCGGGCGGCTTCTGTGGCTCGATGCGTACATGCCCGGCCTTGGTGAGGCTGCGGATGCGGCGGTGAGATTCGGTGAGCCGTCGGGCCCGCTCGTCGAGCACGGCCGAGAGCTGCTTCTGCAACGGCTCCCACCCGGCGAGCATCTCGGCGACGACCTCGGTCTTCTCCTGGGCGGAGAGGTTCCCAACTGGGGCCGCCTCATCCACCAGCTTCTTGGCGTCGTCGAGGGAAATCGGCTCGATGTCAGGCAGGAGGCCACGGTATCCCCAGACGAGGGTCTCCTCGGCCAGGCTGGGCGTCTCTTCGTCCCGCTCGTGGATCAGGTAGCGTAGGCGAAGCAGGAGCAGCGTGGTCCGCCGGGTGACGGCGTCGGTGCGGATGGCTCCGCAACGTGCCGCCGCCGACTGGTCGGAAGATGGGTAGAAGGCCAGGTCCATGAGATGCTCGGCCAGGCACTCGATGAGACGATGGCTGCGTCCGACGTAGGCGACGCCCTCGGGGACGGGCGTGTCGAAGGTGATGGGCCACGGATCGGGCACGTTGCCGAGAGCCTGCCTCACCGCTGGCGGCAGGGGGGCGATGTCGATCTCCCAGACCTCGGGGCCGGTCTTGCGAGAACGGCTGCTCCGGCGGAAGCCGAACGTCAGCCGCTGGCTGGCCTCGAGTAGGAAGCTTCGGACCTCCTCCGGGTCACCCAGGACTCCGTCGGTCTCGGACAACTCTCGCTGCACTTCGTCGGGCTTGATGCTGCGTTGGGCGAAGCGGGAGCGTGTCTCCTTCTCCCGCTCGGCGGCCAGGTCCATCTGGTAGTGGAAACTGCGGACGACCTCGGACGCCATGTCGGACCGGTCGAAGAGCGAGAGCTGTCGCTTGCCCTCGTAGGACCGGGCGAAGACGGACTTGAGGACCGTCTCCATGACGGTCTCGCTGTCGACGGGGACCGGGACATAGATGCCCAGGGCTTTGTGGATCTCGCGGGCCTTGCGGATCAGGACGTCGAGAACCGCCCCGTCCACCGGGTTGTCCTGGCCGTAGATGAGCACGGTGCGGACGGTGGGCGAGTTCTGGCCGAAGCGGTCGACGCGGCCCTCCCGCTGTTCGAGGCGGTTGGGGTTCCAGGGCAGGTCATAGTGGAGGACGGCGTTGAAGTGCTCCTGGAGGTTGACGCCCTCGCTCAGGCAGTCGGTGGCCACCAGGACACGCCTCGGGGCCTTCGCGAGTTCTGCGAGCTTCAGACGCCGCTCGTCTTCGCCGACGGTGCCGTTGATGGACGTCACCCGGAGGTCTCGGAACTTCTTGCCCAGGGCACCCTGGAGTTCCTCCGCGACATAGTCGCTGGTCGCTATGTATCTACACCAGACGATGGGATGGTAGCCGTCACGCAGGCAGGCTCTGACAGCCTCGGCTGCGGCTTGGAGCTTGGCATCGTGTCTCCCCCGCAGCTCGCCCGCACGCTTGGCGAAGGCTCTCATCCGGCGACGGTCGGCATCGGGCCAGGATGAATCCATCTCCTGAGCGTCGAAGATCGCCGTAGGAGGGGCGTCAGCCGATGGCCCCGCATCGGTGGAGTCGTAGAGGGCGGGCTCGAAGGTCGCTTCGAGTTCGTCCTCGGTGGATGCGTCAAGGGCTTCGGTGGAGAAGCCCTCGTCTCCGCCCAGTCGTCGGAGCAGGCTGGCCTCCGCGGCGGCCGGCGATGAGGTCACGCACCGCATGAGGGCGAGGGCGGACCAGAAACGCATCCTTCGCTTCCAGCCTTTGAGCGTCTCCGCGGAGTCAACGAGGCCGCGGGCGAAGTCGTACACGTCGGAGTAGAAGCTACGGTAGGCGTCGGAAAACGAGTACGGGTACTCGCCGGACGGTGCGGGCCACGGGTCCCGCTCGGGGAAGGGCGTGTCCTCTCCCATCCACCGCTTCACGTCGGGTCGCCGACGCTGGACGAAGTGCTTCGACAACTCGTCCCGTTCGTCGTCGGACAGCTCAGCCAGGTTCAGGTCAGCAAACTCCGGTCGTAGCAGCCCGAGCAGGGAGAGGAACGACTCCTCGACACCGCTGTGCGGCGTGGCGGTGAGAAGCACGAGGTGGCGGTTCGGGTCACTGGCAACTTGGCACACCAGATCGTGCCTTTGCTGCTGAGAGCGTGCCCGTCGATCGCCCGGCGGCCGGGCGGCCCCGTGGGCCTCGTCGACTATCACGAAGTCGGGGCAGTGCAACAGAAACGTCTCACGGTATCGCTCGCTCTTGATGGTGTCGATGCTGGCCACGAAGTGCCGGTGTTGCTGGAAGATGCTGCGGTCGGCCGGGCAAAGGCGTTCAAGTCTGGCGACGGTCCCCGAGCGGATGACTTCAGCCTCCATCTGGGCCTTCTCTGCGAGTTCCCGCTGCCACTGATCGCAGAGGTAGGGGGGACAAAGAACGGCGAGTCGCCGTACCTCTCCACGGGCCATCAACTCACGGCCGAGCAATATCCCTTCGAGGGATTTGCCTACTCCGACATCGTCCGCCACCAGCAGTCGAGCGGTATCCTGCCGGAGCCCCATGAGCATCGGGACGTATTGGTACGGGCGGGGTCTGACGGACAGATGGCCCAGCGACCTGAAGGGTGTCGCCCCATCCCGCAGGAGCAGACGGGCGGCCTCCAGCAGCAACTTGACGGCGGCGTGGTCCTGCACCGCACTGGCGTCTGGTGCCCTGAACTGCGTCTGTTCGACCCGCTCGAAGAACAAGCTGTAGGCCATCGTGTCGGCGAGCGACCGCAGGACGCCGCAGACCTCCCTGGCACTGCCCCCGATCGGGCGGAGCATCATGAGCCCGGGCTCCTCCGATGGCAGGACAACCCAGTCCCGTTCGCGGTACCGCACCAGCGTGCCGGGGTTCAAGGCCGCACCCCCTCACCGAAGACATCGGGATGCTCAGCGATCTGCTCCTCGAGGCCCCGGTCGTAGCGGATCGTGATGACCCGATATCCGAGTTCCCGCAGTCTGCGTCGGGCTGCCTCGTCCCTCCCTTGCTGTTGAGGCTGATCGTGCACACTCCCGTCGCAGAACACGCAGACGTGCAGGCCTTCGTAAGCGAAGTCCGGCGTGCACTCGGCTTCGGGCACGTGCATCTGAGCGTGCGAAGGCAGGCTCCGTCGAGTGCGGTAGAGGTGGTCGATGAACTGCCTCTCAAGGGCCGATCGAGAGTCCGTCTCGCTCATCAGCCACTGACACTGCTCGTCGTAGGAGCGTCCGGCTATCTCGACCCGGACCCGCCCGCCCTTCAGGCTTAGCAGAAGGTCCCGCACGAGGTGTCTATCGAGGAGTCTGTGGTGTCTTTGGTTGTAGTAGGAGAGCAGGCAGTCATAGCAGGCCCTGGCACAGCCGTGCACCTCGTCCTCGGGCGGCCGCATGTCCTCGCCCGTGTCCGGGTCGAAGTGCATGATCTCCAGGGCCAGCGATGCGACGCCCGAGAGGGCGTCCGGCTCGTCCACCAGACGCCTGAGCACTCCCAGCCCTCCCTCGGCCGCTTCCCATATCAGGATTCGACGCCCCAGTCCCTCCCCGATGACTTCCGAGCCCAGCTCGGACGACTCCACCTGGTACCGGGCAGCGACCCCGGCGACGAGGGCGTACTGAAGCGTGTAGACGAAGGAGTTGGTGGTCGCCTCGTCATCCGGGTCTCCGATGTCGGGGTGCACGAGGACGGCGTTCGAGGTGTTCCTGACGAACAGCCGTACATAGTGGCGGNNGAGGTGCATCGTCGTCCCCACGTCTGAGCCAGCGGCCCCGCGTGAGATCGAGTCGGAACCCCTCCTCGTCGCTGGCCCGCCACTTGTGGTTGACGCTCCAGAGGGTGGCGGCCGGGGCGTACGTCATCCCTGCCAGTTCGGCGTCGTCGGGGGCGAGGGCTGCCGCGTCTTGCCGCTGCGGACGTCCGTCCGCCCCAAGGGCGAACTGGTAGTAGGTGGCGATCTCGTAGCCCCGGCGTAGACGCTCTTCCTCGTCGCAGGTGATCCTCTCACTTTGCCGTGCGATCACCGTAGGCATCTCCAGCAGCGTTTCGAGGCGAAGAGCCGTCTCGCCAGTTAGCGGGGTGGCACAGCAAAGGCAGATGTCGCAGTCCAAGTCGGCCTCGCAGTGCACATAGCCACAGGAGTTGCAGACCTTCGCCCGCAGGAAACGCTTCTCGGGCTCCTCGGGGGAGAGCTGTACCCGTTCGACCTGGTACTGACTGCCCTCATGGTAGATGCGGTTGAAGGGCCCATACTCGGACAGGGCGACGGCTCTGGCCCGCGATAGGAACTCCCCATCCCCGAAGCGTCCGACGAAGGCCCTGACCGGAAGATACGGGTAGTTGTAGCCAGGCAGGAAGCCCTCCGTGGCGAGGTAGCGGTAGGGGTAGAAGTCCCTTTCACCTCGAATCTCGTCCCGGCAGAACAGAAGGTCGAGTTGCCTTCTCGCCTCTCTCTGCAGTGCCTCCGGGTCCTCACCCGGGCCGGTCGCCTGGCCGCCAGTGTAACGGGCATCCTCCAGTTCCCTGGCTCTGACGATCTGTGCCCGGGCGGCGACGTATAGCTGACGCCACCGGTCGAAGGCCACCTCGAAACTGGCCGGGGCTGCCCTTAGGGTGTTCTCCAGCCATGCGTCATCGTACCAAGGGGCATCCAAGACGGCGGCTCCGCAGCCCTCGATGACGGCACGACAGTGGTCGAGGCACTCACGGAAGCCGGGCTCCGAAAGGTTCACCTGCTGGCTGATCTCCGCTCTGAGGGGACAGGCGGGCTGCTGTGCCATGTCCAGGATGTCGTCCGGGATCTTGCCTCCAAGAGAGACGTCCGTGTGGGCGAGCCAGACGGCATGGATGTGCGAGCGGATCAAATCCTCGTTCGCCAGATCGATCATCGGTGGGACGACCGCTCCGGCAACCATCTGCTCGCGACGCTGGAAGTAGTACTGGTCGTGGCCGCTACCGGACGAGCAATAGGCGAGCACCAGGGCGGCCTGCCCAGCCCGCCCCGCCCGGCCGCTCCGCTGGGCGTAGTTCGCCGGTGTCGGAGGCAGATTCCTCATGTGCACCGCGTTGAGGTCGGCGATGTCGATGCCCAACTCCATCGTGGGGGTGCAGAAGAGGGCCGTCAGGTCCCCGTCACGAAACATGTCCTCACGCTTGATGCGTCGCTCGGTGCTCGTCTTGCCGGTATGCTCCGCTCCCTCCATCCGCCGCAGCGCGTCCAGTGCCTTCGGGTAGAACTCGCGGAAGAAATCGTTAGGCCGCGTCTCAACCTGGCGGTACGTGTCGCTCTGAGCACGGTATCGACGCAGGTCATCGACTGCGGGGATGCCGTCCCCCAGGCACCAACTCAGGGCTCCCTGATGCACCTGGATGCTCTGTGCGTCTTCGTCGTACGAGACGAGTCCGAATCGGCGGAGGCCTTCGACGACACCGCCGATGAAGGCGACGTAGCCGTCGCCCCTGAGCCGGGGGCCCTGTAGGCTGCCGATGTATCGCCCGAGGTACCTGCCCAACGCGCTGCGGTCCGACAGGCTGTGCTCTGCTCCTCTGGCCCGTTCTCCCGGCATGATGAAGGACGCAGCCGACCTCAGGTTCTCGCCCACATCGATGGCCCACCGCTCGCCCAAGTACGCCGAAGTGTTCCGCTGCAGCATCTCCTGGCGGTCGGGGACGAGACATGGGGCATCGATGGCGAGTTGGCGACGGAGTTCGTCAAGCACGACCCGCAGGACGTGCTCACGCTGTTCCACAGCGAGTGACGGCATCTCTGCACAGGACTCCCAGATGGCCTCCGACGATGCCAGCTCCCGCAGTCCCTCGTAATCGATCCGGAGCAGGCCGCATTGCTCGAGGTTGGGCTGAACGAGTCGCCAACCACGCCGCAAGTCCTCGTAGATTCTGTACTCGACCAGATCTTTGAAGGCCTCGACTGCCCGTTTGGCCTGGGGGCTGCCGGGCTCAAGGGCGGTGTTGTTCGCATACTCGGGCAGTCCCAAGCCGAGGTGAGCGACCACCGCACTGGCGATCGTGTCGAAGCGAAGGAGCGGCTGCTCTTGCAGTGCCCGGCACAGGGCCGAACGCACGAGCGCAACCTGCACGAAGTCGTTGAAGTGGCCCGCCTGCAGAGATGCGTCCTGCACATTATCGGTGAAGGAAAGCACCTTGCAGGCCTGCCTATCGACGCCACTGGCATCCATGGCCGAGACCGCGGCCACGGAGAGCAGGGTCGTCGCCGTGCTGCGGCCCTCGCTGGATAGACGTGCGAGCTTGCGGAACTCGCTGTCGCGTAAGGTGTAGGCCTCCCCACACGAGGGGCACAGCATGAACGGACGTGGGACGAAGCAGCAACGAAGGGCATCTTCGGTACCGCTGGCCACGACGGCCCCGCTCGGCGTCGAGTAGAGGACGTGAGGCTCTGACCCACGGTAGTTCCGAGCCAGACGCCCTTTGGCGTCGAACCAGTGGTCAGGAAGGCTGGCCCGATCCGGCTGCCAGTCTCCCTTTGGGTCGACCATCAGGTAGCCCCTCGAATCCTCGCTGCTCCGCCCGTCGCCGTCTGCCGAGGTCTCGAACTCGTCGGGCATGAGCTGCTCGGCTTCCCCGCTGAGCCGCGACACGTAGAACTCCTGGCCGCATACGCGGCAGAAGACGAGCGGGAACATCAAGCGGCCGCCCTCGCCCGGTGCCCAGTACTGCCCGTCGAGTGTGATGTGGCGATGGTCGGGATGCTCCAATGTGGCATATGCCGCCCCGCCCTGGCTGACGAACTGATGCAGCTTGAAGGCGAAAGGCTCCCCTGCTTCGGCGGATGCCAACTTGCTGCCGTCGAGGAGTGTCTCGCGAAGCCTCGCCGTACACGCCGACTCGTCGGCTCCGGTGAGGGCCGCCAGTCGCTTCGCTCCCTCGGCGAGGGAGATGGGAGTGGCCCGTCGCAGATGGCCGTCCGCCTCGCGGGACAGACCAAAGGTGTCCTCCACCCACTTGGCGAGTGGGCTGCGGCGGAACGCATCCCAACTCGTCGCAACGTCTCGGCTGAGGGCCTGTGCCACTGCATCGGCATCGGTCGCCACGTCGTCGGCGATCAACGCTCGAAGAGACTCCTCGACCACGCTCTCTGCTCCCATCTCCATGCCGAAGAGCTGGCTGGCGAAGAGGCCAACAGCACTGCGTCGCTCCTGCCGTGTGCCTCCTGTGGCCATCGTCGCACTGGTGCCGATGCACTGGAGGTCTGGGTTGCCGCTTCGCTCCCGCAGGCGGCGGATGAGGAGTGCCACGTCGGCCCCCTGTCGGCCACGGTAAGTGTGGAGTTCGTCGAGCACGACGAACCTGAGGTCCGCCTGGCCCTGGTCCACGAACACGCCCTCGCCCGGCCGTGTGAGCACGTACTCCAACATCATCAGGTTCGTGAGTAGGATGTGCGGCGGGTGCTTCTGCAGTTGCTGTTTATCCGAGCTGGACTCCTGACCCGTGTAGCGGGCCACGACCAGCCCGTGCCCATGGCCTCCCCGTTCGAGGAACTTGCCGATGGCCGTGAGCTGCGAATTGATGAGGGCATTCATCGGGTAGACGAGGATGGCCCGCACCCGCCGGTCTGCGGGACCGTGCTTCAGCACGTGGTCCACGATGGGGATCGTGTAGGTCAGGCTCTTGCCTGAGCCGGTCCCACTGGTGACGACGAAGGGCAAGCCTTGGCACGCCCGGAGGATAGCCTCCTCCTGGTGGCGGTAGAGCCCAATGCTGTGGCCCAGGGGGTCTCGGAAGATCTCTGCACAGAGCGGATGCAGGAGTCCGTCGGCGACCAGTTCGACGACGCTCCGCCCCCTCTCGAATCCGGGGTTGAGCTGCACGAGGGCGTCAGGACAGACGCCGCCCTGCTTGAGCAACTTGTCCTCGACCTCCGCTCGAATGCGATCGTCGGCGATGGTCAGGAAGCTCTTGACGTACCTACGGTACTCGTCGACGACGTCCTGATGAAT
>PMZA01000104.1 GCA_003170595.1 Armatimonadota bacterium
TGTCAACTGCATAGCCCTAAAGGGCAAAGCCTATCGGTGAGAGGGGGTGAGGGGGAGGAGGACCGTGAAGGTGCTGCCCTCGTCGACCTTCGACTGAACCTCGAGCCGGCCGTTGTAAGCCTCCAAGGTCCGGCGCACAAGCGCCAGGCCGAGACCCGTGCCGACGATGCCCTGGCGATCTGGTGAGGTGACGCGGAAGAACTCCTCGCCGAGGCGCGGGAGGGCGTCGTCGGGGATGCCCAAGCCGGTGTCGGTGACGTCGATGCGGAGGGTGTCGGCCTCGGCGCCGGCGAAAAGGCTCACGCGGCCGCCGGGGCGGTTGTATTTGATCGCATTGCTGACGAGGTTGGTCAGGATGAGGGTGAACTCCTCGCGGTCGGCGTCGACGGGCGGACAGTCGGGGGCGATGGAGACCGCGAGGGCGATCTTCGCCTGCTCGGCGAAGGGCGCGAGGTATTCGAGGACGTCCTCGACGATATCGGCGACGGCGAGGGGCTGAACCTTGCGCGTGGGCATCGCGCCAGCGCGGGAAAGGGAGAGCAGGTCGCCGACGAGTTGGGCCATGCCCTCGACCCGATCGCTGCAGCGGCCGACGATCTCGAGGAGCTTGTCCGGGGGAAGCTCCTGCCCGGAGAGGATGACCTTGAGGAAGCCCTGGACCGCCGCGAGAGGCGACTTGAGTTCGTGGGCGACGCGCGACATGAACTGGGCCTTGGCGCGCTCGAGGGTCATCAGATCGGTGATGTCGCGCAGGACCGTCGCGGTGCCGAGAGCGGCGCCGGCGTTTGAGCGGATCGGGACGACGCGGGCCATGAAGATGCGGCCGGAGGACTCGAGCTGGGCGGTGCAGGGAGGTTCGGCGACGTCGGGGTACTCGGCGGGGCAGCGGAGGAGGGTGAGGAGGCCGGGGTCGCGGACGACTTCGGCGAGGGGCTGGGGCTCGCCGCTGAGGGAGGCGATGTTGAGGGCGCTGAGCGCGGCCGGGTTGGCGAGGACGACGTGATCCTCGGCGTTGGTGATGAGGATGCCGTCGGCGAGGCCGTTGACGATCGAGTGGAGGCGGGTCTTGTCGGTGTCGATCTCGAGGAGGTTGCGCTCGGCTTCCTGACGCAGGCGGCGCCAACGGACGGCGCGCTCGACGCGGAGGAGGAGTTCAAGAGGGACGAAGGGCTTCGGGAGGTAGTCGAAGGCGCCGTGCTTGATCGCCTCGACGGCGGTCTCGATGGAGGCGTGGGCCGTGATGACGATGGGGACGACGTTGATGTCGGCGGCGGTGATCCCTTCGAGGACCTGGAGGCCGCCGAAGTCGGGCATGACCAGGTCGACGATGGCGACGTCGAAATCGGTTTGCTTGAGCTTGGCGAGGGCTTCGGCGCCATTGCTCGCGAGGGACACCGAGGCGCCGCAGGCTTCCAGAACGCGCTGGCAGCCATTGCGGATGCCGGGCTCGTCATCAACGACGAGGACCATTGCCTCAATATGAACGTCGGGCACAGGCATCAGAGCGCCTCATCCGGGACGATGCCATGCGGCTCACTGGGCTCGGCGCGGCTGACGAGGAGGCGGCGAAGAGTGTTCGCCAACTCGGCCACGGGCGCCGGTTTATCGAACCAGGCATCGGCCCGCATCCATTCCAGAACCTCACGCGGATTGCGGCTGAACTCGAAGCCGCGGTCATTCACCACAGACGTCAATATCACCACCGGCGCGCGTCGGAAGCGTGGATCGCGACGAAGAGCGCGGGCGAGCCGGGCGCCGGAATCGGCCTGCTCCATGATCAAGTCTAACACGAAGGCGTCGGGGATTTCTCGGTCGGCGACGGACAGGGCCTCGTCGGTGCGCTCGGCCGTGACGACGAGGAAGCCCATGGCCTCGAGCATGATGCGGTGCTGCTCGAGGAAGTCGGGGTCGTCATCGACGACCAGGACCTTCACGGACTCCTGCGCCGTCGGGGGCGAGGTGTCGAGGGGGACGTCGATGGTGACCGTCGTGCCGTGGCCGGGACGGCTGTGGATCGCGATGTCGCCGCCGTGGGCGTGGATGATCCCATGCGCGACGGCGAGGCCGAGGCCCGCGCCGAGGGTCGTCTTTTTGGTCGTGACGAAGGGCTGGAAGACGGAGTTCTGGAGATCCTGCGCGATGCCGTGACCGTTGTCGCGGACGACGAGTTCGGCGGAGCCCTCGTCAGCGGAGATGCGGGCGGTGATCTCGATGGTGCCCTGGACGCCGGGGTCGAAGGCCTCGAGGCTGTTGGTGAGGATGTTGACCACGACCTGGGAGAGCTGGGCCGGGTCGGCGACGATCTTGGGCAAGTCGGCCGGAAGGTTCACGAGCGGGCGGACGCCGGCGGCGGTGAGCTTCGGCTCGAGTTCGGCGAGGGCATTGTCGACAATGAGGGCGAGGTCGGCCTGCTCCCACTGAGGCTCGTGCTGGCGGGCAAAACCCTCGAGGCCGGAGGTGACTTCGCGGCAGCGGAGGGCGTCGTGGATGATCGAGGCGACGTCCTCGCGGCGAGTGTCGTCGTCGGCCATCGTGTTCATGAGGAGCTGAGCGAGGACGACGAGATGGCCGAGCGGGCGGGAGATCTCCGAGGCCATGTCGGAGGCGAGCTGGGCCATCGAGGCGAGGTGCTGGGCGCGCATGGCCTGCTCGCGAGCCTTCTTCACCTCGTCCGTTGTGCGGCTGAGGCGCTCGAGGTTGACCTGCATCTGGTCGATGAGATAGGGGAGGCACATCTCGACTTCGGCGAGGCCCTGGTGGACGGCGATGGCCTTCTCGCGGCAGGTGGGGTAGCCGCAAGCGCCGCAGTTGAGTTCGTCCTGCGGGCCGAGCTTGTTCGTGCGGGCGAGGATGTCGCGGATCTCGGTCTCGGTGGGGACGCCGATGATGATGGCCTCGGGCTCGAAGCGGCGGGAGACATCGACGGAGGAGACATCGCGGAGACGGCGGGGCAGGGCGCGGGCGGCGGTCTGAAGCTGGCGGACGTGGGCGGTGACGAGATGGCGGCGGGCGAGGGGACTCATCGTGCTCGCGAAGGCCGGGCCAGCGATGCAACCCTCGCAGAAGAGGGCGTCGAGGAAGCGGGCGGGGAGCTTGCCGTCGGCCAGCTCGCGGAGGACGGCGGTGCAGTGGTCGGGGCCCTCGACGACGAGGATGGCGTCCTCCATGAGGTCGGCCTGGATAGCGGCGGTCTTGAGGAGGCCGCCCGAGACCGGGAAGAGCGCGCCGAAGTGGGGGAGGGGTTCGTCGGCGGAGGAAGGCGTGAGGGACGCCGCGTCGATCTCGCGCTCGGCGAAGAGGTCGGCGAGTTCGGTGAAGGTCATGACCTCATCGACGTCGCCGACAAGATCGGAATCGCGGATCTCAGCTTTCTTCGCGATGCAGGGGCCGATGAAGACGACGGCGGCACCGGGGGCGTAGGAGCTGCGGACGGCGCGGGCCATGGCGGTCATGGGCGAGACGATGGGGGCGAGGCTGGGGATCAGCTCGGGCATGTACTTGCGGACGTAGCTGACCAGGGCGGGGCAGGGCGTGGCGATGATCGTGCCCGAGGAGCGCTTGAGGAGGCGGGCATACTCGGTGGCGACCATCTCGGCGCCGAAGCCGACCTCGAAGACGTGGCTGAAACCGAGAGCGCGGAGGGCGGCGACGACCTGGCCGGCGGAGAGGTCGTCGTAGGCGGCCGGATAGGACGGGGCGAGGAGGGCGACGACGGGGGCGGGCGCCTTGAGAAGCTCACGAACCTGAGGAAGAGCCTGCTGGATCTGCTTGGCGTTCTGAGCGCAGACGCGGATGCAGTTGCCGCAGCCGACGCAGCGCTCCTCCATGACCCAGGCCTGACCGTTCTGGACGCTGATGGCTTTGGCCGGGCACGAGCGCACGCAGTTGTAGCAGCGCCGGCACTTCGCGGCGATGGTGGTGACGACGCCGTGGACGGGAGAGTTGTCAGCGGATGGCATAGGGCGGTCTCAAAGGACGAAAAGCGCGGCGCGGGATAAACCCGCGCCCTACAGCAAGCAACATCTCAAACGCGACACGCGGAGGGGAGTAAATCCCCGCCCTACAGAAAGATGCGCTAGAGCATCTGTCCGCGGAGGCCGGCTTCGGCCTCTTCCATCAGTTCGAGGGCCAGGGCGCGGACGTCGTCGGAAAGGTGGGCGAGTTCGTTCTGGATCAACCGGCCGCCGACCTTCTGCGTCTCCGGCGAAGCATAGTCCATCAAGTATTCCTTCAAGGCCAGGAGAGCGTTCGGGGCGCAGCGCTTGTGCGTGTCGGTCTTGTCGCCGGAACAGAAGACCGTCTGCTTGCGGCGCTGGGCGTAGCAGGCCATGCACAGGTTCGGGACGACGCCGGCATCGCACATGAGGTAGACGAGGTTCTCGAGGGCGCGAGGGCGGCCGATGCTCAGCGCGCCCGCGGCGTCGGGATCACCACCGGCGGTGTAGACGCCGGGGTAGCTGTTGGAGCCGACCGCGACTTGCGAGATGCCGTGACTGTAGAGGAGGAGGCGCGTGTCGCGCAGGGCGGGCGTGCACAGGACGATGTTGCAGTAGGGGAAGGCCAGGCGCGTGACCGCGACGGTGTAGACGAAATCGTCGTCAGAGATCTCGCGCGACTCCTCCGCTCCTGTGGCGGAGATCATCCGCGGGTAGGTGATCGAATGGGGCGGGAGGCCGTAGGTATCGGTCAGGTACATCGAGTGGGAGTGGAGGGCGACGATGTCGAAAGCCGTGTCGCCCGCGCCGAGGAGGACGCCGAGGCCGACGTCGGTGAGGCCGGCTTCATGAGCGCGGTCGTGGCAGGTGACGCGCCAGGCGTAGTCGGCCTTGGGGCCGTCATGGTGAAGCGCGGCGTAGACGACCGGGTCGTAGGTCTCCTGATAGACGTGGTAGGTGCCGAGGCGGGCGGCCTCTTTGATGGCCTGGAGGTCGGCGACGGACATGGGGTTGAGGTTGAGTTCGAGGCGCTGGATATGGCGCGCGCCGGAGCGAGTGCCGAAGGCAGCCTGGATCATGTCGCGGACGTAGGGCACGCCGCTGCGGTCCTCGCCGAAGACGAGGGTGATATGGCGGAAGCCCTCGTCGAGGAGGCCGGTGATCTCGCGCTGGAGTTCGCGCGGCCCGGAGGCGTTGCGGCGGAGGCGCGTGTTCGAGCGGCGGAGCGGGCAGTAGAGGCAGTCGTTGACGCAGCGGTTGCTCGGGCAGACGGGGGCGGAGACTCCGACGCGGCCGCCATGGACGACGGCGTGGACGCGCTTGGCGGCGGTGAGGACGGTGGCACGGAGGGCGGGATCGGTGATCTGAATCAGGGCGGCGACGGCTTCGGGCGGGATGCCCTCGAGCGTGCGAGCCTGACGAAGGATGGTGTCGAGGGCGTCGGCGCTCACCTGCGCCGAGGAAGCGAGGAGGTCGCGAATCCGATCGGGGTCGCATATGCGACGCGCCGTCTCGTCCAACCGGCCGCGCGACCAGTCAGGATCAGCGGAATTTGGCCCCGGCATGTTGTCACCCCCTCAGAAAGGCGAAAGCAGAAAACGGTAAGGCGGACAGGCCAGGCGGGAAAAGCGGGCCGAATACGACGCCATGTATTTCGCGGCATCGTATTCGGCCCCTCCTCGGAAAGCGCGGCGGGGGATAAACCCCCGCCCTACAGCAAGCGGAAAGGCGAAAGGCCAAAGCGCGGCGCGGGCATAAATGTGGGTTCGCGGAGCGAACCCTTAGCCCTACAGAAAAACGAAAAGCAAAGGCGCACAAAAGGCCACCTCAGATCCTTCGCGCAGAAGACACGCTCAGAATGACGGCGTCCTTGCTACTGCTCGCGCTGGACGGCGCGGCGGGTGCGCGGCGTGTACTTGGTGTGCAGCAGATGGTGCGACTTCTCACCCAACGGCTTGCCAAGGAACTTCTCGTAGATGCGCGTGATGTCCGGGTTCTCGTGGGATCGGCGGATCGGAAGCTCGCGGTCGGCCTGATACGTCGCTGCCGCGCGGGCCTGACGGATCTCGAGCGAGGTCGGTATGGGCTGGCCGCCACCGCCGATGCATCCGCCGGGGCAGGCCATGATCTCGATGAAATGATACCCGCCCTCGCCGGCCGCGACGCGGTCGAGCAGCTTGGCGGCGTTGGCGAGGCCGTGGGCCACGGCGGCTTTGACGGGGAGGTCGCCGACCATGACGGTGGCTTCCTTGACGCCCTCCATGCCGCGGACGGCCTCGATGTCGAGGTTCTCAAGCTTCTCGCCGGTGATGACCTCGTAGGCGGTGCGGAGGGCTGCCTCCATGACACCGCCGGTCGCGCCGAAGATGACGGCGGCGCCGGTGGACTCACCCAGGGGATCGTCGTAGGTGCTCTCGGGGAGACTGGCGAAGTCGAGGCCGTTCTCCTTGATCATCTGGGCAAGCTCGCGCGTGGTGAGGACGTAGTCGACATCGCGAAAGCCTGAGTCGCACATCTCGGGACGCGCGGCCTCGAACTTCTTGGCGACGCAGGGCATGATCGAGATGACGCGCATGTTGGCCGGATCAAGGCCGGCTTCCTCGGCGAAGTAGGTCTTCGCCACGGCGCCGAACATCTGCTGGGGCGACTTGCACGAGGAGAGGTTGGGCAGCAGGCTCGGGTAGAAGTGCTCGATGAACTTGATCCACCCGGGGCTGCAGGAGGTGAGCTGGGGGAGGACGCCGCCGTTGGTGACGCGGTCGATGAGCTCGTAGCCCTCCTCGATGATGGTGAGGTCAGCGGTGAAGTTGGTGTCGAAGACGCGGTCGAAGCCGAGGAGGCGGAGGGCGGTGGTGAGCTTGCCCGTGACGATCTGACCCGGGGCCATGCCGAGGGCTTCGCCGAGGGCGACGCGGACGGCGGGCGCGGTCTGGACGACGGTGAAGAGGGTGGGATCATCGAGGGCGGCCCAGACCTCAGGGATCTGGGTGCGCTCGGTCAGGGCGCCGGTGGGGCAGCGGTTGATGCACTGGCCGCAGTTGACGCAGAGGGCATCGCCGAGGGGCGTGTCGAAGGGTGCGCCGACGAGAGAGGTGTAGCCGCGGCCCTTGATGCGCAGACCCGAGACGCCCTGGATCTGATCGCACGTCTGCAGGCAGCGGCGGCAGAGGATGCACTTATCGGGATCGCGGACGACCGAGAGGCTGGAGGCGTCGACCTCATGGCCCGGGGGCTCAACGCGGACGCGGACCTCACGGATGCCGAGGTCCTCGGCGAGAGCCTGAAGCTCGCAGATGCCGTTGCGGGCGCAGGCGGTGCAATCGGAAGGGTGGTCGGAGAGGAGAAGCTCGACGACGGTGCGGCGGGCTTTGCGGACGGCGGGGGAGTGGGTTTGGACGACCATGTCGGGACGCACCGGGAAGGAGCAGCTCGGCTGGAGCACGCGCTCCTTCTCGATCTCGACAAGGCAGACTCGGCAGGCGCCCATGGGGGGCAGGTCGGGATGGTAGCAGAGGGTGGGGATCTTGATGCCGGCCTTCTGGGCCGCCTCAAGGACGGTCATGCCGGCGGTCGCCGGGACTTGCTGGCCGTTGATGGTGATTGTGAACTCTGACATTAGCATTGTCCTCCAGGAAGGGCGGAAGGCAAAGTGCCGGCGGGGATAGATGCCCGCCCGGCGCACGCGAGCGTGCGCGCAGGAAAGTCGAAGGCGCGGCGGGGATAAATCCCCGCCCTACAGGTACCTAGTCCGCCGGTGAGGTTCGGCATACAGAAAGCATGTCCGCCGGTGAGGTTCGGCATTAGGACTCTTCCTCGATTAGCTCGAAGTCGCAGCGCAGGCATCGCGCCGCCTCACGGCAGGCAACTGGCACGGAGAAGCCCAGCTCGATCTCGGCGAAGCCGGAGCGGCGGTAGGTGTCGGCGATGGTCGGCGACTCGGCGGGCGGGCGCTCCTGATCGGCGGTCTCCTCAAGGCGGGCCATGACGTCGGCGCCGACCTTGGTCTTGGCGCGCTTCTTGGGCTTGGGTATGGGCTCGCCGGAGAGGAAGCTGTGGATGGCTTTGGCGGCCTGGTGGCCGTCGGCGATGGCATCGACGACGGTCATGTCGCCCCAGATGCAGTCGCCGCCGGCGAAGACGTTGGGCAGCATCGTGGCGAGGGTGACCGGGTCGGCGCAGAGCTTGCCGCCGTCGGTCTCCACGCACACGGAGACCTTCTCGATGCGCTGGCCGATGGCCGGGATGACCGTGTCGACGTCGAGGACGAAGTCGGCGCCCTCGACCGGCTCAGGCCTGCGCCGGCCGCCGCGGTCGAAGTCGCCCAGCCTCATGCGCTGGCAGACGAGACCGGAGACGGCGCCGCCCGTGACTAGAACCTCGAGCGGTGCGGCGAGGAAGTGGAAGTTGATGCCCTCTTCGACTGCGCCGTCGATCTCGGCCGCATGGGCCGGCATCTCTTCGCGCGTGCGGCGATAGACGATGTGGACCTCCTCGGCGCCGAGACGGATGGCGGAGCGGGCGGAGTCGATGGCGGTGTCGCCGCCGCCGATGACCGCGACTTTGCGGCCAAGGCGGGGCTGGCGGTTGAGGGCGAGATCGCGAAGTAGTTCGACGGCATCGAGGACGCCGACGGCGTCGCCGCCGGGGCAGTCGAGAGCGATGCCCTGATGGCAGCCGACGCCGAGGAAGACGGCGTCGTAGCCGTCGGAGGTGAGGCTATCGAGGGTGACGTCCTGGCCGAAGGTGACGCCAGTCTTGAGCGTGACGCCGAGGTCGAGGATGTCCTGGACCTCCTGCTGGAGGATGTCCTTGGGCAGGCGGTAGTCGGGAATGCCGAGGGCCATCATGCCGCCGGCGAGCTCGGTCTTCTCGAAGACATCAACGTCGTAGCCCTTGATGGCGAGGTCGTGGGCGGCGGTGAGACCGGCCGGGCCGGCTCCGATGACCGCGACCTTCTTGCCGCGCTTGGGCTCCATCTGAGGCTTCCAGGCGGCGGTGCGGAAATCGGTCGCCGCGCGCTTGAGGAGGCGAAGGCTGACAGGCGCATCGACCTGCGAGCGCCGGCAGTGGCTTTCGCAATAGGCGGTGCAGACGCGGCCGCAGACGGAGGGGAAGGGGTTGGACGCGCGGATGACCGCGTAGGCCTCGTCGAGGCGACCCTCGGCGATGAGGCTGACGTAGGCGGGCACGTCGATGCCGGCCGGGCAGGCGTGCTCGCACGGAGCCTTCATCATTTCCGAGCAGGTGCCGGCGCGACACTTGCGATCGCGGATGTGCTCGATGTACTCGTCGCGGAAGTAGCGGATGGTGGAGAGGACGGGGTTGGGGGCCGTCTGGCCGAGGCCGCAGAGAGAGGTCACCTTGATCTGCTCGCCGAGGTCCTCGAGGAGTTCGATGTCACCCTCGCGGCCCTCGCCGGCGCAGATGCGCTCGAGGATTTCGAGCATGCGCTTGGTCCCGATGCGGCAGGGCGGGCACTTTCCGCAGGACTCGTCCTGGACGAACTCGAGGAAGAAGCGGGCGAGGTCGACCATGCAGGTGGTCTCGTCCATGACGATGAGACCGCCCGAGCCCATCATGGAACCGAGTTCCTTGAGGCTCTCGTAGTCGATCTGGGTGTTGAGGACCTGGGCCGGGAGGCAGCCGCCGGAAGGGCCGCCGGACTGGGCGGCCTTGAACTTGCGGCCACCGCGGATGCCGCCGCCGATGTCGTAGATGATGGTGCCAAGCGGCGTGCCCATCGGGACCTCGACGAGGCCCGTGTTGTTCACGTGGCCGGCGAGGGCGAAGACCTTGG
>PMZA01000184.1 GCA_003170595.1 Armatimonadota bacterium
AGCGTCGAGAGGCGGTGGGCGATGGCGAAGGTCGTGCGGCCGGCGACGAGGCGCTCGATGGCCTGCTGGATCTGGCTCTCGGTCTCAACGTCGACCTGGGAGGTGGCCTCGTCGAGGATGAGGATGCGCGGGTTGTGGAGGATGGCGCGGGCGATGGCGAGGCGCTGGCGCTCGCCGGCGGATAGGCCGCCGCCGCCCTCGCCGAGGTAGGTCTCGTAGCCGTCGGGCTTGCGGAGGATGAAGTCGTGGGCGTTGGCGATCTTGGCGGCGCGGACGATCTCCTCGCGGGTGGCGCCGGGCTTGGCGTAGGAGATGTTGTCGGTGATGGTGCCCGAGAAAAGGAAGGTGTCCTGGGGGACGACGCCGATCTGGTGGCGGAGGTCCTCGACGCGGATCTTGCGGATGGGGACGCCGTCGACGAGGATCTCGCCCTCGTCGACATCGTAGAAGCGGCAGAGGAGGTTGATGGTCGTCGTCTTGCCTGCGCCGGAATGACCGACGAGGCCGATCATCTCATCGGGGCGGGCCTCGAAGGAGATGTGCTTGAGGGCCGGGTGATGCTTCTCGTAGCCGAAGGTGACGTCGCGGAACTCGACGTGACCCTCGATGTGAGGCATGGAGACGGCGTCGGGATCCTCGATGATCTCGGGGCGAGTGTCGAGGACCTCGAAGACGCGCTCGGCGGCCGTCATGGATCGCGAGGCGAAGTTGAGCAGCATGGACATCCAGCGGACCGGGCCGTAGAACATCATGACGTAGGTCATGAAAGCGCTTAGATGCCCGACAGTCATGCTCCCTAGCACCACTTGTTTGCCGCCCAACCACTGCACGAACAGGATGCCCAGACCTATGGAGACGCCTATGCCTGAGAAGAGGAGGCTCCAGGTCCGCTCGGTCTGGACGCCGACGTCGGCGAGATCAAGACTATGCTTCCGGAACCTGGCGATCTCGCGCGGCTCCTGCGCGAACACCTTGACCACGCGGAGGCCGGTAAGGGTCTCGTTGAGGACGGCGTTCAGCCGGCCCCACCTGTTGAAGAAGCGGTGCATGTAGTACCGGATCTTCTTCCAGACCATCCTCGAACCGACAGCCACCGCCGGCGCGGGTATGAGAACCAGCAAGGCGAGCTTCCAGTTCATGAAGAAGATGACGACGCCGATGCCGAAGAGCTGCATGAAGTTGGTGATGAGGTCCTGGGAGCCGCTGACCAGGAAGCCCTGAAGCTGGCCCGTGTCCTGGTTGACGCGAGAGATGACCGTGCCGAGCTGGCGCTTATCGAAGAAGCTCAGCGAAAGGTACTGCAGGTGCTCATACAGCTCGCAGCGTATCGAGTGTGTGATGCGATTCCCAAGCCAGGCCGATAGCCAGCCCTGCGCCGCCCCCATCGCCGCCCCCAAGATCTGGCAGGCGGCCAGCGCCAACACGACCAGCCCCAACACGTGCATGCGGTCGGCCTGCGGCGGGGCGGGGGCCGTCGGGGCGAGCACCCGGTCCAACAGCGGCACCTGCAGCCAGGGCGGCACGAGGCTCATAGCCGTGACGCTCGCGGCCAACAGGCTGAGGCCCACAGCGGCCTTCCAGTAGGGCATGAGGTAGGCGATGAGGCGGCGGAGGGTGCGGCTGCGCGGGAGGCAGGCCGGGCAGACCTTGGTGCCCTGCTCGAGAGGCAAGCCGCAGCGGGGACACTGCTGCTCCTCGTCGGGCGGGATCTCGGCCTCTTCGCCCTTGGACCACTTGGTGAGAAGGCTGGCGACGGTGGCGAAGCGGCCGATGCGGGCGGCGGTGAAGCGGACGAGTTCGAGGCGGTCAGCGTTGTGCTTGACCTCGAGGACGCCGCCGCCGACAAGGCTCTCGACCTTGGGCTCGGTGAGTTCGTCGAGCGGGAGGTCCCAGCGCTGATCACAGGCGTCGCCGCTCTCGGAGAAGACGAGGAGGCGAGTGTCGGTGACCACCAGCCACTCGCGGCCGAAGGAGCCGTCGGGGTGAAGGTCGGCTTCGACGCAAAGGCGGACGGGCTCGGCAGGTTGTGCGGTATCCGGAAGCTTCTCGTGCCACATGGTCTTTGCGGGTGCGCGCTGAAAGGACGTGCGGGTTAGAGCTAAGTATAGCGCGGAGAGGGGGTGAAGGCCAAAGGGGAAGGCGGGAAGGAAGGCGGGGAGGTCGCTGCGAGTACGAAGGCGACGCGGGTACCGGGGATCCTTCGGTCGACAAAGTGCGTCTCCCTCAGGATGACAGCCAAGGGCAGAAAGGCGAAGGCACGCCCAGTGGCAACACAGAGCCGACGGCAGGCTTGGCCACAGCTTTCCACCGCCGCGGCCTGGAAGGCCGCGAGTACGCTGCCGACGCGGGTGCCGAAGACGGGTTAGCCGGCGCGGCCGGAAAGATACATCTCGGTGCGCTCTTCGGATGGGTTCTCGAAGACCTTCGCCGTCGGTCCCCACTCCACAAGCTGACCCGTGCGGTTCTCGTCCACCCAGAAGAACGCCGCGACGTCCGAGACGCGCGCCGCCTGCTGAATGTTGTGCGTCACGATCACGATCGTGTACTCGGGGACGAGGGTGCGCATGAGTTCCTCGATGTGGAAGGTCGCGATCGGGTCGAGGGCCGAGCAGGGCTCGTCCATCAGCAGGACCTCGGGCTCGACAGCCAGGGCGCGGGCGATGCAAAGGCGCTGCTGCTGGCCGCCTGAGAGGGACATGGCGTTGAGGCGGAGCTTGTCCTTGACCTCGTCCCAGAGGCCCGCGCGCTCGAGGCAGTGGCGGACGTGGGCGTGGAGTTCGTGGCCGCGGTAGAGGCCGTGGATCTTCGGGCCCCAGGCGATGTTGTCCCAGATCGAGGCCGGGAAGGGGTTGGGCTTCTGAAAGACCATCCCGACGCGCTTGCGGAGGCGGAGGAGGTTCACGCCCGGGGCGTAGATCTGCTCGCCGCCGAGGTGAAGCTGGCCGTGGAAGCGGGCCTCGGGGATGAGATCGTTCATGCGATTGATGGAGCGAAGGAGGGTGGATTTGCCACAGCCGGAGGGGCCCATGAAGGCGGTGATCTTCCCGCCGGGGAGACACATGTCGACGTCGCTGAGGGCGAGGAAGGAGCCATAGGAGACGCCGAAGGCCTCGAAGGCGATGCCGGCGGACTGGCGCAGCTCGGCGGCAGCGGTGCCCTGCTCGCGGACTCCCGAGTCCGCAAGTCTGTCGAGCATGGCCAGGGTGTTCGGGTCAAGCGTGTTGGTAACCATCGGTCTGAATATCCCCCAACTACTGCAGGATTTGGTAACGGCCACGGCTGACGAACCGCGTAAGGAGGCTCATCGCGAGGATGAGCGTGATGAGAACGAGGGCGCCGGCCCAGGCCTGGGCGTGCCACTCGTCGTAGGGCGAAGTCGCGTAGTTGAAGATGAGCACGGGAAGCGAGGCGATGGGCTTGCGGAGGTCGTGGCTCCAGTAGGTGGAGTTGAAGGCGGTGAAGAGGAGAGGCGCGGTCTCACCGGCGACGCGGGCAACGGCGAGCATGATGCCCGTGAGGATGCCGGCACGGGCTCCGCGAAGGAGGACGGCGGTGGTGGCCCGCCACTCGGGGGCGCCGAGGGCGATGGCGGCCTCGTAGAGGGTTGCCGGGACGAGGCGGATCATCTCTTCGGTCGTGCGGACGACGGTGGGAAGCATGATGAGGCCGAGGGCGATGCCGCCAGAGAGGGCGGAGAAGCCGTGCATGGGGACGACGATAAGCTCGTAGGCGACGACGCCGATGACGATGGAGGGGACGCCGCTGAGAACGTCGGCGGCATAGCGGACCCAGAAGCCCAGGCGGCTGTTGGCAGCGCGGGCGAGGAATATGCCACCGAGGACCCCGGCCGGGACGCCGAGGAGGGAGGCCAGAGCGATGAGGACGAGGGAGCCGGCGATGCCGTTGGCCATGCCGCCGTTGGGCTCGCCGACGGGCTTGGGCAGCTGGGTGAAGAAGGCCCAGTTGAGCGCGGGCAGGCCGAGGCGCGTCACGTGATAGAGGACGGCCAGGAGCGGGAAGACGGCGAGGATCGCCATGAGCCCGCAGAGGGAGATGGCGGCGGCGCTGCCGAAGCGGCGAAGGTGCTCGCGCATCAGTGCTTGCCCCCTTCGGTGCTGGCGACGGCGCCCCAGATCATGAGGCGGGCCATCGCGTTGACGAGAATGGTGACGGCGAGGAGGAGGAAGGCGATCTCGACGAGGGAGGCGGTGGAGAGCTTGCCGGTGGCCTCGGCGAATTCGTTGGCGATGACGCCGGACATGGAGTAGGCGGACTCGAAGATGGAGGTCTTGATCTGCGGGGAGTTGCCGATGACCATCGTGACCGCCATGGTCTCGCCGAGGGCGCGGCCGAGAGCGAGGATGACGGCGCCGATAATGCCTTTGCGGGCATACTTGAGGACCGGGCCTGCGAGAGTCTCCCAGCGGGTGGCGCCGAGAGATAGGCCGGCCTCGGACTGGCTGCGCGGGACGGCGAGGATGGCCTCGCGGGAGATGGCGGCGATGATGGGGAGGATCATGATGGCGAGGATGACGCCGGCGGCGAGAAGGCCGATGCCGATGGGCGCGCCGGAGAAGAGGAAGAAGCCGGGCCAGCGGGAGGAGGCGGAGGCTTCGACCTTCGCGAGGATGGGCACGATAACGAAGAGGCCCCACATGCCGTAGATGACGCTGGGGACGGCGGCGACGAGTTCCACGAGGAAGGAGAGGGGGCGGGACAGCCAGGCGGGCGCTATCTCGGCGAGGAAGATGGCTGAGCCGACGCCGACAGGTATGGCGAAGAGGAGGGCGAGGGCTGAGGAGGCGAGGGTGCCGAAGATGAACGGCAGGGCGCCGAACTTCTCCTTGATCGGGTCCCATTCAGAGCTGAAGAGGAAGCGCCAGCCGAAATGAACGGCGGCGGGCATGGCGCCCTTCGCGAGGGAGATGCCCAGGACCGCGATCATGGCAAGCACCAGGGCACTGCCGGCGAGCAACAGGGCGTTGAAAGCCCTGTCACTCACCGGCAGAGCCGGACGAGGTCGTACGCCGAGACGAGCTGTGCTAGCCATGCGTGATGTGACCTGCCTGATTCACTGCTTCATGCGCATTGCGTTGATGAAGGTCATGTTCGCCGTGACGAGGGCGGAGGGCAGGGGCGCGTACTGGAGGGCGGAGGCCATGCCCTGACCCTTGGTCATCGCGAACTTGAGGAAGGCGAGCAAGCCACCGGCGCGACCCTCGTCGGACTGGTACTTGTAGAAGAGAAGGTAGGTGAGGCCGCAGATGGGGTAGGCGTTGGGGCCCTGAGGGTTGACGATGGGGGTGCGGTTGTCGCGCTTGAGGCGAGCGAGAGCGCCGGTGATGGCGGCGGTGGTGCTGGTGACGGAGGCGGTGATGAACTTGCCGCTGGAGTTACGGACCTGGCCGAAGCTGATGTGGTTCTGCAGTGCATAGGCCAACTCGATGTAGCCGAAGCCGCCATCGATCTGCTTGATGAGGGCGGTGACGCCCTCATTGCCCTTGCCGCCGTGTCCGCAGGGCCACTTGACCTCTTTGCCGGCGCCGACGTTGTCGCGCCAGGTGGGGCTGATGTCGGCGAGGTAGTGGGTGAAGATGTAGGTGGTGCCGCTGCCATCGCTGCGATGGGCGACGCTGATGGCGGTCGAGGGAAGGCGCGCGCCGGGATTGTCGGCGGCGATCCTAGGATCGTTCCACTGGGTGATCTGGCCAAGGAAGATGCCGGCGATGGTGCCGGGGGTGAAGCGGAGCTGTTTGCCGACGCCCGGAAGGTTGTAGGCGACGACGACGGCGCCACCCACAGTCGGGATCTGGAAGAGCTGGGCGGGCATCTCGTGAAGCTCGGCGTCGGTGAGGGGCGCGTCGGAGGCGCCGAAGTCGACGGTGCGGGCCTTGATGGCCTTGATGCCGCCGCCGCTGCCGATGCTCTGGTAGCTGATCTCGACGGCGGGCCACTGCTTGTGGTACTCGAAGCGCCACTTGTCATAGATGGGTGCGGGGAAGGTGGCGCCCGCGCCGGTGAGGGTGATGGTGGCTGCGTGAGCCGTCAGGCCAAGGCCGATCACCAGGGCCAGGGCCAGCGCAAGCGTCTTCAGGGAACTGCTCATTCTCCATACCTCCTGTCAAAGACCAAGCTAGTAGGATTAGCGGCGACAAGCGCCGATCAATACGAGACCATCAGGCGAGCGCCGAACTGGCTGTTGGTGTAGCTCGACAGGTGGGCGATGGGCTCAGCGTCGACGTTCTCCCAGTCGTACTCGAGGGTGAGCCGGGTGTTGGAGTCGATCATGTGGGCGAGGCCGATGGAGGTGTCGTGACGGGTGAAGGGAGTGAGGGAGGAGCCGGAGGCGCTGACGGTGGGGTTGGAGGCCTTGGCGAGGCCGTCGTAGTCCTCATAGCGGAGGAAGACGGTGTCGCTGCTGCCCGGGCGCCAGAGGCCCATGACGTACCAGCCGGTGAGGTCGGAGCCGAGGGTCTTGCCGGAGGAATACTCGGCCTGGATGCCCAGGGGGCGGGGAGCGATGAAGGCGTGGACGCCCCACATGCGGTCCTCGAACTGGCTCATCGTGGTGGCGGAGCCGACGTAGGTGTTGTAGGTGTTATCCCAGTAGCTGGCGCCGACTTCGCCGTAGTTGTGGTCGGAGCCGAACTCGAAGGGCTTGCAGGCGCGAAGGGAAAGAGCCTTCTGGGAATTGGCCTCGGAGATGCTGGTGCCCTCGCCGTTGAAGAGGCCGATGGCGAAGTTGCCGAAGTCGCCGGCGCCATACTCGCTGGCCTTGGAGCGGGCGAGGAGGGCGTGGTCGGAGGGGCTGGTGTAGTAGAGGACGAGGCCGGTGTCATGCTGGCCCGGGAATTCCTTGGAGCCCATGTAGCTGAACTCGAGGGGAAGGCGGACGCTGGAAGACTGGGGGACCTCGAAGCCGAAGGGCACGTACTGCTGGCCGAGGTCGGCGCGCCAGGCGTGGTCGGCGGTGACATCGTAGGTGAGGTCAGCCTGGATGACGGTGGCGGCGCCCTGGCCGAAGTCGCCCTCGAAGCCGAAGTGGGCGCGGTCGGTGGGGTTGGCCTTGACGACGATGCGGGCGCGGCGGACGAGGAACTCGTCGGAAGGCTTGCCGGCCTTGTGGTCGGGGTTGGGGGCGTCGGCGTAATAGTTGAACTGGCCCTGGGTGTAGCCGCCGACGGTGATCCAATCGTTCCAGGACTTCTTCTTGGGTGGGGCGGGGTTGGCCTTGGCCGCAGCTTCCGCGGCGGCGTCGGCGTCGCCCTTCATCTGGGCGGCCTGATCCTGCGTAAGGGTTCCTGCCTTGACCATGCTGTCGATGACCGAGTCAATGTAGGCGCGGTCGGGGCTGACGGGCTTGGCGCCGTCGGCCCAGGCCGAAACCATGCAGAGAACCAGTATTCCTGCGATTAGAAAGCCTGCGGTACGTCTCACGAAACACCTCTCCCGTGTATCCATCTTCGGCGCTGTCTGGCGCCTGGGCCGCAGCGTGCGGCTTGCTCATGCGTATGCGTGACCCACCGCTCCCGCGCTTCCAAGGCTGAATCGTACGTGGGCGTCTTCAAGGGCTCTTTAAGACAAGATTAAGAGAAGATTAAGGTTGGTCCTGGCCTTCTCGGCCGCAGGGAGCCCGGTAAGACGTCGGGGCCAGGCTTACGCCCGGCCCCGGACCTGCGCCTCGGTCGAACGCGGGAGTTCTGAGGGAGGCGCCAACTGGTTGTCCCAGCCCCGAAGATCCGACCACTGTGCCCCATCGACTGCGCCTGCGACTGCAACTGCGCCAGCCCCTGGAAGTCCCTGCCCCCAAGCTTGATCGGTTTTTCCAACCCCCTCACATGCCAGTCCCTGCCTTGCACACACACCAGCTTCATTACTAGTTGATGGGCGGCATGCCGGGCAGGTCGTAGTACCTGCTGCCCCACATGTGGCCGGTGAGGGTGGCGCCGAAGCGCTCCCACTTGGCGTGACCATCGGCAAAGGTGTAGTTGGCGCCGCCGTTGTGGCGGTCGGGGGAGATGTACTTGATGTGAGGAAGGGTCTCGTCCATGGGAGCCGTCGCGGAGGCGGCGCCTGCGAAGGCGGCGTCGGCCTCGGCCTCGGTGAGCTGGTTGTAGGTGGCGGAATAGGAGGTGTCGTTGTTCCACGGATTGGTGCAGTTGGTGGGGCGATGGCTCTTGAGGGCGGCGCCGCTGATGCCGGAGCTGCCACCCATGGCGAGTGGGTAGTCGGTCATGTCGCAGAGAAGGATGGTGTCGGCGGCCCTATCGAGGGCGGCGTCGCTGGTGGGAGTGAACCAGGCGCGCGGGCGACCCATGATGGCCTCATTGGGAATGTAGCTGAGCTTGGGGACCTGGAAGTCGAGGCCCGGGTTGGTGGGGACGAGGCCGCCAGACTTGTCGCTGGGGCAGACGAAGATCTGCGCGTTCTGGACGTAGGACATCGCGTTGTAGGACCAGTGGTGGTAGCCAGCGGTGCCACCGGCGGCGGGGTTGATGTAGTAGTAGCAGAAGGGGAAGTTCTCGTCGTAGTCCTGGGTGTACATCATGATCGCCAGGCCGAGCTGCTTCATGTTGGAGAGACAGCTTGTCTGGCGGGCCTTCTCTCGGGCCTTCGCGAAGACCGGGAAAAGAATGGCGGCGAGGATAGCGATGATCGCTATCACGACGAGCAGTTCAATGAGGGTGAAACCACGTTTCATCTTGCATACCTCCTAGTGCTGTCCGCCGCTGAAGCGGCGGTTGTTGACGACGAAGTCGGGGCAGGACGAGGCCTGCCGGTCAGCCACAAGAGTCGTTGCCGCGGGCCTGAGCCCCGGAAGGCCCTTTGGGGTGTGGACAACCGGGAGCAGCAGGGCCGCGGCTATCGCGAGCACCGCCATGAGAAGAGGCAAGCCGAGGGCGTCGTGGAGCAGGGCTCGGTAGGCGATGGGCTTGCGTGGGCGGTGCGTTGCTTTCCCGTGGGACATGTGGATCATCTCCTTGTCACGAGCAAGCATAGGGGAGCGGCTTTAAGGTGGGCTTAAGGCGAGGTTAAGTCGTGGTTAAGGGTGGGAAGGCGGCCGACATGTGCGGGGATGAGGGACGAAGAACGAAAACCCCCGGGGGCGCGGGTTGTTGCGCGGCCACCACAGATCCTTCGCTCGAGGAGTTGATCGTCGGGCGATTGGCCGTGCGCTCAGGATGACGGACAAAGGCAAGAAAGCAAAGCCACCCCCTTCCACCCCCAGGCGGTCCTGCGGACCGCCGCTGCGGTCTAAAGCCCGCGGCTACACATGCAGACCCAACAGCGAAGGATTCCAGAGACCGGACAGATTCACCTTGACAGTCGAACAGATATTCGATAGAGTGATTCTCGTGCACAGGTGAGAAGGACGTACCGCCGTGCGCCACGGGGCAGCAGGTCCTCCGTAACTGATGCCGCCGGACCAGCCATCGCAGCCTCCTCGTCCCACCGGCCGGTGCTGGAGGGAAGTACAGTGCGCTTTTCATCGCTGGAAGCTTTCGGTGTTCACCCCGATTTGATCGCTGTCTGGGAAGCCGCGCTTGGGCAGGATTTGCTTGCGATTCAGGAAAAGGCTGTGCGGGCGGGGGTACTGGATGGGAAGAGCGTGCTGGCTGTGGCGCCGGCGAGCGCCGGGAAGACCCTCATCGCCGAAATGGCCATCGGCCGGACGGTGATGGGGCGCGGAAGGGCCTGGTACCTCTCCCCCACGCGGGCCCTCACTGAGCAGAAGCATGCCGATCTGGCGGCGAGGTTTGGGCCGCTGGGCGTGCGGACGGTCATCACCACCGGCGAGCATACATCCAGCGACAGGGCCATCGAGCAGGGCGATTTTGACCTGGCCGTGACCGTGCCGGAGAAGGCGCGGGCGATGATGGCCAGGAATCCGGCGCTCGCCGCCGGGGCGGGGCTGGTGGTGGTCGATGAGCTGGAACTGCTGGCGGACCTGGAGCGCGGGCCGGCGCTGGAGATGCTGCTGGGGGACGTGATGGGGCTGGGCGCGCGGGTGCAGATCGTGGGACTGAGCGCGACGGCGGCGAATAGCGCGGAGATCGCCGGGTGGCTGGGGGCGGAGGTTGTCGAGGACCGGAAGCGGCCGGTGGAGTTGCGGCTCGGGGTCGTCATGGGCGGAGTGTTCGGCTACCGCGAGCACAACACCGGCCTGCATGACGAGGAGGCGCTGGCGTATGAGCCCCTCGGCGGCGAGCCGGGCAGCCACATCGCCGGGCTGGCTCTGGCCCTGGCGCGGGCGGGTGAGCAGACGATCGTGTTCGTGCGCGACAAGGCCAGCGCGAACAGGCTGGCGGCGGCGAT
>PMZA01000134.1 GCA_003170595.1 Armatimonadota bacterium
CTTCATCTTCCAGCGCAACATCGTCTTCTGGAAGGATGGTCCGCTCCTCCACGGCAACTGGGAGCGCCCGCAGGCGACCTTCGACCGCAATGTCTACTGGTGCACGGATAAGAGGCCGGTAGACTTCGCGGGGAAGACCCTCGCGGAATGGCAGGCGCTGGGCGAGGACAAGCACTCGGTGATCGCCGACCCGAAGTTCAAAGGCCCGGTGAGCGGCGACTTCACCCTCGCGCTNNAAGCCGATCGACGTCTCGAAGGCCGGCCCCCGCCACACCCCCGGCCCAAGCTGAGCCCATGCCGAAGCTAGGTGCGCTGTTGATCGTCCTTGCCCTCGCGAGCCCCGCGCTCGCGTGGCATCCGGCGGCGACGGTTGAGGAAGTCCCCTTCTCCAACGGGGCCCTCTGTATACCGACTATTCCCGGCAGTCCCAACAACCACGGTGTCTTCACCGATCAGACCCTCCCCGGCATGACCCATATCGAGGCCGGCCTGCTCTGGGACTTGCTGGAGCCGAAGCGGGACGAGTGGAACACCGCCGAGATGGACGAGATGCTGGCCCTCGCCCGGAAGTACGGCCTGAAGATGGTCGTCCTGTCGGGCACAAGGACGCCACCGGACTGGTTCAAGCGGACGGCCGACTACACCCCCGAGGTGGACTGGGTCACCGGAGAGAGCGTGGACGTGATGTCTCCCTGGGCGCCGGGGACCTACACCGCCTACGACCACTTCTACGCCGGGCTCTCGCACAGGTATTACCGGGACCTTGATGTGATCAAGTTTCCGGAGGAAATCGGCATGCGCATGGGGGTTAGGCCCTGGGCGCTCCTGGAGGCGCGCTTCGGCTATATCTGCGGCGACCGCTACGCCCGGGCCGACTATCGCGATTGGATGCTCGCGCGGTATGGCACGCTGGCCCGCCTCAACGCCGCGTGGGGCACACACTTCACATCGCCCTCTGAGATGGCTTACCCGAAGGAAAGCGAGCGCGCCGCCCATGAGCGCCAGTGGGTGGATTTCCTGGCGTGGTACCAGGACAGCGAAGTGCGCGCCATGGTCCGCCAGCTCGCCATCATCCGCAAGTACTTCCCCGGCAAGCTCATCGATATCCCCTTCGGCTACGGTTGGGACCTGCAGAGCGATGGCTGCGACAGGACGGCGGCGATCAAAGCGGCCGCGCCCTTCGCCCCGGTCAGCATCCGCTCCACCCACGGCAGCTTCAATCGCAACCAGTATCCGCAGGCCTACTGGTTCTACAAGCGCATGGCTCCCACGGCGCATCGCCTCGGCCTCGGCTTTGCCACGGAGCCGCCCGGCGGCGATCTGACCTACTCCGAGATTCGCCGACAGATCTTCGAGGACGCGAGCGCGGGCGCCAACTTCATCTTCCATTACTACCAGAACTTTCATCTCACCCCGACGCCAGGCGCCACGCCCCATATCATCGACGACTACAAGCGCGCCCTCCGCCCCTTCGAGAAGCCCCTCGTGGACATCGGCATCCTCTACCCGACCACGCAGGCGATGCTCGACCTGACCGGGCATCCCGACGGCCAGCTCCAGTTCTGCTCCGAGGGCCGCGGGCATATCGACTTCGATCTGGTGGATGAGAACATGGTGCGCTGGGGGAGGCTGGACGACTACAAGGTCCTGCTCCACACGAGCGGCACCGTCTTCGGCGACGGCGTCCTGGCGGGCATCGCATCCTGGGTGCGGCGCGGCGGCGTCCTCGTTACGCACGGCCGCCCTGACTGGCGAGAGCCCGGTGGATCGCAGAGCCTGACGACCTCATGGCTGGGCGCCGAGGACCTTGCCGCAGGGGCAAAGCTTCCCGGCATGCATGTCTACCGCCTGGGCAAGGGCGCGATCTACGTGCTTGACGCCGCGCCGATTCCCGACTACCTCCGAGGCGTGGTCGGCGTCCTGTCCTCTCTGCCGCCCCTCTATGGCTTCAAGGCCGCCGACGACGGCACGTACGCCACGGACTTCCCCGACGGCCGACTCTGCTACGACACGAAGACCCAGGAAACGACCTTCCGCCCGCTCGGAGGCCAGTGACAGCGATGATCGATCACACTCCTCTTCTCGGCTCGGCCCTCCTGAGCGCCCTCTTGCTTGCCCTGACCGTCGGCGCCCAGGCCGGCCGCCCGAATCTCGCTTCGGTCGAGGCTAACCACGTCGCCGAGTTCACTCTTGTCTCGACGAAGGCTTACGCCAACCCCTTCGTCGACGTGTCCCTCGACGCCGTCGTCACGCCTCCTTCCGGCTCACCCCTCCGCATCCCTGCCTTCTGGGATGGCGGCGACAAGTGGCGCTTCCGCTATTCCTCACCTCAGATCGGTAGCCATTCCTTCCGCACCGAGTGCTCGGATCACACCAATCCCGGCCTCCACGGGGTGGAGGGCAACCTCGACGTCATCCCCAACACCGACGCAAATCCCCTCTACACCCACGGACCCGTCCGCCTCGCCCCAGATCACCGGCACTTTGCCTACGCTGACGGCACGCCCTTCTTCTGGCTCGCCGACACCTGGTGGAAGTGCCTCTGCAAGCGCATGACCTGGGAGGGGTTTCAGGAACTCACCGCCGACCGCAAAGCCAAGGGCTTCACCGTCGTCCAGATCGTCTGCGGCCCGTATCCCGATGAGGGCCCCTTCGAGCCGCGCTGGGAGAACGAGGCCGGCAAGCCCTACGAGACGCACGACTTCTCCCGCGTCAACCCCGCCTACTTCGACTTCGCCGACCGCCGCCTCCTGCACCTGGTCGCCCAGGGCATCGTCCCGGCGATCGTCGGCGGGTGGGGGAGGGGCGACTGCGACGGCATGGCCCTCGCCGGCGTTGAGGGCATGAAGCGCCACTGGCGCAACCTCATCGCCCGCTACGCCGCCTATCCAACCGTCTGGATCATCGGCGGCGAATCCAAGGGCTCGCTCTGGACCGAGGTCGCCGCCTATGTCCGCAAGACTGATCCCTACCACCGCCCGGCGACGATCCACCCCGATCATTCCGGCCGCGACTCCGTCACCGACGAATCTGTCATCGACTTCGACATGCTCCAGACCGGCCATGGCGACTGGCCCGCCGCCTTCGGCGCGATCCCGCAGCTCAAGGCCGCCTATGACCGCAAGCCCCCGATGCCCGCCCTTATCGGCGAGTATTGCTACGAGGGCCACATGCAGAACGCCTGGCAGGACGTGCAGCGCTACGTGTTCTGGGGCAGCATGCTCAGCGGCGCCCCGGGCCTCACCTACGGCGCGGCCGGCGTCTGGAACGCGAGCGTCGAGGGCGATCCTGGCCTCGCCAACGTCTACGACTACACCCCTTGGAGCGAGGGCATGCACTACCCCGGCTCGACCCAGCTCGGTCTCGGCAAGAGATTGCTTGAGACCTTCCCCTGGCAGCGCTTTGAGCCCCACCCAGAGTGGACCGAGCCCGGCTCCTTCGCCGCCGGCATCCCCGGCGAGGTGCGGTTCGTCTACATGGCCAAGCGCGGCGTCTACAACTGGACCGGCCCCCTAGTGAAGGGCCTCGAACGCGACGTGTCGTATCACGCCTTCTACTTCGACCCTGCCGCCGGCCGGCGCTTCGACCTGGGCAAGATCGTCAACGCAGGTCCGCCGATCAAGCCCTTCGAGGGCCACTCCCAGCCCCTCCTCTTCGAGGATCGCTTCGAGGGGACCGACGCCTCAGCCTGGCATGACTATGGCACCTCGACCCAGCGCACGGCCGGCCGCCTCGTCGCCCACAAGGGCATGCTATCGATGGTCGAGGGCATCACCGCCGCCGACGCGATGGCGAGCGTCGAGGGGAGCAGCGACGCCGAGGTCGGCGTGGTCCTCCGTTTCCACGACCCCGATCACTACCTCGTCGCCCTCTACACGCCCCTGTTCAAGCAGATCTACCTTCACGACGTCAAGCCCGGCGGCTTCGGCCCTCCGCTCGGCGTGGTCGCCGTCCCTGAGATCGGCCCGCGGTTCAAGCTCACGGCGGCTGCCTGCGGTGGGTACGCGGCGCTCGTCCTGACCGATGGCCCCCGGACCTACTTCACGCCGCTCGTCAAGGTGAGCAACGTCGAGGCGGGCAAGACCGGCCTCTGGATGTATCAGATCGGCGACAAGCAGGAGTATGGCGACTTCGAGGTCTCGCGGGCCCACTTCGCCCCACCACCAGCCCCCGCCCCGGGCGCGACGCCCTGGCTTGAGCACGACGGCGCCTGCCAGGCCCCCAACGTCCCCTCACCCCAGGACTGGGTCCTGGTCCTTGAACGCGTGCATCCTTAGGACGCAGTCGGCCCGGCCCCCGCGCCAGGCGGCGTCGATGGTGTATGATTGGTTCTCGTCTGCATCATCCTTTCGGGGTTGGTTCGCCTTGCGCATGCTCGTCTGCGACTACGAGTTTCCACCCATCGGCGGCGGCGCCTCACCCGTCGCCGGAGAGCTTGCCTCCTGCCTCGCCGAGCGCGGCCACGAACTCGACGTCGTCACCATGGCCTTCCGCGGCCTCCCACGCCTCGAGGAGCCCCGCCCCGGCCTCCGCATCTTCCGCGTCCCCTGCTGGCGCAAGCACGCCTACATCTGCTCGGCCAAAGAGATGGCCACCTGGCTCGGCCCGGCCCTCTTCCGCTGCCTCTCGCTGCATCGCCGCAACCGCTACGACCTCTGCCACACGCACTTCCTTTTCCCCAGCGGCGTCGTCGCGTGGCAGATGCGCAAGCTCACCGGCCTGCCCTACGTGGTTACGTGTCACGGCTCCGACGTCCCGGGCTACAATCCCGACCGCTTCGGCCTCGAGCATCGCCTCCTCATGCCCCTCTGGCGCGCGGTCATCCGCAATGCCTCGGCGATCACCTTCCCTAGCGCCTTCCTCCGGGACCTCTTCGTCGCCTCATCGCCGGTGCATCCGCCGCTGCACGTCATCCCAAACGCGGTCCATCCCGATGAGTTTCAGCCCACCACAGGCGAGCCGATCATCCTTTTCGTGAGCCGCCTTGTTCCGCGCAAGGGCGCGCAGGCTCTCCTCTCCGCCCTCGATGGCGTCTCGGCCCCAGGGTGGGAGATTCACATCGTCGGCGACGGACCTGTGCGCGGCGAGGTGGAGGCCCTGGCTGCCCGCATGTCGATCCCCACGACCGTTCACGGATGGCTCGATCGCAACTCGCCGGTCCTCACCGACCTCCGCCGCCGCGCGGCCATCTTCGCCTTCCCGTCGCTGATGGAGAACGTGTCGATGGTTCTCCTCGAAGCCATGGCCTCGGGTCAGGCGGTCGTGACTACCTCCGCCGGCGGCAATCCCGAGGTCGTCGCCGACACTGGCGTCCTCTTCCCGCCCGGCGACAACGACGCCCTTCGCGATGCCGTCGTCGCGCTCATGGCCGATGAACCACGCCGCCGCGCGCTCGGCGAGGCAGCCCGTGCCCGCGTGCTCGACCGCTTCAACTGGGCCAGCGTCACGGACGCCTTCGAGATTCTCCTCGGATCCCTCGGTAGAGGAGTGCGCCAGCCATGAGCGCACCCGTGCGTCGGGTCCTCTATATCGTCGATCATCTCGGCCTCGGCGGCGCGCAGTCGTCCCTGGTCGACACCTTGCCGCGTCTCCGCGAGCATGGCTATGAGCCTGTGGTCCTGGCCTTGCACAAGCTTGGCGATGCCGCCGATAGCCTGCGCGACGCAGGCGTCCCTGTCCAGAGTCTTGGCACCTCGGCTGTGACGCTTCCCTTCAGCCTCGGCCGTGCCGTGGGGCAGGCCCGAGCGCTCAAGGCGTCTCTCGTGGACGCGCACCTGTGCGTCAGCTCGGCCCTCGGCGCGCACGTCGCTCGGCGCTTGGGCCTCCCGCTGGTTGTGCACGTGCACAACCAGGTCAGCTCGGAGGACGTCTTGCGTCGCTGGTTCCTCAGGCAGGGATTTCGGGCCGCCTCGGCAGCAGTCTGCGTCAGCCGGGCCGTTGCCGATTCCGTGAGGATGTTCATGCCTGGTGCTTCGATGCGCGTGGTCACGATATACAACCCCTTCGACTGGTCTGCCCTCGACCGCCCGGGCGGCGTGGACGCCCGCGTCGAGTGGGGCATAGGCGCCGACGAGGGTGTTGTCGTCTTCGCCGGTCGTCTGGCGTATCAGAAGGGCCTCGACGTACTCCTCTCCGCCTGGGCAAACCTCCTTCGTAACCGCCGAGCCCGCCTGCTGATTCTGGGCGATGGCCCCCTCCGCGCCCGGCTTGAAGCCCGGGCCCGCTCCCTCGGCCTCGCCGCCTCTGTCATCTTCGCCGGTTACCGCACCAATGTGCCGGCCATCGTCCGCACCTGCGACGTCTTCGTGTTGTCTTCTCGCTTCGAAGGCCTGCCGGTCGCGGTTGCCGAGGCCATGGCGGTCGGCGTCCCCGTCGTTGCTTCGGCCGTCGGGGGCGTGCCTGAGATCGTTACGCCAGAGGTCACGGGCCTCCTCGTTCCGCCCGAAGACCCCGACGCGCTGTCGGCAGCTCTCTCGCGCATCCTCGACGATGAGGACCTTCGCCGCCGTTTGAGCGAAGCCGCACGAGCGCGCGTCCAGCAGCTGTTCTCGCGCGATGGCTCTGTCCGCGACCTCGCCGATCTATACAGCCATATACTGTCGGGCGCATCCGGCCCCGTTGACGCGTTTGGAGACTAACCGTTGCAGCAGTCCGACGCCACTCCCCGTCGGTCCTACGGCCCCTGGCTGCGCCTGGGTGGCACGCTCGGCATCGCCGCCTTCTTCCTGCGCGTGGTCCTCAAGCAGACTTCGTGGCACGCCGTGACCGCGCGCCTCGAGACCGCCAACTGGCGGATGATGATCTTCGGCCTCTTCCTCTTCTACGCTGTCTACGTCTTCCGCGGCCTGCGCATCTACATCATCACCCACGGCCGCATGTCTCTCGATCGCTGCACCGCCGCCGCCGTCTTCTACCAGATGCTCCTCACCTATATGCCAGCCGGCCTCGGCAACGTCGCCCTACCTGCCATCCTCTCCAAGTACGGCGGCGTCCGCACCAGCTCGGGCACGAAGATGCTCATCGCCATCAAGCTCCTCGACACCGCGGTCATCTGCGGCCTCGCCTGTATCGCCGGTCTCACCGCCGCTCACCTCGGCCCGATCTTTCGCTCGCTCTCCCTTTTCGCCGGCATCTGCGCGGCCATCGGTCTCGCCGGGCTTTTCTGGCCGCACCGGCTCGGGCCCATCGCCATCGCCCGCTGGCGGCGGGCCTCCCGCGGGAAGCCGTCGCGGGTGGGCGACTGGATCGAGTCCACGCTCACAGTCACGGATGCCGCCGCCTTCCATCGCCGTCTCCCGGCGCTCTTCGCCTCGTCGATGCTCTTCGGCCTCGGCCGCGTGCTGGCGAACTGGACCACCCTCAACGCCCTCGGCGTCCACCTCTCCGTCTGGCAGGCCGGCTATCAGTGGGCCTTCGTCAGCCTCGCCGGCGCCCTGCCCTTCCAGCCGCCCGCGGGTCTCGGCCTTAGCGACGCCATCCGCATGGCCCTCCTCTTCACTCTCGGCCAGGCCGTCCAGAGCGCCGCCGAGGTCGTCGTCATAAGCCGCGCCATCGTGGCGCCTCTCGACATGGTCATGACCCTCCTCTCCTGGCTCTACCTCGGCAGAACGTCGCGCCTCAAGTCAGCCGACTGACCCGCACCCATGGCCCCCCGCCTTGCCCGCGCTCGTTCCGGCGAGGTACGCCGGGGTCCGGCAGGGCTTCGACGAGGAGAGCCGCCGCGACTGGCGCGCGCTCGACTGGGGCACCCACAACGCCGGTGCGCCGGGTTCTGACTCGCCGCCCAAGTCTCCCTAGTCCGGCGCGAACGTCGCCCCGGTCGCCGAAGCCTGGCCGCAGCCTTCGGCCGGCGGACGTGGTATGCTGGGGCATCCTGTGGTCCCCGCCCCGGGCCACGATCCTGAGGGCGGCGCTTCACCGGGCGAAGATCCCTCTCCATGCATCGTACGGCCTACAGGTACGCCCAGATATTGCTCGTCATCGTCGCAGCCCTCGCGGCTTTCCGCGCCTATTACGGCCCGGCTCTCAGCGAGGATGCGTACATCATGCTCCGCTACGCCGACAACCTCGCCCACGGCCGCGGCCTCGTATGGAATCTCGGCGGCCCACCCGTCGAAGGCGCCACCAGCTTCCTCTTCACCGCCATCGAGGCCGCCGCCATCTCCATCGGCTTGCCGCCCACTTTCGCCGCGCAGGCCTTCGGGTTTCTCTTTGTCCTCGCCGGCGGAATCGTCCTCTGGTATACGCTGACCTGGCTCGGCGCCCGCGCCCTGTTATCCGTCGCCCTGGCCTTGGCTTACGTCGGTGGTCCTGCGATGGCTCTCGCCGTCGGAGGCTGGGACACGCCCCTCTTCATGCTCTTCACGACGTCCCTCGTCGCGGCCCTCCTCCTTTACAGCAAGGAGCGCCTCACCGACCGCGGCATCACTCGGCTGGTCCCGGTCCTCTGCCTCGCGGCCACCCTCACTCGCCCCGAGGGGTTGCTTTGGTCCGCCCTTGCCTTCGCCTGGCTCTGCTCCCGCAAGCGCGCTCTCATCCCGCTGGCCCTCCGCTCCTTCGCGGTCTCCTTCGTCCTCCCGATGCTGGTCTTCGCCCTCTGGCGCCACCACTACTTCGGCGACTGGCTCCCCACGGCCTTCTATGTCAAGCACGATGCGCCCTTCCATCAGGACGCCGTCAATCTTGCCACGGACCTGCTCATCCGCCAGTGGCTCGTCGTCACCCTGTTCCTCGTCGTGGCGCTCTCACGCTTCTCGATCGCGCAGACCTCGCTGCTCATCTTCCCGCTCGCCCATATCGCGTCCTTCGTCCTCATCAACAACGAGCAGAACATCCTGAGCCGCTTCCAGTTTCCGGCCTGGCCGGCGCTCGCGCTTCTCGCGATGTATGGCATCTTCCAGCTCACCGGCTCGGCGAAGGGCGCGCGCCGCCTCGCAGCCAACCTCCTCGCAGGTATCGCCCTTATCGCCTCTATCGTCTCACCCTCCCTGCGCCAGCCCTCCGCCGCCCTCGCCGACACGGTTGTCCTCGGCCAGGCTCTGCGTCCGATGGCCGATCGTGGGCTCTGGCTCTGCGCCTCCGAGGCCGGTGCGCTACCCTTCTACTCGGGCTGGCTGACTATCGATCCTCGCGGCCTCAACGATCCCGTCATCGCCCATCACGGCCTCGACTTCGCCTACCTCGACCGCTTCGAGCCGGCGATCCTTCAGTTCCACACGATCCGCTCGGGCGACAAGCTTGCGACGGGCTGGTCGCCCTGGGACGCGATGATCCGCAAGCTTGTCGAGTATTGCGCCTGGCGGGGCTACGTTCTCACGGCGGTCTGCGTGCGCGGGGGTGTGGCCGATGACCTCGACTTCTACTTCGTCCTCGGCAACCGCCCCTATACGGCCGAGCTTAGCCACCTCCTGACCTCGGCGAAGCTCGACTACCTCCCGCCCGACCGCTGGCCCGCCTACGCCGGACCACGCCTTGTCGGCCACCCGTAACGGTCGCGTGCTATACTGACCTCCGCCTGCCATCCCGCTTGCCGCCTAGCAGCGATGAACTACCTCCAGCTCCTCGCCACCCTCATCTTCCTCGCCGCTTTCGCCCTCATCGCCAGCGAGAGGATCGACAAGACCCGCGTCGCCCTCGCCGGCGCGGCACTCATGCTTGTCCTCCATCTCGTCCGCCAGCAGACCGCTTTCAGCGGCTCCCCCGAGTTCCCCGGCGCCGGCGTCGACTGGAATACCATCTTCCTCCTCTTCGGCACCATGATCATCGTCGCCGTCGCGCGCCACACCGGCCTCTTCGAGTGGCTCGCCGTCCGCTCCGCCAAGCTCGTAGGCGCCCATCCCGTCGGCCTCATCCTTGTCCTCTCGCTCGTCACCGCCGTCATCTCCGCCTTCCTCAACAACGTCACCACCGTCCTCCTCATCGTCCCGGTGGTCCTCGTGGTCACCCGCGCTCTCGAGACCGACCCTATCCCCTTCGTCATCCCCATCTCCATCGCCAGCAACATTGGCGGCACCGCAACCCTCATCGGTCACCCGCCCAACATCATGATCGGCTCGGCCGCCGGCTTCACCTTCGTCGACTTCCTTCGATACGATTTCCCGCCCACGCTCCTGGTCTTCGGCGCCTTCTGCCTGATCGTATGGCTCGCCCTGACCCCTCGCCTCCGTGTCTCGGCGGAGGACCGCGCCCGCGTCCTCGCTCTCGCCGACGCGGATGTGATCCGCGATCCTCGTCTCCTCCGCAAGTGCCTCTTCGTCCTCACCCTCGCCATCGTGGGCTTCGTCGTCTGCGGCTACGTCGGCCTCGAGCCCGCTACCGTCGCTCTCGCCGCAGGCGTGCTGCTGCTGCTCATGTTAGGGAACCATCCCCACATCCCGGGCCACGAGGGCGAGTATCACTGGTACGCCGACATCGAATGGTCCGTCCTCCTCTTCTTCATCGGTCTCTTCGTCATGGTCTCCGCCCTCGTCGAACTCGGCGTGGTCCAGGTCTTCAGCCGTTTTCTCGTCTCGGTCACCGGTGGGAACACCATCGCCATGGCCCTCGCCCTCCTGTGGTTCTCCGCGATCATGGCCGGTCTCATGGACAACATCCCCTTCGTCGCCACCATGAACGCCATGCTCCTCAACCTGCCGCACCAACTCGCGCGCACCTCCGTCGGCGGCGCCGTGCCGGATCTTCATGGCCCGCAGATGATGCCCCTCTGGTGGGCGCTGTCCCTCGGCGCGTGCCTGGGCGCGAACTTCACGATCATCGGCTCGGCCACCCACATCGTTACCGCCGGCCTCTGCGCGCGCGATGGTCACCCCATCTCCTTCCGCCGCTTCCTCAAGTACGGCATCCCGATCACCGTCGTCTCGATTCTGATCTGCACTCTCTACCTCTGGTTCCGATTCCTGCGTGTTCTTCCGCCCGGGCTTGGGTAATCTATTTACGTTACTGAAGCATCATGTCACAGAACGCGTCGACAACTCCAACGCGCTTATATGGTTATGTGGCGGGCCTCGACCTGGGCTCGGTCGCGACCAAGGCGGTCGTGTGGGATCCCGTCCAGAGGCTGACCTCGGGCGCTGTGTTCCCGACCGGGTGGCGTCCCCGCGAGGCCGCTGAAGCCGCGCTCGCCGCGGCCATGGAGCCCTGGGACCTGGACGCCTCCGACCTCGCCGGTCTTGGCGTCACTGGCTATGGGCGCGATCTTTTCCCTGAGGCAACCGCCCGCGCCACCGAGGTCACTTGCCAGGCTCGCGGCGTCCACCACTTCTTCCCGGACGCGCGCACGATCATCGACATCGGCGGTCAGGACAGCAAGGTCATCCGCTCCGACGAATTCGGCAACGCCATCGACTTCGCCCTGAACGACCGCTGCGCCGCCGGCACGGGCCGCTTCCTTGAGGTCATGGCCCGCGCCCTCGACATGTCCCTCGACGACCTCGGCGATGCCGCTTCCACCGCCGCCGACGTCCTCCCGATCTCCTGCACGTGCACCGTCTTCNNTCTTCGCCGAGAGTGAGGTCGTCGGCCTGGTGTCCCTGGGCCATCCCCGCGACTGCATCGCGGCCGGCCTCTGCGTGGCCATAGCGCGTCAGATCGTGACCCTCGCCGCCCGCCTCGGTCTCGAGCAGCCCGTCGCTCTCGTGGGCGGCGTCGCCCGCAACGCCGGTGTTCGTTACGCCCTTTCACATCAGCTTTCGCACGAACCTCTGGTGCCTGACCATCCGCAGTTCACGGCGGCCCTGGGTGCCGCCCTAGTCGCTCAGGAGGTGCTTTCACAGTCGTGAGTCGCCCAACCCTTCGCGTCCACCTCGCGGTTTTCGCAGTCCTTCTGTCCTGTCTCGCGGCAACCCTGGCGTTGCCTAGGCCCGCGCGTGCGGCCGATACCTCGTCCCATCCCCAGGCCGAGGCGCGCAACCTCACGCGCCAGGCCGAGAGCCTCATCAGCTGCGGCAGGTGCGACCAGGCCGCCCCGCTTCTCGAGCAGGCGTGCGCCATCTCGCCGGGCTTCCTGCGCCCGGTCGGCCTCAAGGGTCTCGTCTGCCAGATCAAGGGCGATGACCAGGCCGCTCTCGAAGCCTACACCGCGATGGAATGCGGCACCCTCACCGGCCCGTCGGACCAGTGCAACGTCCTCGCCCGCCTCTGCGCGGAAGACATCCTCCTCGTCAACCGCGACCGCGCCGCCCACGATCTCGCCATGCTCCGCCCGCATCCGATGCTCGTCCTCCAGTCCTTCAAGCACAGCGAGGAGATGCGCGATCTGGGTTACTTCGACCACACGTCGCCGATCCAGGCGCATGCCACGCCCATGGAGCGCTTCATGGAGCTGTTCAGTTTCCGCCCGTACATGATCGGCGAGAACATTGCCATGCGGCGCGGCGGAGACTTCGCCCTCAAGCTCGCCAACCTGCGCATCACCCACGAGCAGTTGATGAATAGTCCCGGCCATCGTGCTAACATCCTGGGTGACAAGTACACGGACGTCGGCGTCGGCCTGGCCGCCAACGAGCGCGGCGACTACTGGCTCACCGAGGAATTCGTCCGCTTTGTTCCGTAACGCACACTAGCCGTAACGCACAACGCCGTCATCCTGAGTGAGACGGTCTGCGTCTCACGAAGGATCTGAGGTGGCCTTGTGCGGTGATGGAGGGGCCGAATAGGGCTAAGCGACCCGAAGGGTCGCAGGGCTCCCTATCCGGCCCGCTCTTTCCCCATGGGAGGCACGTCCATATGTCCGTTGATCTTGAAGCCCAAATCCGCGAATCGTCCGACGCCATCGCCGCCTGCGCCGCCTTGCTTCCGACGCTTATGCGCGCGGCCGAAGTCTGCATCGCCGCCCTCCGTTCTGGCGGCACCGTCGCCTGGTGCGGCAATGGTGGCAGCGCCTCGCAGGCCCAGCATTTCGCCGCCGAACTCGTCGGCCGCTTCCGCCGCGAGCGCCAGGCCTTCAGCTCCATCTCCTTCACCACCGACTCCTCGATCCTCACCGCCATCGGCAACGACTACGGCTTCGACCAGGTCTTCTCGCGCCAGGTCGACGGCCTCCTCCGCCCGGGCGACGTCCTGATCGGCCTCTCCACCTCCGGCGGCGCAGCCAACGTCTGCCTCGCCATGGAGGCCGCCCACTCGATCGCCGTTAACACCATCGGCTTCACCGGCCAGGATGGCGGCAAGGTCGGCCCGCTCTGCGATATCGAGCTTCGCGTCGCCGCCGACATGACCGCCCGCATCCAGGAGTGCCACCTCCTCCTCGGCCACCTCCTCTGCGACCTCATCGAAGCCGCGATGGTCGAGTAGCGCCCGGAGACGTCCCCCCATGCCTCGCCTCTTTCTCGGCATCGACATCGGCGGCACGAACATGACCGCGGGCCTCGCCTCCGAGGACGGCGCTGTCGCATCTGTCCGTCGTATGTCCACTCCTCGCGGAGCAGGCGCCGACGCCTGCATGCCCGAGCTTCTCTCGGCCTGCCGCGACCTCCTTTCCTCCGCATCCGAGCCACCCGTCGCCGTGGGCATCGGTTTCGGCGGACCCGTCGACGCCGCAGCCGGCATGATCCGCCGCTCGCACCACGTCGAGGGATGGTCCGGCCGCCCCCTCGCACGCGATTTCCACGACGCCCTCTCGCTCCCGGTCTATCTGGAAAACGACGCCAACGCCGGCGCCCTCGCCGAGGCAGCCTTCGGCGCCGGACGATGCTTCGACCCGGTCCTCTACGTCAACGTCGGCACAGGCATCGGCGGGGGCCTGATCCTCGGCGGCCGGATTCACCGCGGCGCTCATGGCNNGGCCACCTCGTGCTCGTCCCCGACGGCCCGCCATGCCCCTGCGGCAATCGCGGCTGCCTCGAGGCCCTGGCCTCCGGCGATGCGATCGGGCGTCGCGCCCGTGAGATGCGCGAGGCAGGCCTCCTCGACGGCTCGGCCCTCGCCGACGTCGCAGACTTGACGGGCCTAGTTGTCGGCGAATATGCTTCAGCCGGTGACGCCAGAGCCCGCGCTATCGCGGCCGAGGCAGCCGGCTTTCTCGGCTGGGGACTGGCCCTCGCGGCCAATCTTGTCGACCCGGCGGTGATGGTCGTTGGCGGAGGAGTGTCCGCCCTCGGCGATCTCTACCTCGGGCCGGCGCGCGAGAGCTACGCCCGGTTCGCCATGGAGTGGATCACTGACGTTCCGCTTGTGGGAGCGGCCTTAGGCTATGACGCCGGCGTCCTTGGCGCCGCCGCCGTGGCCATGGTCGCCCTGAGTTCTTAGCTCTGAGCCTTGGGCTCGGCATCTGAGGGGAGGGCTTCACGATGAAGAGTTTGGAAGAGTTCAGCGGTTTGCCCATCGAATTCGACCCGGAGACTTTCGAGCTCCGCTCCACCAAGCGCGACTGGTCGCTCCCGGAGCCCGCGCTCAAGATGCTCGACGAGCTTCGCCCGGTCCTCCGCGACCCCGACTGCAAGGGCCCGGACATCGTCTACTGGATGTACCGCGACATTTCTCTCGCCAAGCACGCCGGCCTCAAGGACGAGACCGGCCTCCGCTATGACATCTCCGTCTTCCGCGGCGACATGCTCGGCACCGAGTTCTTCAAGACCGCCGGCCACTATCACCCCTACATCTCCGACCTCGACTGGAAGTACAACCTCTCCTGGCCCGAGGTCTACGAAGTCCTCTACGGCGAGTGCATCTACGTCCTGCAGAAGGTCGACGACATCTACTCCGACCGCTTCTACGGCAAGGTCGACGACTTCATCATCGTCCACGCCAAGCCCGGCCAGAAGGTCGTCATGCCCCCCAACTACGGCCACGTCACGATCAACGCTCGTCCCGGCAAGCCGCTGGTCATGTCCAACTGGGTGTGCAACTGGTTCAAGTCCTACTACGATCCGGTGGCTGCCGCTCGCGGCTTTGGCTGGTGGCTCGTCACGGAAGGCAAGGGCAAGAACAAGAAGAGCGGGTGGATGCCGAACCCGAACTATAAGCAGCCACTGCCCGACATCCGCGAGGCGAAGACGCTGACCTGCGAGGCCCTGGGCCTGTGCGAGGGCGCCCCGATGTACCCGATCGCCGCGGCCAAGCCCGAGAAGTTCGAGTGGGTCTGCAAGCCTCAGAACTACCTTGAGGCCATGTGGGCGTCGCTCGAATTGCGCTGATCGCGCGGCGAGGGGTGCGACCTGATTCTCTGTAGGGCGGGCATTTATGCCCGGGTGCGTCTTGGGTTGTGTCCGCGCCCTTTCTGGGTATGCTTCGCCTACAATCCTGATGCCGTGACCACGGCGCTTTGTCACACCCGCCCGAGGGGGTCTTTCCTTGGCCGACGCTAACATCGGTCCCATGGGTCTATCCTTTGACGATGTCCTCCTGCTCCCCGGCTACTCCGAGGTGTTGCCCTCGCAGGTCGACGTCAGCACTCGCCTTACCCGCGACCTCCGCCTCAACGCCCCGATCCTCTCCGCCGCCATGGACATGGTCACCGAGGCGCCGATGGCCATCGGCCTCGCGCGCGAGGGTGGCCTTGGCATCATCCACCGCAACATGCCCATCGAGCGCCAGGCGATGGAGGTCGATCGCGTCAAGCGTTCCGAGAGCGGCATGATCGTCGACCCGATCACCCTCCGCCCCGATGCCTTCGTCCGCGACGCCCTGGATATCATGTCTCAGTATCGCATCTCAGGCCTCCCCATCACCGAGGGCCCGCGCCTCGTCGGCATCCTCACCAACCGCGACCTCCGCTTCGAGACAAGCCTCGGCCGCCCGGTCTCCGAGGTCATGACCGCCGCCGACCGCCTCGTCGTCACCCGCGAGGGCACGACCCTCGAAGAGGCGAAGGCGATCCTCCACCAGCACCGCATCGAGAAGCTACCGGTAGTCGACGCCGAGGGCAATCTCCGCGGCCTCATCACCATCAAGGACATCGAGAAGGTCACCAAGTACCCTCAGTCCTGCAAGGACGAATTGGGCCGCCTGCGCTGTGGCGCGGCCATCAGCGTCGGCACGGAAATGATCGAGCGCGCCACGGCCCTCGTCGAGCGCGGCGTCGACATTCTCGTCATCGATTCCGCCCACGGTCATTCCAGCAACATCCTCGCCGCCATCCGCCAGGTGAAGGAGGCCTTCGCGGGCGTGCAGGTCATCGCCGGAAACGTCGCCACCTACGAGGGCACCCGCGATCTCATAGCCGCCGGCGCCGACGCGGTCAAGGTCGGCATGGGCCCAGGCTCCATCTGCACTACCCGCGTCATCGCCGGCATCGGTGTCCCTCAGATCACGGCCATCCTCGAATGCGTCCGCGCCGCCCGCGAGCACGACATCCCCATCATCGCCGATGGTGGCATCAAGTACTCCGGCGACATCACCAAGGCCCTCGCCGCCGGCGCTGACTCGGTCATGATCGGCGCACTATTCGCCGGCACCGAGGAGAGCCCGGGCGAGACGGTCCTGTACCGCGGCCGCACGTACAAGGAATACCGCGGCATGGGGTCGCTCTCTGCGATGAAGGACCGCGAGGGTTCCCGCGAGCGCTACCGCCAGGCCGAGGTCGACGCGGAGAAGCTCGTGCCGGAGGGGCTCGAGGGGCGCGTACCGTATAAGGGCCTCCTGTCCTTTGTGGTGACGCAGCTAATCGGCGGCCTCCGCGCGGGGATGGGGTATGTGGGCGCGTCGACGTTGCAGGAGTTGCAGGAGAAGGCGAGCTTCGTGCGGATCACGGCGTCGGGCCTTCGCGAGAGCCACCCGCACGACATCATCATCACGGAAGAAGCGCCCAACTACCAGTTCCCCGAGGGCTAGTATAGGTCTGGTCGTTGTCCTTTGCTTGGCTCTTCGGAGGGGCCGAATCAGCCCTGAGCTTGTCGAAGGGCGAATCCGGCCCTGCTCTTAGCCTTTGGCTCTTCTCCTTTCGTTGTCATCCTGAGGAGGGCGCCCTTCGCCCGACGAAGGACCTAGTCTTCGCCTGCTTCCCACATCCCCCGAAGGCCTTCACCTCCTTCCGTCGAACCCACCCCCAACGACCCGGAGGTGCCTTCGATGCCTTCCTTGCCCGATGCTGATTCCGACGCACGCCTTACCCGCCGCCGTTTCTTCGGCGCAGCGCTAGTCCCAGCCCTAGCCGCGGCCGTGGCCCAACTATCCACCCACTCCCGCGCCGATGCTCAACCCCCGCCTCCGCCTCAGCCCCAACC
>PMZA01000014.1 GCA_003170595.1 Armatimonadota bacterium
GAGCCTGGCGACAGCTACCAGCGTGGCTCCGTTCCTCCGTGTTCGCCATCGCCGTGCTGGGTGCGCTGCTCGGCGCCGGTCTGGCGCATGCGGTCTGGCCCGAGGTACACGGCCTGCACGTGCTGGGCGCAGGCGCAACCGGCTGCTTGGCGTGGCTCATGTGGTTCGCCGAAACGGGTGGACCGAGGGGCACGGGCGCTATGCAGTCTCGGCGCCGGACTCAGGAGGCGACCCGCCGTGGGTGAGAGCGCGAAGACGGACCAGGGGCGATACGAAGCTGCGTGGGCAGAGCTGCGCCGATACCAGAGGACCTGCACTTGGGGCTTGTTGCCGGTCCTGGCACTGTTTGCGGCCGCGATGGCGTGGCCGACGTTCCAGACCGTGGCGATAATCGTCGCAACGCCGATGTTCTGCTCCGTCACGGCCGCATCCTTCTTCCGCTTCGCAGTCGCCTGTCCCCGATGCGGGAAAGCGTTCATGGGGTCCTACTTCAGGTTGGCGTCGACGGAGATGGCGCCTCCCAAGTTCGGGCTTCCAGACCGATGCAGGAACTGCGGCCTGCCGTATGGCGCACCCGGCGACCCCGGCCCTGACGGGGAGTAGCCGAAGATGGACGAGTCGCACGAGACCGAACGGGAGCGCTACGCGATGGCGTGGCGAACTACGGCTAGGTGGCGGACGGTCTTCTGGCTCGCGTTCTTGGGCGTGGTCGCGTCGTTTGTCATCTTCCAAGTGACGCACCGGGTCGAGCGATGGGGGTACTGGTGGAGTGCGTGCTGGGTCACGTTCGTCGCGGCCCGCACCGCGTGGGTGCGAGTGCGGTGTCCACGGTGTGGAGCACGATTCTTCGGAAAACTCGGGACACCTAGTCTCGTGTTGCGCACTTTTCGAGGGTGATGTGCCCACCCCCACCGCGCTCGCCGGCTACGCCGGCGGCGCGCGGTTGGCCCCTCCCTTGCGTCGGCGCGTCGGCTACGCCTCCGCGACGCCGCGGGAGGGGCAGGTCGTGGCAGCTCCGTGCCTCGGGTAGGTCCGTCCGTCCGGGGAACTGGCTGCCGGGCACGGCGCCGACTCGAGTGACGCTGACGCTCGGTGCATTGAGATGCTGACGTCGCTGACGGAGCTGGCGTCAGCGTCGCTCTTCGTCGGCCTGGTGGCTCAGGCTCCTGAAGCCAGGCGAGGCTGCTACAACGTCCACGCAGCGGCTCCACTGCGACGCCACAGCCTGGCGAGGGAGCAGCGCGCCGCGGGCGAGGTCCCCGATTGGCTGGACGCCGCTGCGGCGCGCATCCGGCACGACCTGCCGCGAATCGATGACACCCGTGCGCTACCCGGACCGAGATCCGAGCGCGTACGGGGTTTCCATTGAGGACGTTCTCTGCGATGAAGCGGTTGTCACACACACCCTCATCGGGAGAGATCCATGCTGGATTCGTGCATCGTACCGAGTTTCGCGGCGCTGCTGCAACAGTTTGCCGCGTGCTTCACCGCGCCGTCGTTCGTGACCTTCACCTGGCTGGCCTCGGGCTGGGTCCTCAACCTGCGACGGCATACCGTCACCGAGACCGTGCGTGCCGCGCAAGCCGTCGGCATCAAGCACATTTCGAGCTTCCACCGGTTCTTCGCGCGCGGTAGCTGGGTCACCGACGAGGTCGGACTGGTCGTGGTCCGGCTGGTCGTTCCATTGCTGGACCCCAAGGCGCCGATCGTGGTGCCGGTCGACGATACGCTCGGCCGGCACACCGGCAAGTGCATCGCGGCCGCCTCCATGCACCGCGATCCGCTGCTGTCGACCGGGAAGCGCCCCTTCTTCCACTGGGGTCACGTCTGGGTTGTGCTCAGCATCAACGTCTACTGCTTCGGCAAGACCTGGGCACTGCCGGTGCTCTTCCGCCTGCATCGCACCCAGAAGCGCTGCAAGAAGGACGGCCGCGTGTTCCGCAAGACTACCGAGCTGGCGCGTGAGTTGGTCGAGCTGTTGGCGCGCACGCTACCTGAACGCAAGCTGATCGTGGTCGGCGACTCGGCCTACACCAACGGCTCGCTCATCAAGGGGCGACCGAGCAACGTGACCCTGATCGGTCGTTCTCGACTGGACGCTGCTCTGTACGCTCCACCGCCGAGACCTCGCGGCCAGCGCGGTCGACCTCGAGTCCGCGGCGCGCGGGTGCGCTCGCCCAGCCAACGCGCAGCTCGCAAGGACGCGCGCTGGCTGCGCGCTCGCATCACGGCGTACGGCAAGACCGTCACGGTCCGAATCCTGGTCATCGACGCCCTGTGGTACGTCGTGGCCGGCAGCGAGTTGCTGCGGCTCGTGCTGGTACGAGGGTTTCCCGGGCACGAGCGCGACGATGTCTTCGTCTCCACAGATCCCACGCTGGCGCCGCAGACCATCATCGAGCGATTCTCGGAACGGTGGTCCCTGGAGGTCAGCTTCCATGACAGCAAGGGCCGCCTCGGCTTCGAGGATCCGCAGAACCGTACCGAGCACGCCGTGGAGCGCACCGCTCCCATGGCGCTCTGGAGCTACAGCCTGGTGGTGATCTGGTACGTCACCCAGGGACAGCACCTGCGCGCCGCGCGTCTGCCCGCCATGCCCTGGTACGAAAGCAAGGCGCAGCCGAGCTTCGGCGATATGCTCGCGACGCTGCGCCGCGCGTCGTGGCTCGAACGCATTTCTGTTCCATGCACGGACGTACCGACCCTGCGAAAAAGAATCCGCCCGATCCTCGAATACGCCGC
>PMZA01000240.1 GCA_003170595.1 Armatimonadota bacterium
GAAGAAGAGGGCGTAGCGCGGGCGGTCAGCCTTCGCGTCGAGGGTAGAGAAGGCTGAGACGAGGGCGTCGTTAAGGGCGGTGCCGCCGACGGCCTCGAGGTCGTCGATGTACTTGCGGGCGCGCTCGAGGTTATCGGGCGTGGCGCGAAGGAGCTTATCGTCGAGGGGGCGGACGGTGGTCGCGAAGGAGAGGATGTCGAAGCGGTCGTCGGGCGAGAGGGCCTTGAGCGCGTAGTCGAGGGCGCGGCGGGCCTGATCGAGCTTCTCCCCCTTCATGCTGCCAGAGGTGTCTAGGACGAGGACGACGTCTTTCGGCGGCGACTTCTTCTCGTCGGGCGCGGGCGGGGCGAGAGCGAGGAGGAAGTAGCCGTCCTCGCCGGGCGAGCGGTTGACGAGCGGGTACATGCCGAGGTCGGACTTGGTCACGCCGTAGCAGAGGACGAAGTCGCGGTCGAAGGGGTGCTTGTCGAGTTCGAGGGAGAAGCTGGCCTCGTTGGGCGACTTGCGGACTACGTCGAGTTCGTGGGTGGGCGAGAAGATCGTCGTGAGGGGGACGGCGCTGTGGATGTGGCCCTCGATGACGAGCTTGGCGGACTCGGGAAGGTTCTCGCGGCCGAGCTTGAGGTTGTGGAAGAGGCGGACGAGGTCGGCGTCGGGCTTGAGGGGGAGGATGTATTCGAGGCTGATCTGGCGCTCGGTCTGCGCGGGGATCGGGAAGATGCGGGCGGTGAACATCGCGTAGTCGGAGTACTCGAGGAGGGCGGGATCGCGGGTGGCACGGACGTAGGAGATGTAGATGTCGCGAGCTTTGTCGGCGGGGAGGATCTCGCCGGTCGTGAGCTTGCCGTCGACCGTGAACTGGAACTTCGTCACCGAGGCGCCGGGGGGAATTGGGAAAAGGAACTGGCCCTCGATGGGGACGTTGTGCGGATTGAAGAGGGTGGTGACGACCTTCACGCGGGCGACGGGATGCTCGATGTCGAAGGTGACGTGCTGCTCGCGGCATTCAAGCCAGGCAGGCGTGGGCTGAGGCGAATGAGGCGGAAGGATGGGGCGGGGGATGACTATGCACGCGAGGACTGTCGCCGAAGCGAGGAGGCAAAGGACGGCCAGGCAAGGGCCGAAGAGCTTCATGCTAACGCACCTCCATCACTCTGTACGCACCGTCTGGGGTTCGCTCGACCGTGCCGCCTACCTGCTCGGCGAGTAGGCGGAGGGCGGCTTCGAGCGGAATGGGGTCGGCGAAGTCGGCGTCGACGGTGAGGTCGGCGAGCTTCGTTGCGACCGTGATCTTCGCACCGGTGTCGCGCGATATCTCGGCGAGGGCGCGGCGGAGAGGTACGTCACGGAGAGCCATCTTCACGACGGGCGCCGGCGCGACGGGCGCGGCCTCGACGTCAAGGGAGATGGGGATGCGCGTGCGGAGGACCGGGTGGTCGGCCTCGATGGAGACGGCAACGTCCGCGTGGCCGGCCTTCGGGATCATGAAGGAGACGGAGGCCTGGACCTCGCCGCCGGAAGGGATGAGGGCGATGTCGACGGGCTTGCCGAGTTCGCGGCCGGAGGGGCCGATCACGACGGCGCGGACGGACGTGAGAGTCTCGCGACCATCGAAGAGGAGGCCGAAGTCGGCGCGCTGGCCTGCGAAGACGGGGTGCGGGGCCTCTACGCGGATCTGCCAGTACTTGTCGCTGACGGTGGTGAAGAGGCCGGCGCGAAGCTCCGCGGTCGTCGGGCCGGGGCCGCCGAGAGTGTGGACCCGACGGGCTGAGGGGAGGGAGACCTCCGCAGGGGCGGCGGCTGCAAGGGGACCTGCTGGGCCGGCTGGGGCGCCTGCTCCTGCGCCGCCAGCGGCCATGCCTGCCATGCCGCCAGCGCGTGCCGGGGGCGCCTCCATGACATGGAAGGGAGGCGATGGAGACGCGGACTTCCGACCGGCGCCATCGGCAAGGCTACCGGGAGCACCGGCTCCGGAACCACGGCCGCCAGCCGCACCCTTCGTGGACGGCACCGGCAGTGGCGCCGGAGGTACAACGGGAACAGGCTTGCCTGCGGGTCCGGCCGCAGTCGGGGGCCGGGAGGAGGGCGTAAGGGGGGCGCGCCTTTGGGCAGGGCCGGCCGCAGTCCCGGCAGAAGCCGGGCTTTGACCAGACGAAGGCTGCCCCCCAAGAGATTCGGTGGCGCCGCCGGCGGAAGGCGCGGCGGGTAAGGAAGGAGTGACCGCGCCGGGCGCGGTAGGCGCTGCGGCTGTCATGCCGCCGGGCGCGGACTCGGCAACCGCGGCTTTGCGCTCGGCGCCAGCCATCGGCGTCGGCAGCGAAGAGCGGTTGAGGGTCACGACCGTGAGCACGATGCCGAGGACGACGACGGCGGCGACGGTCGAGAGGCCGGCGATGGGCGCCCAGCGGCGACGCTTTGCCGACGTCGGCAAGGTCGAGAGATGCCAGAGCACGCGGTCCATCGCGTGAGGCGGAGGGTCGACCTCTGCCTCTGCGCGGAGAGCGCCGAGCGCGCCACGAAGCTCATCGAGCGCGCGGGAGCAATCGGCGCAGGAAGCGAGGTGCGATTCAAAGGACGCCCTCAGGTGCGCGTCGAGATCATCGGCCGCGTAGGCCGCGAGGTCGGCTCGCACTCGCTTGCAGGAAAGGCTCTGCATCCGCTTGGCGTCACTCATCTTCGTCACTTCGGGCGGTTCGACTCTCGCCGATTCCGAAAAGTTCCAAGTGTCCGGAGAACTGCCTGGCGAAAGCTGCGCGCGCGCGATTCAGCCGCGACTTCACCGTGCCCACCGGGACCGCGAGGATGTCGCCGATCTCGTCGTAGGAGAGGCCCTGCAATTCGTAGAGGACCAGCACCGTGCGCTGGAAGGCCGGGAGCGTGAGGAGCGTCGCCTGGACCGCATGGGCGCGTTCGCTCCGGAGGAGGGAGGCCGAGGGATCGTCGACCTCGTCGGCCGGAAGCTGCTCGGCGAGAGAGGCGTGCTCGTCGTCGGGCGCATCGAGGGGGACCGTGGCCGAGCGCTTGGCGTGACGGGCGTGGTCGAGGGAGACGTTAACGACGATGCGATAAAGCCAGGTCGTGAAGGCCGAGTTGTGGCGATAGGAGGGGAGCCCGTTAAAGGCGCGGACCAGAGCGGCCTGGGCGGCGTCGGAGGCGGTGTCGGGGTTGCCGAGGATGCGGTAGGCGAGATTGTAGACGCGACGATAGTGGGTGCGGACGAGATCGTCGAAGGCACCCCTGTCGCCTGCCTGGAAGCGGTCTACAAGTTCACGATCGGACGGCAGAAGCAAACCTCCAGCAGGGGCTCTGCCCCTGCANNCCTCCGGACCTCCCACGCCGCCTACGGCGGCTGACTCGCGACGCAGGCCATTCGCCATCGGGTCGCATACCACGCGAGCGATGGGGTGAGACAAGTGACGGGAGAACGCGGACAGCAAGGAAAGAGACAAAAGCGAAGGCGAATGGTTCGCGTGGATAATGCGAAGGACGAAGGAAAGCTAGAGGCGGCTCGTGAGGATGTTGCGGTCGTCGAGGAGGACCAGCACGCGGTCGCCCGTCTCGCCGCTGACCTCGATCTCGGCGCGCTCACGAGGAGGGTAGAGGCGGTCGTGGACGACCTGCTCGGCGCCGCTGTGCTCAATCTTAACGATGATGTGATGCTGCACCCCATCGTCGGGGACGCGGACGACGACCGTGCGGAAGAGATGATCGGGCGAACCCTCGACGTGGACGACGCCGAAGTCAGGCCCGCCGCTCGTCTCGAGGTCGATGGTCGTGCCCGCGGCGACCTTCGAGCCGGGCGACGCCGACTGCCCGACGATGATGCCGACCTTCTCGTCAGAGCGCTTGCTCCAGACTTCGCCGACGGCGAGGGCGCGACGCTGCAGGAGGTCGCGGGCCTCGGCCACGGTCTTGCCCGTGAGGTCGGGGATGCCCGAGCTGCGCGGCCCCTTGCTGAGGAAGAGGTGGATGCCACGACCCGAACGGACAGCGCGGCCGGCGGGGGGCTCGGTCGCGCAGACGGCACCCGCGGGGATGCCGTCATCGTAGCGACCGCCGGCTACGCGTGGGACGAGCCCGAGCTTCTCGGCCTCGACCTGCGCGTCCTGGGAGGGCTTGCCGACGAGGTTGGGGACCTTGACCTCGTTGCCCGGCGCCTGGAAGACGAAGTATGTGGCGAGGGTGGCCAGAACGAAGAGGCCGAGGAGGACGGCGACGGTGAGGCCACAGCCCCGGTAAAGGGCGGTGAGGGGCTCCTGGTTGGGACCGGGTTGGCGTAAGGACATTTGGCTACGAGACCACCGCGCGAAGGGCCGCGGCGAAGAAATCGGGATCGACATCACAGAGCGCGACCGTGCCGATATCGGCGACGACCGGACTCCTCAGGCTGCCCTGGACAATCTTCTTGTCGAGCTTGAGCGCGGCCAGGGCGACCTCGAGGTCCAGCCGTGGCGCACGCGCGGGGAGGCCGACCGCGGAGACAAGGGCTTCCAGGCGATCGGCAACCTGCGGGCTCGATAGCCCTCCGGCGACGGCAGCGCGCGCCTCGGCAACCATGCCGACCGCGACCGCCTGACCGTGCGTGAGACCCCAGGCCGGGGCCGCGCGCTCGAGGGCGTGACCAACAGTATGCCCGTAGTTGAGCACCGCGCGCAAGCCCGACTCTGTCGGGTCGGCCGCGACGACGGCGGCCTTGAGCTGAACGTTGCGGGCGACGAAGTAGCGGAGGGCGATCGGATCGCGGGCGAGGAGGCCGGCGTGACAGGCCTCAAGCCAGGCGAAGAGGTCGGCGTCGAAGAGGACGGCGTGCTTGATGCCCTCGGCGAGGCCGTCGAGGAGGTGGGCGTCGGGCAAGGTGTCGAGGGTGAGGAGGTCGGCGAGAACGAGGCGCGGCTGATGGAAGACGCCGGCGAGGTTCTTGCCCTGGGAAAGGTTGATCGCGACCTTGCCGCCGAGGCTGCTGTCGATCTGGGCGAGGAGAGAGGTGGGAACGTGGACGAGGGGGAGGCCGCGCATGTAGGTCGCGGCAGCCATGCCCGCGAGGTCGCCCACTACTCCGCCGCCGACAGCGAAGACTACGGAGCCGCGGTCGAGGCCGGCGGTGGCGAAAACCTCCCACAGCGTGCCGAGGCCGGAGAGAGACTTGCTCTCTTCCCCATCGGGGACGGAGAGGAGGTGCGGGCGCCAGCCAGCCGTGGTCAGCGAGCGGGCGAGGCGGTCGGCGTAGGCCGCGCAGGGGCCCTCGGGTGAGACGATCGCGGCAGTGCGCGGGGTGAGGCCGGCGGCGTCGAGGAGGACGTGAGCGCGGTCTAGCAGGCCGTGGCCGACGAGGCCTGAGTAGCAGGAGCCCGGGACGGCGATAGGGACGCTAGGAGCGAAGCGTGGGCTGAGGGTGCAGGCGCGAGGATCGGCGGCGAGAAGGCCGGCGATCTGGCGGGCGCAGTCGACCGGAGAACAGCCGGAGGTATCGACCTCGTAGTCGGCATGGGAATAGACCGACTCGCGCCCGGCGAGAAGCTCGGCGGCGCGGAGGTAGGGATCTTCGGAGTCGAGGAGCGGGCGAGTGGCCGCGTCGCCGACGCGATCGAGGGCTTCGTCGGCTGTGACCTGGAGCCAGAGGATGGGGCCGACCTCGCGCATCAGGTTAACGTTGTCGGGGCGGAGCATGATGCCTCCGCCGGTCGCGACGATGGCGGGCGGGCCGGCGAGGGCCTCGCGGAGGGCGGCGTGCTCGAGGTCGCGGAAGGCGAACTCTCCGTCGGCCTCGAAGATCTCCCGGATCGTGCGGCCGGCGCGGGCCTCGACGAGATCGTCGGTATCGACGAGTGGAAGGCCAAGGAGGCCGGCGAGAAGGCGGCCAGCCTCAGTCTTGCCCGCGCCCATGAAACCGACGAGGCAGACCGCGTGCGCAGGCGGCCGCAAGGGGCCGGGCGCGTCGAGGATGCGGAGGTCGCCGCTCAGGGCGCCGTCCGGGGCGGGCATGTCAGACGCTGCCATGCGGGCGAACCCCCAGGCGATGAAGGTAGTGCTCGAAGGCGGCGACGGTGTCGTCGAGGTGGTCGCCGCCGAACTTGACGAGAAGGGCATCGGCGAGAGCGAGGGCAGTCATCGCCTCGGCCACGACGCAGCCCGCGGGCACGATGCAGACGTCGGAGCGCTCGTGATGCGCGGGCTGGGACTGGTGGGAGTCGAGGTTCATGGACCCGAGCGGGCGGACGAGAGTCGGGATCGGCTTGAAGGCAACGCGGAGGACGATGGGCTCGCCGTTGGAGACGCCGCCCTCGACGCCACCGGCGCGGTTGGAGGCGCGGCCGGCGCCGTAAGGGCGCATCGAATCGGGCACGATCTCGTCGTGGACCTGCGAGCCCGGGAGGCGCGCGGACGCCAAGCCGTCGCCGATCTCGACGGCCTTTACCGACGGGATCGACATCAGCGCGGCGGCGAGGGCGCCGTCGAGGCGTGCATCCCAGGAGGTGTAGCTGCCAAGGCCGGGCGGGACGCCGAAGGCGATCACCTCGCCAACGCCGCCGAGAGTGTCGCCCTCGGCGCGGGCGGCGTCGATGGCGGAGACCATCGCGGCCTCGGCCTCGGGGTCGTCGGTGCGGACTGGTGAGGACTCGATCGTCTGCCAGACATCGTCGAGGGGGCCGCGCGACTCGAGGTCGGCGGCAGGAGCTGAAGCGGAGCCGATAAATAGGACGCGGCTGCGGAGAACGACGCCGAAGCGCGCGAGGAGCTGGCGGCAGACAGCGCCGGCGGCGACGCGGGCAGCGGTCTCGCGGGCGCTAGCGCGCTCGAGGACATCGCGCAGATCGTAGTGGCCGAACTTCATCCCGCCAGCGAGGTCGGCGTGGCCCGGACGAGGACGGCGGAGAGGCGGACGCGTCGGCTCCTGGCCGGGCGCTAAGTGAGCGGCCATATCGGCCTGCCAGACGGCGAAGTCGCGGTTCCAGACGAGGAGGGCGACAGGCGCGCCGGTAGTGTGGCCGTGGCGGACGCCGGCGAGGATCTCTCCCTCGTCGGACTCGATCTTCATGCGATCCCCGCGACCGTGGCCCAACTGACGGCGGCGGAGGTCGGCGTTAAGTGAGGGGAGGTCGACAGGCAAGCCGGCGGGCAGCCCCGTGAGCAGCGCGACGAGGCCGCGGCCGTGGGACTCTCCGGCAGTCTTGAGATCGAGGCGCGTCATAGCTCTACCTGTAAGAACGAACGGCACGCCCGAGGGGTGCCGTTCGTTGAGCAGACCAGTTTGGGGACGGCGGAACTACTCACGCGGGATCGTGCGCACGATGCGCGGCGTCACGAAGATGAGGACCTCGCTGTTGCTGATGGTCTTGGTCTTCGAGCGGAAGAGTTCGCCAAGGATCGGGATCTCGGAGAGGAGTGGAGTGGAGCGGTAGTTCTCGTCCTCGGTCTTGTTGATCATGCCGCCCAGGGCGAGGGTCTCGCCATCGGCGACGGTGACCTGCGGGACGTAGATGTACCAGTTGCTAGTGATGGGCATGCTCTCGCCATTGGGGCCAGTGACCGTGCCGACCTGCTGGTCGATCTCGGGGTAGCACTCCATGGTGATGGAGTCATCGCCGTTGATGCGCGGGGTGACTGTAAGGCTGTTGTTGAGGTAGATCATGTTGCCGCCGCCGTTGGCGCCGCCTGTTCCGCCGCCGGTGGAGTAGTCAACGGTGCGGTTGCCGAATTCGTTGTAGGTGACTGTGGCGCTGAAGTAGGGGATCTCGGTGTAGAAGTCGATCTCGGCCTGGAGGTTGTTCTGGGTAGTGACGATGGGTTCGGCCATGACCGTGGCGCGGCCGTCGGAAAGGGCGGCGGCGAGAGTGGCGGTAAAGCGGCCCTTGGAGAAGCGGACGACGTTGTTAACGGCCGAGGCCGGAGCGAAGCCAAGGTTGAAGAATTCGAGCTGGCTGTCGGTGACGGTCCAGTCGATGCCGAAGGACTTGGTGGCGTTGATGGTGACCTGGACGAACTTGACGGAGATCTCAACCTGCTTGGCGACGACGTCAAGCTGGGACACCATTTCCTTGACCTGGTCGATCTCGTCGGGAAGGCCCTGGACGATCAGAGCGTTCTGGGGCATGTAGGCGATGGGAGGCTGCATGAACTCGCTGGGGAGCTGGAGGACGCTGCTGCCGCCGCCGGCGCCGCCGCCGAAGCCGCCGCCACTTCGCCCCCCGCCTCGGCTATTCCCGTTCCCGTTCCCGTTCCCGTTGCCGTTGTTGCCGTTATTGCCGTTGTTGCCGCCCTGGTTACCGCCGCGATTGCCGCCGCCGCCGCCGCCGTACCCGCCGCCGCCGCCGCCGCCGTACTGGTTGAGGCTGGCGAGACCGCCACCGCCGCCACCCGCGCCACCCATGACGGAGGCCAGGCCAGGCTCGGAGGTGACCGCGTAGTTGCGTCCCCGGTTCGCAGAGCCGGGGCCGCCGACAGTCGGGACATTGCTAACGGAGCCGCCAAACATCAGGGCGACCTGCGCGGCGCTCGCGTACTTGAGCGGGATGAAGGCCGTAACGAGCCGGTGGTCGCGATCGCCGTCAGCGATGACAGTGGAGGGACCGGAGGCTACCGGAGGAGCGGGGATGCCGCTGCCGTCCATGCCGACAAGGGAGGCGGAGGGCTGAGCGAGGCCGATGGTGGAGGGCTGGGCGGGCAAGGGAAGCTGGCCGGTCCCGGCGCCGCCTCTGCCGCCATAGTCGCCAGTGGCGGCTGGAGCGGGCGCGGGGCTGCCGGTCTTGCCCTTGGGCTCGGTGGCGGTGACGATGTAGACGTCGCCGTCTTTATACCAATAGAGCCCGTGGGCAAGGGCGATCATGCGAAGGGCGGTGTCGACGGTGACGTCATGCAGCTCGATGCTGGGCAGGATGCCCTGAACATCGGAGCCGATGACAATGCTGACGCCCGCAGCCTTAGCCAGCATGCGCAACGCCTCAGTGACGCTGACGTCTTTAGCGTCGATACTGATAGGCGTTGAGCCGGGGTCAGCTGGCTGCTCGGCGTAAGCCAAGGGAATGAGCAGGAGGCTTATCGCGAAGGCTGCTGCCAATTTTGCCACATAGGTGTCTTTGCTCAAGCCGGACTCCCTCCCTATTGCCAGCCCCGGCGTCCACGATCGCTATTGTATCACTGATCGACGGGCTCGCCAAGGGGCGACGAGCCCACTGCCAAATCAGAAGCCAAGAAAGACCAGACGTACGCGGCTACTAGTAGCCGCGGTTGCTGCTGCCGGAGTTGTTGTTGGAGCGGCCACCGAAGCCGCCGCTGTTGCCGTTGCTATTGTTGTTGTTGCCGTTTTGGCCGTTCTGGCCGTTCTGGCCGTTGTTGTTACCGCCGTTCTGGCCGCTGCTGCCGCCGCCGGAGAGGTTCTCGTCACCGTAGATGATGCTGCCACCGTAGAGCATCGAGAGCAGGCCGGGGTCAGTGTAGCGGATCTGGAGCAGGCGGGTGATCTCACCCTCGCGCTTCCAGGGACGGGTGCCGGCCTGCGTCGCGGCGGTAGTGGGAGCGGCCGCTGCAGCGACCGTTGGGGGAGTGCGGATGCCGGCCTGGCCCGTGGCGACGCCCGTGGCCGCGCGGCCGCCACCGCGGCTGCCGGTGCGGGCCGCCGCCTTGGGGCGAACGGTCCAGACGCCGTTGTCGTTGACAGCCATGAGGCCAGCCTGATTCAGGACGACCTGCAAGGCCTCTTCGGCGGTGACGTCGGCGAGTTGGACAGTGATACGCCTGTCCGCGTACTGGGGCGGAAGGGCGTACTGGAACTTGCCGGCCGCCTGGAGGACCTTCATGACCTCGCCGATGGTGGCGTCCTCGAAGCTGACCTTAAGCTTGGTTTGGTCGGGGGGGGCCTGCTGTTGGGCAAGCGCTGCGACGCCCGCGAAGAGCGAGCCCGCCATGCAAAGGCCCACCGCAAAGAGAACAACGCGCTGAGATGACCTCATCGTCCATGCCTCCTGATCTAGAAAGCCCAAGGGCTACTTAACTATTATAGCGCCCTCTTAATGAGGACAAACACCTTACGCGCCCATCGGTTCGGGCGGGGTTCGCGCGACGAGACGCTATTGGTCCCCCGGCTGAAAGCCGCCGGGTTGCATGCCGGGCTGCATCATACCAGGTTGCATGCCAGGTTGCATCATCCCAGGCATCATGCCGGGCTGCATCATACCGGGCTGCATCATACCGGGCTGCATCATTCCAGGTTGCATCATGCCAGGTTGCTGGTTGGGCATGACGGGCATCTTCTCGCGAGGGCGGAGGAAGAGATCCTGGACGTCGCCGGTGTTGCGGTTGCGGACGACGACGCGGTCGCGAAGGATCTCGTAGATCTGCCAGTCGCCGACGAACTCGCCGGGTTTGAGGACGCCGGTATGGCCGTCAGGGGTCTCGTAAGTGGCGATGGGCTGGCCGCCGGCCCAGGCGATGCTGCTGATGCGCATGATGCGCTCGGCGGCGGGCGGAGGCGGAGGCGGGGG
>PMZA01000128.1 GCA_003170595.1 Armatimonadota bacterium
CCTCCGGGCCGAGCGGCGTTAGTAGCGGCCCATAGTCCCCGGCGCTGCAGGGCGAGCCGATGTTGTGGTGGAGGAGGAATTCGCCGTCGGCCCCGCGCTGGAACGATGTGTCGAGGGGCAGGATCTTCTCAAGGATCGGCGTGTCGACCGTGCCCGTGTTCTTGAAGTGCATCGTCCACTCGACGGTCGGGAAGTCCTGGTACTCGATCATCACGCACCGGACCTGCAGGCCGGTCTTCGGGTCGTTCCACACGAGGGTGTGCTCGGTCCGCTGATCGTCGAGCTTGCGCGTCGCATGCTCGCGCTTCCACCCGGGCAGGAGGTCCGCAGAGGCCTTCCCGTCGTACACAAAGGAGAAGAAGGGGTCGCTCGTGTAGAACGGCCCGGCCGGCTTCTCGATGAAAGGCATCTCGCCCAGCCATGCCGTCGTCCCATCCTGCATGGCGACCTGGGCATCGGCCCAGTCCGACTGGTCGCAGGCGATGCCATCGCCCGCGTCGCCTATCTGCAGCGTGAACTCCTTCGCGCCGCCGAGGTCGATCTGCACGGGCACGCCGGGCATGCCCTCGCGCCGAACATCGGAGCGCCAGACCTGCTTGCCCCCGACGACCACCGAGAAGATGACGCTCCCGCGGCCCCCGCTCGTTTGCTCGTTGCTGTCGATGCCCGCGATGGCCGAGAAGGTCTTGCCCGGTTCCGGCAGCTTCACGACGACGGAGCTGACGGCGTGGCAGTAGAGCCCGCGCGTGTAGGTCTTGTCGGCGATCTTGAGGGGTTTTCCGCCGCGCTCGTTCTTGTGCACAGGATCGTTGTTGGCGAGCACCAAGAGGCCCGGTCCGGCGATCGAAGGGGCCTCTCCAAGCACCTTAGCGGCCATCCAAACACGCACTTCCGCCCGTTCATCCGGATTCACGGATATGTCCCCCCAGAGTTGTGCCGCGGCGACCAGAACCGCGCCCGCAATCAGCATTGCCCGCATGGGCTCACCTCGCGCGCCTGCAATTCCCGCCAAGGTGCGGCCGTCCTCCCGGCGAACACAATCTTTGGCGAACTTCGCCGCTGTCCTTTCGCTTGCTGTGAGGACGCTCGCGTCCTCCGGGCGCGGGTTTATCCCGTGCCGGTCCTTGCCCTTACGTTCGAGAGGAGACTCACGATGACACATCATCTCAAACCGCCGCTGGTCACCATCAAGCCGGTGGCGAAGCAGCACAGTGCCCTCGGGCTGGGCTGCTGGGTATTCGGCGGCGCGCAGTGGGGCGGGCAGGAGGACGCCGACTCGTTCAGCGCCATGCAGGCCGCCCTCGACCTGGGCATCACCCACTTCGACACCGCCGTCGGCTATGGTGGTGGGCGGTCGGAGACACTGCTTGGCGAGTTCCTGAAGGGCCGCCGCGAGGAGGTCTTCCTGGCGACCAAGTTCTTCCCCGCCGAGCAAACCGCCGAGTACGTCTTCGGCCAACTCGACGCCAGCCTCGATCGCCTCCAGACCGACTACGTCGACCTCTACTACATCCACTGGCCGATCACGGGCAAGGACCTCCGCCCGGTCATGGAAGCCCTCGAGCAGGCCCGCGCGCAGGGCAAGATCGGCGCCATCGGCGTGAGCAACTTCAGCGTCGAGCAGATGGAGCACGTCTCCGAGGTCGGCCACATCGACGCCCACCAGCTCTGCTACAACCTCTTCTGGCGCTTCCCCGAGCGCGACATCATCCCCTGGTGCGCGCAGAACGGCACCGCCGTCGTCACCTACAGCTCCATCGCGCAGGGCATCCTCACGGGCAAGTTTCCGCGCGAGCCCAAGTTCAAGGAAGGCGACGACCGCGGCGGCAACGTCCTCTTCAAGCCGGAGAACTGGCCCTTCGTCTACGAGGGCGTCGAGAAGCTGAAGGCCCTGTCGGCCGAGTGCGGGCGGAGCCTCACTCACCTGGCGATACGCTGGGTCATCGAGCAAGCGGGGATCACGTCCGAACTCGTCGGCGCGCGCGATGCCGGGCAGATGACCGATAATGCCGCCGCCCTCGACGGCGAGATCGCCGCGGACGTCTTCGCGAAGATGACTGCGATCAGCGATGAGGTCATGAGCCACATCCCCGATGTGGGCAACATGTTCGGCTTCTACCCGTAACCCATGCGAACCCTCGCCTCGATTGTCGCGACAGCTTGCCTTGTGACGTGCGCCTTTGCCGCGCCCGCGGCGAAGGCTCCGCCCGAGCATCTCATGCGCTTCTGCGGCTTCGGTGGCGACAAAGCCCTCCTCGCCGGCCTCCAGTCGTATTGGCGCGACCTCGAGTATTGCCGCGCCTACGATGAGGGCCACGTCGACAACATGAAGGCCCTTGCCGCGGCCGCGCGCGAGTTGGGCATCGTCTACTCGGTCCAGTCCTGCGCGCCGGTCGTCACTGCGGGCTACCTCGACGAGCACAACGCGTGGGCGATCGACTTCCTCGGCCGTAAGCCCGCCGACCTCGGCATGGGCTATCCCGTGGTCGACTACTGCAACCCGGCCACTGTCGCTGCGATGAAGCGCAACCTGGACGTGGGAATCCACGATGTCGGCGCCGCGTCTTTCATGATCGTCGACTACGTCTGGCCCTACATCGGCGGGCGATGGGGCTACTCGCCCTCCGACTTCGCGGCCTACCGCGCCGCCCTCGCTGGGACTGATGGCGGCCTCTGCATCGTCGACGCCCACGGCGAGCGCACCCTCAGCTTCTGGGACTACTTCGCCGAGCTTTCGGGCCTGCGCTTCCAGCCGCAGGACGTCGGCTGCGCTTCGTGGTCGGAATACCAACCCGTACATTCGCCCGATCTGGAGAAGAACCCGACGGATGCGAAGCGGCGCAACTTCTTCCTCTTCCACGCGCTCTACCACTACTGCTGGCTCCGCTTCGCGCAGGAGAACGGCGACTACGCGCACTCGCTTGGCGGCGAGCTTCGCGCCGCCCTCAACCCGGAGAACGTGGGCAACGGCGGCGACCTCCTCACCTGGGGGCGGCTCAAGGCCACCGGCGAGCCCTTCCTCGAGGAATGGGGCGCGGCGTGGATCGCCATCGCCGGCTACCACAACTTCCCGTACTACACGCGGGGCTACCAGGCCGCCCACAAACGCCTCGGCCTCATCGGCGAGACCGGCGCGGCCGGCGGCCATCCTGACAACTCAGGCTTCGGCCCCGCCCGCCCGCACTACTGGGACCCGCAGTCCAACTACGCGATCACCTACGCCCTCGGCGCCGACGGCCAGTTCGCCGACCGCGAGGAGGACTACATCTACGCCTCGCTCCCGGAGACCACCGACCCCGGCGGCCCGTTCTACGACTGCTGGCGCGGCTACGTCACGGCCATGGACGGCTTCCGCCAGTACACGATCGATCGCGCGAAGCGGCCCAGGTGCGACGTCCTGCACATGACCAACCGCTCGATCGTCCACTACGCCGACAACTCCGACTACTCGACGAACCAGGCCTACAGCCTTTCGCAGCCGCTCATCGACCTCCACTACGACTACCACCAGGGCTTCTTCCCGATGGACCGTGAGGCCATCGACCAGTACCGGATCGTCCTGTTCTCGCCGTGGGAATACCCGCGACCCGCCGCCGCGATGATGCGCGAGTGGCTGGATAGCGCGCCCGGGCGGGTGCTTGTGACGCACAGCTTCGTCCCCGCGCGGCCGTGTAAGGGGCTGTACCTGACGCCCTTCCCGGAGGTCGAGGAACCTGCTGCGGCCGAGGTCTTTGGCCTCACTGGTCTGCGCCAGACCGATGTGCGCACGGGTCAGATCACTGAAGTCGCGCCCGAGTGGAAGGAGGTCTTCAGCTTGCCGGTCGGCACCAAGCTCGACCTGCCGCGCGGCCTGGTGGAGTGTCCCGGCAAGCCGCTCGTGAAGATGGGCGACGCGAGCCTCGTGACCGAAGTGCGCACGCCGAAGGGTGGCCGCATCGTTTACCTCAACTTCACACCCACCGAGCGATATGGCCCCTCCGACCCCACGTCGATCCTTGTGCGCGCGTGCCTGCAGGCAGTCCTGCGCCAGGAGGGCATCGCCCCGCAGGCGGAGGGTGCGCCGGGCTGGGCCTGCGCGAGATACGACACGGATACGGGGAGCGCCTACCTCCTGCTCAACCAGGAGGCCACGAGGCAGGCACGGTTCACCGAGGAGACTGCGAGCCTGGCCCCTGCCGACAAGCTCGCCCTCATCCTCAGACCGGGCGCGGGGTACCTCATCTACGACGTCCTCGACGGCACCGTCGCCTCGCGCCGGGCCGATGCCGCCGGGCGGCTGGAGGTTCAGCTAAGCGGGAAGAACGTGCGCCTCTTGCATGTTCTGCCCGACCCCGGCGCGCCTCTCCTCGTCTTCACCGACTGCGAGCGCAGCGACGATGGCCCGCGGACGAAGCTGCCCGCGAAGCTCTACGCCCACCGGGCGACTTTCGCCGTCTTCGCCGGCTTGCGTCCTGGGGAAGATGTCCTGGTGGATGGCAAGCCGGGCCTCGCGAGGCGCCTGCAGGCGCCGGCCTTCGCCCGCGTGGAGCTTGCCCCCGGAGAGCATCAGATCGCCGTCGCTACCAGGCCGTGAAGCCGCCGTCGACGGCGAGGTTCTGCCCGGTCACGTACCCCGACGCGTCCGACGCTAGGAAGACGACCGCGCCCTTGAGGTCGAGGCCGTCGGTGCCCATCCGCCCGAGCATCGTCTGCGCGCTGTATCGCCGCACGAACTCCTCGGGCTGACCGCGCAGAAAGCCCCCCGGCGAAAGGCAGTTCACGCGCAGGCCGTCCCGCCCGACCTCAGCCGCAAGGTCGCGCGTGAAGGCGATGATCCCGCCCTTGGCCGCCGAGTAGTCGCTCATGTTCGGCACCATGCTCTCGGAGCCGGCGTACACCGACCGGTCGCGCCCGACCATGCCGCTGATCGACCCGGTCGTGATGATCGACCCGCGCCCCGCCGGCTGCATGATCCGCACGGCCTCGCGGCAGCAGAGAAACGTCCCACGCAGGTTGAGGGTGATCACGTAGTCGAAGTCGTCCACCAGGCGGCCCTCGATCGAGGTCGTGCCGCCGCTGAACCGGGCGCCACCCGCATTGCACACAAGGATGTCGAGGCGCCCGTACTCGGCCAGGACTCGCGCAAAGCCCGCCGCCACCGACTCCTCCTCGAGGATGTTCATCCCGACACCGAGGACCCGCGCGCCGGTGGCGTCGGCGAGCGCCTCCGCCATGCCTTCGGCTTTCGCGGCGTCGCGCGACGTGATCGCCACGTCGGCGCCAGCTTCGGCAAGCGCTTCGGCCATGTCGAGCCCGAGGTTCTGAGCGCCGCCGGTGACCATTGCTACCCGGCCGCTGAGATCGAAGAGGTTCTTCACGTTGGGGCCGCGCATGCCCATGCTGGTGTCCCTCCAGCGCCTACTTCGGCGGCTCGATAATCCCCTGCGCGATCCATCCGTCGACCATCTCTTTCATCTCCGCCGCGTCACCAGGTCGGTGGCCGGGGAAGCATTGCCGCTCGTCCAACAACCCGAGCAGCGAAACGGCCAGTTTGAGCCCGCCCAGCCCCGCGCCGATGCTGACCTCGCCGCGGCTGTAGTGGCGGAAGATGCGGAAGAGGTCCTCCATCTGATCCTGAAGCACGCGGACCCGATCGAGGTCGTCGGCTCGCGCGGCATCGTACAGGCGCACGCAGAAGTGGGGCGCGAGGTTGGCGACGCCGAGCACCGCGCCGGCCCCGCCCATCAGTACCGCCGGAGCCATCAGCGTCTCGGTGCCGGGCAGGACCGCGAAGTCGTTTCGCCCGCGCGTGAGGCTGATCATGCGGCTGATGGCCATGAAGTTCTCTGACGTGTCCTTGACGCCGAGGATGCGCGGGTGCTCCGACAGCTTGAGGATCGTCTCGACGGCGAGCGGGTTCCCCGTGCGCTGCGGGATGTTGTAGATGATGAGCGGCAGGGCAATCTCGTCGGCGAGGCGAGTGAAGTACTCGACCAACTCCGCCTGCGAGTAGGTGAAGTAGTAGGGCGTCACGGCCACGGCCGCATCAGCATCGCACTCGGCCGCCATCTCGGCGTTGGCCAGAGCATCGTGGTAGCACTGGCCGATGACCCCCGCCAGGATGGGCACCCGCCCGGCCGACACTTCCTTCGCAAGGCGCAGAGTCTTCGCCCGCTCAGCCTTCGCCAGCGCGATAGACTCCCCCGACGATCCCTGCACGAAGAGGGCGTGGCATCCGCCGTCGATCATGTACTCGACCAGCCGCCGAAAGGCCGGCTCATCGAGGGTCTCATCCTCGAGGATCGGAGTGAGCAGCGGAGGGATGACCCCGCGCAGTTGTGCCGATGTAAGCATTGTCGCCTGCCTCCGGTAGTTCGCCTACTTCAGTCGCACGTCGAGCAGCACCACATCGCCCGCAGGCACCGACAGCTTCAGGCTCTTCGCGACCGGGATGCTCGCCTCGCGTCGCAGGTCGCGCACACTCGCGATTTCGCCACGGCGCAATCGTAGCGATCCTTGCCACTCGGCGAAGAGGTCCATGTTCGTCAGCGCCACCATCAGCCGCTTCGGGTCCCCGTCATAGCAGTTCACGCGCACGTTCATCCCCGCAGGCTCGACGTCGACCGGGCTGAAGGATGCGAAGTACTCATCGAGCACCGCGCGCACGCCGTTGAGCAGCGTATACGGCGGCTCCATGTTGACCAGTTTCGGGTCCGCGTAGGTGAGCTTGTCCGTCATCCATTGATCGGCGAGGCAGACGATGACGCGCCCCTTGCCGACCTTGTTGACCGCGAGGATCGGCTGGCCGTTCTCATTGATGAGGATGGGCGTCGCCGACTCCAGCGTCGCCGAAGTGAAGGTATAGGGCTGCTCAGTCCACGTCTGATCGGATCCTACCCGCCCGGTCGCACTCGCCGTCGCCTTATCGCCGAGATTGAGGCCCGTGAGCGACGTTGCCATCTGACGAGCGTTGCCCGGCCCGAGCAGAACATCCCCACCCGCGCGCACGAAGCCCTCCAGATTCGCGACGACCTGCGGCGTCATCTCGACGTCGCCGAGCAGCATGATCGCCGAGTACTGCTTCAGGATCTCGGGCAGGCACTTGTTGGTGATCACGTCGAAGCTATCGCCGTAGGGCGTCGCGGTGATGAAGCCCCGCTCGTTGCGCAGGTAGCTGCAGTCCTCGTAGCCGGGCCACACCATCCGGAGCATCTGGTCGATGAGGTAGTCGCCCTTCTCGTAGGGGAGCTTGCCCCAGACCTTGTACTTATCCCCGCGATAGAGATGCCGCGGCATGTTCCAGCCGTCGTAGAAGTCGAGCATGAAGGCAACGGGCGTGTACATGACGCCGCGATCGGGATGCTTGCGCGCGAAGTCGATGATGTCGAGGTGCTGGCGGCCGAGGGGGCTGAGTTCGGGCTTGCCGTCCGCGAGGGTGTCGCTCGTGAACTGCGACGTCTCGCTGCCGACGATGCTGTCCCCGCCCGTGTAGCTCTGGAAGAACAGCATGCCGTGGAGCGCGAGGGAGCAGCCCTTGTGCGGTCCGAGGCCATATCCGTTGCCGCCGTCGGTGTGGCGGTCGCCGTACATGTTGTAGCCGAAGCGGCTCCAGATCGACGTGGCCTGAGTGGTGAGGCGACCGTACTGCTTCGACGCCCCGCGCAGGAAGGAGAACATGAGCGTGTCGCTGGGCAGGCCCTGAGCGGTCTCGAGGCCCAGCGTCCGGCACCCGCGTTCGGCGTAGTAGTGCGAGAAGTTTAGCGACCCGGTCGCGTTCATGTAGTGCATGTTGTCGGCGCAGATGCCCTCGTCCCATTTCACGAAATCGGCCCACCCGCCGCGGCGGTCGGTGAACTGCCCGCGGTCGGCGTAGGCGCCGATGTACCGGCCGTCCTGCTCGCCGTCGTCGTAGCCGAGGAACTTGTCGCCCATCACGCGCTGGAGGATCTCGTGGTGCTCGGGCTTGACCTGGGGCGTCGGGCCGGCCTCGCCGTTGGGGACGTAGCCCCAGATATCCCAGAGGATGAGGTTGCGCTTGCGGACTTCCTGGAGTTGCGCCTCGAGGCCCTTGAGCGCCGTCTGGTACTCCGCGTCGCTCTTGAAGTCGCGGCGCTGCGGAAGGATGCCGATGTGCGGCCAGCAGATGTCGCCGAACTTGTAGTCATCGACGAAGCTCTTGAGCGCGGGAGTCGAGATGTCGCGCGGCCCCGTCCCGTGCAGGTCGTAGCCCAGCACCTTCCGCGTGACAGGCTTCGGCTCGGTCGACGCATAGAGCGGATGCTCCTCAGGCACGACCGGCTTCGTCCATGGCCGGAAGGCGGGCGACACGAGGGCCGTCAGCTTTCCACCGAGGCGCTTGAGTTGGTCTGCGATCTGGGCAAGCGCTGCCGAAGTGTCGGCTGTTCCGGCCAGCGTATCGCGGCGGTCGAGGGCGAGGTTCACGAGCGACGCGCGCATCTCGTTGGCCTGCGTCGGGTTGACATTGCCTTCGTCGAGATCGATGCACAGCGCCACGATGCGGCTCGGATCGAAGACGTTGTTGCCCTCGAAATCGAGTGGCACCGCGACATCGACGGGCTTGGTGGCCGTGTCGCGCAGGCGCCAGAGGAGCTTCTCAACGCCCTTCACGTCGATTCCCCAAAGCGCGATGACGTGCCCGCTGCCGGAGCCGCGGAAGGTGAACCGCAGGCGTCCGAAAGGTTCGAGGTCCCACCTAACCGCGCGCGTGAACCGCACGCAGTCGCCGGCGAAAAGGTCCGCCAGGTCGGTGTTGGCGAAGGTCGCGCGGAGGTTGAGGGCATGCGCATCGCCCTCCGTGACCTGGGCGGCTGAACCGGTCGCTTTACCGAAGGCGGCGCTCGACTGCCAGGCACCATCCTCGGCGAGAGCGCCTGCTTCGGGCACGGGGAAGCGCGCCCACGGCACCTTCGAGCCGGGCATCTTCTCCACGGCGTCAAACCGGATTGCGGCGATGTCGGGCAGCACGTCCTGCACCCGGATCCAGTGCACGCCCGCCGATAGGCGCACCGCCCCCTGGTACTCCCAGAACGTATCGCGGGCGCTGCTGCGGCTCGTCGAGTTGAGCGCGCACATGTTGTAGGCATTCAGGTCATCGCCGTCGATGACGATGTCGCAGGGGCGAAGGCTGGCCGCGCCGTAGCGCATGTTGACGCGATAGACGGCGTCGGTCGGCACGTCGACCCACCACTCGGCCCCGCCGTCGCCGACAATAAGCGGCGGCTGACCCTCCTCACCGGAGTCAAGTTCGAGCGTTCCTGTCGCCCAGTCCACAGCCTCGGGCTGCAGCACCAATCGCGCAAGCTTCCCTACCTTCGGCCTGGTCTCTGATCGCAAGGCCACGAGCACCGGCGGGTGGAAGGTCACCCGCGACTTCGCCTCCCCCGTCCACGACGCGATCTTCTTTCCTCCCATCGATAGCTCGGCCGAGGTGACTGCGAAGTACCCGCCGCCGTCAGGTACGAGGCCGACGATGTAGTCGCCTTCGCCCGTGTACCCGTCCGACACGTCGAGGTCGAGCCCCGATAACTCACCCGGCTTGCCGGTCACGGCGAACTTGTCCACAACGACCGCCGGCTTGCCCGGAGGTTTGAGGCATACCCAGCCCTTGGCGTCGCCACCATAGAGCTTGCGCAGCCAGAGCTTGAGGCTGGCCGCCCCGGTCTTCACGGGCTTGCGGATAGCAGGCGCTGGGCGCAAGGCATGGCTTGGCGACACCATGGAGAAGATCGTCCCTCCTGGTTGGAGCTTGCCCTCGGGGTCATATCTCACGCAGTCGGAGATGCGGATCTCGTCCAGCATTCCGCTGAACCAGTAGCCCCTTCCGATGTAGCAGCCGACCCAAAAGCTGTGCGAGTTGAGCCCGAGCGCAAAGTCCTTGGGCCCGGTGAGGCGAGTCTTCAGGACGCCGTCGAGGAAGTAGCTCACGGTCAGCCCGTCATACTCGATGGCCAGATGGTGCCAGCGTCCGGGGCGGAAGGAGTTGACGGGCGTGAACACCTGTTGGTGAGGCTTGCCCTCGACATTGAGCACGCTGCCGCCCTGGTTGTACAGCGAGATCGACAGGGCCTGCGCCTCATCGACCTCGAAGTGGAAGCCGGCGTCGTGCCCCATGATGAACCGGCGATCGCCCGTGGATTCCTGGTTGAACCACGCCTCAACGGTGATCTGCTTGAGCCCCTCCAGCGCCGTCGGCTTGGCCAGGAACACGGAGTCGGAAGTCCCGTTGAACCACAGCCCGCCACCGAACTTGCCCCTGACCCACTGCGGTCCCTGGAGCACGCCATCCTGCCCGTGCCCGCTGGAGTCATGGGCGACCCCTCCGCTGCCTTCGTCGAAGTGGTAGAGCAGTCGCGTGTGAGCGTCCGCAACGAAGGGCGCGGGCGTCTCTTGGGCGAGGGCCAATCCGGCAAGCATTATCGCGGTCAGGATCAAAGCCGAGAGAACTAAGCGCATGGTTGTTAGCTCCAGGTGAGGTCCAGGCAGGTTCGCGCCGCGCGTAACGAGACCTGCTTAGTTGCGCCGCCCGCACAGGAGTCCGCTCTCGCCCGACGAAAGGCCCGTCGCCACATCGCAGAAGGGGGTCTTTGGGTGACCGTACGCGAGGCATTTCTCCGGGTCATGCGGTTCCAGCCTACGGACCGCGTGCCCAACTGGGAGATGGGCTGTTGGGGCCAGGCCGTCCAGCGCTGGGTCGACGAAGGCCTGCCGCCCGAGCATGCGGATGAGGGCCACTTCGGCAATCCCTACCTGGGCACCGACAAGCGCGCCGACCTGCCGGTGCGCCTCGGCCCCTTCCCCTCGTTGGGCGGCGAGGTCCTCGAAGAGACCGACCGCCATATCGTCTTCCGCGACGATGACGGCGCCGTCCGCAAGTCCCTCAAGGAAGGCACCGTGCGCGGCTGCCGCCTCTGCATGGACCAGTTCATCAGCTTCGCCATCGAGACCCCGCGCGACTTCGACCAGATCAAGCATCACTACGACCCCGCCTCGCCCGAGCGTTACCCGCAAGACCTCCAGGCTCTCGCCGCATCCGTCGCCGACCGCGACTATCCCCTCTGCCCGATCAACTCAGCCGGCGGCTTCGGCCTCTACAGTCAGGCGCGGCGTATCCTGGGCACCGAGGCGACGTCCTACGCCTGGTATGACGAGCCCCGCGCGATGCATGAGATGCTCGACTTCTTCACCGACTTCCTGATCGAGACCATCCGCCCCGTCGTGGCCGCGATCCCTTGCGACTACTTCAACTTCTGGGAGGACTGCTGCTTCCGCAGCAGCGCCCTCCTTTCGCCCACCGTCTTCCGCGAGTTCCTCCTGCCGCGCTACCGCCGCATCATCGCCTTCCTCGCCGAGTACGGCATCGACATCATCTGGTGCGACAGCGACGGCTGCGTCAGCGTCCTCCTCCCGGCCTTCATCGAGGCCGGCGTCACCTGCACCTGGCCGGTCGAGGTTGTTGCGGGCAATGATCCCCTCGAGATCCGCCGCCGGTACGGTCACTCGATCGCGATGGCCGGCGGGATCGACAAGCGCGCCCTCTTCGGTGACAAGGCCGCGATCAGAGCCGAGGTCATGACCAAGATCCCGCCGCTCCTTGAGGACGGCGGTTTCATCCCACACATCGACGGTGGCCCGCCGCCCGAGATTCCCTACGACAACCTGCTCTACTACCTCGAGCTGAAGGCCGATCTGCTTGGCGCCGAGCTTCCCGTGCCCGTGAGGGAGCGGCGCGCCAGGGAGGCAGTAAGATGACGCGACTTCTAGCGGCGGTACTAGTCGTTGGCGCGATGGTGCCATCCTATGCGTCCGTTCCGGAGTACCCCTGCTATCGCCCGTCGGTCGCACCGGTGATCGATGGCGATGTTGCCGGCGATCCTGCGTGGAAGAACATCCCTGCGGTCACCGGCTTCTCCATCCTCGGCGACGGCTACACGATGGCCAAGCAGTCGACGGCCCAGTGCTGCTGGGATGATGAGGCCTTCTACGTCGCCGTCACGTGTGAGGAGCCCGACGCGCCCAACCTCCACATCACTGTCGTCGATGGCGGCAACTTCTGGGAGGACGACGGCCTCGAGATCTTTGTCCGGCCCGGCGCCGACGCGCAGGTCTTTCAGTTCGGCGTCACGGCCGGCGGGGCGAAGGGCGCCTACCTGGGCTTCGCCGACTTCACCAAGCTCCAGGCCGCGGCGAAGATGGGCAAGGGCTTCTACTCCATCGAGCTTCGCCTTGCTTACGCCCTTCTCCGCGCCACGCCGAAGGTCGGCGACGTCTGGTTCGGCGACTTCTGCCGCAACATCTTCACCACGAACTCCGGCGGCGACAGGTTCACCTGCTGGGCGCCGCTGAAGACACAGTTCAACGAACCGGCCAACTTCGGCGCCTTCCATCTTCTCGGCCCCGCGCCAGACCCGGCCGAAGCCGATCGCATCAGCGCCGGGCTCAACGCCCCCTACCGCGACAAGCTCGCAGGCATGATCGCGGTTGCGGCCGCGAAGGGTAGTGAGTACACCGCCGTCTTGGATGAGGCTGCCCGCGACCCGAAGTTCCGCACCAGCGCCAACGACCTCCGCCTGCGCTGGGATCGCGTGACGCGCGCCGGCCGCGGCACCAGCAGCGCGTCGGTGTGGGATTTGCGCCGGGCCATCACCGACGTTGACGCCCTGGTCCGCGAGTCCTACGACCTCAAGTACGCCTACCTCATCGAGAAGCTTTTCCCCGAGTAGGGAGGGAGTCGTCGACATGAAGATGCGAACGCTGCTGTGGTCCCTTGGTCTCACGCTCATCGCTGCGATGGCCTGGGCCGACATGGCCCCGGGCGAGGTCGACGAGGATTGCTCGCTCGCCTCGAACCTCGTGACGCCGCACAAGGACTGGGGCAAGGGCCTCGCCGGCGGACCGGTGCATGCGCTGTTCTTCGTCTACACCGGCGCCTACGATGGCACGTGGGAAGACATGGGCTCGCGCGTGCGCCAGGTCGTCGAGTTGAACGAGCGCTTCGATCTGCAGTCCGACGCGGTCCTCTTCTGCGGCAGCGGCGACAAGTGGTTCTTCCACGGCCTCAAGGATGGCGAGGATCGCGCCGAGCGCCTCCTCCAAAAGCCCTACCAGCTTTACGTCATCGCCGGCTTCCCCATGGAGAAGCTGCCCGCGAAGTTCCAGTACCTGATCCTCAAGCAGGTGACGGCGGGCGCGGGACTGCTCTGCTGCGGCCCCGGCGCGAGCGAGTACATGACCGACAAGCGGCTGGTCACGCCCACGCCGCCAGCGCTGGTGGACGGCCTGCCCGTCCTCGACAAGAACAAGCCGGCGGATGCCATCAAGGCCTACAAGCTCGCGAAGGGCCGCGGCGCTTGGATTACCTACGCCAGCTCGTCGCTTACGCCCGACCGGCAGTTCTCCTATGCGGCGCTTCACGACTACGACTACTGGCTGCTATGGGTGGGACGCGCGGCTCTTTGGGCCGCCTCTCGTGACAGCGACCTTAGCGTCGCATCGATCTTCGGCGGGCAGGTCCTCGCACTGAAGCAGACCGACGTGAAGCCCATGGGTGAGGCCGTTCTCGCCAACCGTGGCGCGACGCCCGCGTCCGTGAAGGTCTCCTTCGAGCTGTGCCGCTACGGCGATGGCGTGCGCACGCCGCTCCCCGACATCTCCGCGACGGTCCCAGCCGCCGGCACCTCGAATCTCACCGTCCCGCTGCCTCGGCTGCGCGCGGGCGATTACTTCCTCGACGCCGTTGTGCGCGAGGGCAAAGGCGTAGAGGCAAGTGGCGCGGGGAATCTCAAGGTCGAGAGCGAGGTCGGCGTCGACAAGGTCGAGATGGCCGCCCGCTTCGTCGAGCGCGGCGACACGATCACCGGCAAAGCCACCCTCCGCTCCGCCCCGGCCGGCAGCGTTCTCCGTCTTCGCCTCCGCGACTCCTACGATCGCGTCCTCGAGCAGCACGACTTTGAGCTCACCGCCGGGCAGAGTGAACAGTCGTTCACCTACCGCCCTGACACCCTCTTCACGACGCTCATGCGAGTCGAGGCCGCCTTACTCGTCGGTGGCCAGGAAGTCGAGATGAAGGACGCGTCCTTCACCGTCCCGAAGCGTCGCCACGGCCAGTTCAACTTCGTCATGTGGGACATCGCCCGCGACCCGCTCGGCTACTACGCCTGGCGACAGATGCAGCAGGCCGGCATCAACACCTGCCTCTTCGGCAGCATGGGCGACGATGTCTGCCCCCAGCCCGGCGTCCTCGCCGCGTGCGATGCCTCCCTCGTCCCCTACAGCACGCGCATCCAGGACCCCAAGGACGCTAATGGCTACATGCTCCCGGTTAGCTGGAACGACGACCCCAAGACGGCCGACTTCGTCCAGCACACGGTCGACAACCAGAAGCTCCTCCGCGAGCTTGGCGTCTTCGTCTACTCGCTCGGCGATGAGGGCGTGACCCTCGGCTGCAGCGTGGATCCCGGCGACCTCGCCGCCTACCGTCGCTGGCTGCAGGGGCAGTATGCGACCATCGACACACTCAACGCCTCGTGGGGGACGACGTACAAGTCCTTCGACGAGGTCGACCTCCTCGACCACAAGGACAACCTGGAGGCGGCCTCGATCCTCCACAACTTCCCGCGCTGGTGCGACCGCCAACTCTTCGCCCGATTCAACCTCATGCAGTTCGCCGGCCGCTACGGGCAGGACTACTCGAAACTTGACCCGCAGGCCCTTACCGGCTTCGAGGGCACCGGCGGCTTCGGCGACGACTACGACGCCATCTGCGGCATCAACGGTTTCTACGGGCCGTACCCCGATCTCGGCGACGACCTCGTCCGCTCGATCTACCCCCTCGACCGCGTCCACTCGAACTGGATGGGCTACTCGAAGACCGGCGACGCTCTCTCCGACGCGGCCTGGCGGATGGTCACCAAGGGCATGAACGCGTGTTTCTACTGGATGTGGTCCGGCATCGGATCGTGGCGCGGCTACACGCGGCCGACCTTCGACTTCTGGCCCGCGATCCAGGACCTCGCGAACGAGATGAAGCCCGTCCGCGAGGGCCTCGGCGACCTCCTCCTGAACTCTAAGATGATCCACTCCGGCATCGGCATCTTCTATTCGGTGCCGCTCGCGCTATCCTCGCAGATCGAGAGCAGCCCGCAGTTCATCGACGCGCATCAGACCCACGACCTGTGGTCGCAGCTCACCTTCGACCTCGGCCTCGACTATCGCTATGTGACGAGCGGGACGCTCAAGCATGGCGCCCTCACCGGCAAAGAGTTCAAGCTTCTCGTGCTTGCGATGGCCCAGGCGATCAGCCCTGAGGAGGCCGCTGAGATCCGCAAGTTCGTAGAGGCCGGCGGGACGGTCGTGGCCGATGTCCGCCCCGGCATCTTCGACAGTCACTGCAAGCCCCTCACGACCGGCGCGCTCGACGACCTATTCGGCATCAAGCGCACCGGTCGCGGTGGCCCGACCGAGGCGACGCTCGTGCTCAAGACCTCGCTCGACGGCAAGCCTCTCGACACGACGCTCGCCAAGGTACGCGTCGACACCGGCGTCGAGGCAACGACGGCCCAGCCCCTCGCCATGTCCGACAAGACCCCGATCCTCCTCGTCAATCGCGTCGGCGCGGGCCGGGCGATCCTGCTCAACTTCCAGATCGCTCCGTCCAAGCCGACCGATGATGCCAGCGAGTCCGTCCGCAAGCTCCTGCGCTTCGTCTATGCCGTGAGTGGCGCCCGCAGCGCCGTCGACATCGCCGGTCCGAAGGGCGAGGCAATGCCGAACACGGAGGCTCGCCAGTGGCAGAACGGCGACGCCGTCGTCTGCGGCCTGTGGCGCCACATGGAGAACGCGTGGTTCGGCCCCAAGAGCGGCACGACGGGCGGCGCGCCCCAGCCCGCGCGCCTGACCTTCGCCTCGCCCCGGTATGTCTACGACCTCCGCGCGCGTAAGGCGCTCGGCAAGATGGCGCAGGTCGATACCGCGCTGCGATGGGGCCGCGCAAGCTATTTCCTGGCGATCCCCTATCCGATCAAGGGCCTGAAGGTCGCGGTCTCGTCGACGACCCCCGCGGCCGGACAGTCCCTCAACGCGAACGTCAGCCTCGACCTTCCGCCCGGCGCGAAGGAGAAGTTCGCCGTCTGGGTCGAGGTCTTCAACCCGCGTGGCGAGCAGCCGCTGTGGGGGAGGCAGGTGGTCATGCTCAGCGGCGGCAAGGCTCAGGTGCCGATGCGCGTCGCCTTCAACGACCTGTCCGGCAAGTGGCGCGTCCGCGTGACCGAGCTGTTCAGCAACCAGACGGCGGAGGCATCGTGGATCGTCCAGTGATTGCATGGCTTGCGATGACGATGGCGATCGCAGGCGCCGCCTGGGCCGATGCACCGGTCGGCAACGTCAGCGTCGCCGATACGGGTATGACCACCGGCGCCGCCACCTGGGAATGCACCGCCGGCCACACCGTCGAGCATCACAGCATCACCCTCGACTCCGGCAAGCGCCGCTACACGCTCCAGTACCAGGGCTGCATCGATCCGTCTCACGGCGAGCACCGGCCCGCCTCCGAGGGCAACTTCGGCATGCCCGAGCCGACCCCGGCCAACTGGTACTGGGCCGGCTTCCTACGCGTGCTCGTCAACGGCACCGACGCCGTCGCCTACCGCGTGAGCGACATGCGCGTGACCGAGCGTGGCTCGCGCGGCGCGTTCCAGGTCCTTTGGGAGCACCCCGACGCGCAGGTCGGCCTGCGCCTCCTCATGACGCCCGGGTCGAACCACTTGCAGGGGCTCCTCGTATGGAAGCCGAAGCCCGGCGCGACGCTGAAGACCGTGACCGCCGAGCTTCGCTGCTACCCCAGCTTCTTCACCGCCGCGAATCATCGCGCCGGCGAGCGCCATTGCGGCACACCCCGCATCGACCTCGCCCAGCCCAAGACCCTCGACCTCGTCCCCGCGCAGGACACCTACCTGTTCTACTACGACACCGTCTTCGATCCTGCGCGCGGCGAGGGCGACGGTCCTTGCGCAGCCGTCGTAGCGCCCGCCGGCGTGACGGGCGGCAGCGTCAACATCGGCGACTATGCGGTGATGACGAATCTCCAACTCGACCCGGCCGCCGGTCAGGCGCGGCTCGCGTTCTACGACTTCACCGGCCAGACCAATGCCGAGGCCGCGGCTTATCTGAAAGCCCACGCAGCGGCCGATCTCGCCGAGCTTATCGCGACGGACTTCCGCCCGGAGACGGTGCGCCAGACCGATCCCGAGCGTCTGAGGCAGGAGGCCGAGCAGCTTCTCGCCGACGCGGGCGACGACGGCAAGGCGATGCGGCCGAAGGTCGACGAGTTGCTGACTCAGGTGGCGGCCCTCAAGGCCAAGGGTGACACGGGCGACTGGAAGGCTGAGGCCGATCTCGCCGACGCCGTGATGGGGTCGTCCGACTTGTTCTGGAAGCTGCGGATCTTCGCCGCCCTCAACAAGCCCTGAGCCGCCGCGATCTCATGCGAACCACAGCAGATACCGCCGCGCGACGTCCTCGCTAAAGGCGCCGACGAGCCCCCAGATTCCGCCGGCGATCAGGAAGTGCCCGATCGCCAGCCCAAGGAACATCGGCGTCAAAGCGCGGTACGTATGCGCGCCGCCCACCCGCAGGATCAGCGCCTTGCACAGCCACGCGAGGAAGATCGGGAACCATATCGGGAAGCCGAAGATCCCCGCGATGGCGAGCCCCACGGGGTTGAGCGGAAAGCGCAGGAACTTCGCGCGCAGGGCCAGCATCACCACGGTCAGCACGAACCCGACGCCCCTCGCGACGGTCGGCGCCATCTCCATCGGCACGGCGCTCGTGGCGCGGGTCTGAAGCTGTTCGTACGACCATCGCGCCTGCAGCGTCCGATAGCCTCCGTCGGTCGTCCCGCCGTCGATGATGTTCCACCCATAGTCGTACGCCGTGGCGATGTGGATCCCCATCCCC
>PMZA01000509.1 GCA_003170595.1 Armatimonadota bacterium
GGCCCCTGCGGGGTGTGGGGCAGAGCCCCACAGTTGGCCTTTCGCTTTTGCGGGTGTTATCCTTTCCCTGCCGTGTCATCTGCTTCGTCTCCTCGTCCCCGTCGCGATCGCCGTCGCCTGGGCGCGCACTTGAGCGCCTATGCGTTCCTGTTGCCGAACCTCCTCGGGTTTCTCGTCTTCACGTTGCTCCCGGTCGTCGGCGCGATGCTGCTTTCGTTTGTCGTCTGGGATGCGATTGGCCCCTGGCGTGAGGCTCACTTCGCGGGGTTGAGCAACTACGCGGCGATGCTGGGGTTTCACCGTGTGGCGTCGGGCGGGTTGGTAGCGAATGACGACCGGTTTTGGTACTACCTGTACAACACGGCCTTTCTTCTGCTCGGCGTCCCTTTGGGTATGGCCTTGTCCTTCCTGACCGCGCTTCTCCTGAACCGCCCTCTCCGTGGAATACTTCTCTTCCGCACGATCTTCTTCATTCCCACGGTCTGCTCATCGGTGGCGGTGGCGCTACTGTGGAAGTGGATCTACCACGCCGATTACGGGCTGATCAACCAGGCCCTCCGCGCGGGAGGAATGGCGTCGCCCCCGAACTGGCTCGGCGATCCCACCTGGGCGAAGCCAGCCCTCATCCTCATGGGCCTCTGGACGGGCGTCGGCGGGTACAACTGCATCCTCTACCTCGCCGGCTTGCAGAACATCCCGGGCGAGTTGTATGAGGTGGCCCGCCTCGACGGCGCCTCGTGGTGGATGCGCCTGCGGACGATCACCTGGCCGCTCCTCGCCCCGACGACCTTCTTCATCCTCGTCACCTCGATCATCGGCGGCTTCCAGGGCTACTTCGTGGGCGTGCACATTCTCACGGCCGGCGGCCCGGGCGGCAGCACGACCACGCTGCTCTACTACATCTATCAGACCGCGTACGTGTACAACCAGATGGGCTACGCCGCTGCCCTGGCCATGATCCTCCTTGTCATTGTCCTCGCCTTCACGGTGATCAACTGGCGGTACGGCCGCCGCTCGGTGGAGATCATCTACTAGCGCTAAGCGCTCGCGCCACGACCATGCGCCGCACCCTCCGCCTCCAGACCTTCTTCAGCTACCTCCTCCTCATCGTTGGAGGGGCGGGGATGTTGGTGCCTCTCCTCTGGATGATCTCGACCTCGCTGAAGGACCCGTCCGCCGCGGTGAGTTACCCGCCCGAGTTAATCCCGCGCGTGCAGGAGACGTGGCATGACCAAGCCTCCGACCGCACGCTCCAGGTCTTCCTCGCCACCATCGACGGCCGCCGCGTTCGTGTAGCCCGTGTACGCATGACTAAGGGCGAGGCCATCGTCCGCGTCCTCGACGCCCACGATCAGGCCGGCCCGGAGGTGACGGTCCCTCTCCAGCGTGAGGTCGCCGGCCGCATGGTCCCCGCCCTGGAGCCTTCCCGCCACCTCTTCATCCGCTGGGCGAATTACCGCGACGCCTGGCACGCCCTCGCCCTCCAGCGCCCGTGGTTCGCGATGTCGATCGGCGGCCTGCACTTCGCCGGGTTCAACCTCCGCGACGCCTTCCTCGCCTTCTACCTCAACGCGATCATCGTCACGGTCACGGTCACGCTCGGCCAGGTCTTCACCTCCTCGCTGGCCGGCTTCGCTTTCGCCCGCCTGCGCTTCCGCGCCCGCGACGTCCTCTTCCTCGGGTATCTCGCGACGATGATGGTGCCGCACGTGGTGACGATGATCCCGGTCTTCATCCTCCTGCGGGTGTTGGGCCTCATCGACACCTACTCAGCGATGATCCTCCCGGCGATGTTCTCGGCGTACGGGACGTTCCTCTTGCGCCAGTTCTTCCTCTCGATTCCACCGGATCTGGAGGACGCGGCACGCCTGGACGGCTGCGGCGACTGGGGGGTCTACCGGCATGTGGTGATGCCCCTCTCGCGCCCGGCCCTGGCGGCGCTGGCGACCTTCGTCTTCCTGGGCACGTGGAACTCGTTCATGTGGCCGCTGATTGTGATGAACTCGACGGAGAAGATGCCGTTGATGCTTGGGCTGTACTCGTTCATGGGCCAGTACAACGTGGAGTGGGGCCTCCTCATGGCTGCTTCCGTCATGGCGATGATTCCTGTCATTCTCGTCTTCATCTTCGGCCAGCGCTATTTCGTGCAAGGCGTCGTCCTCTCCGGCCTGAAGGGCTAGAAGCCCGGGTCCTTCGCTCCTTCTGCTCCTTCCCTTCGGAGGGATCAGCGCAGTATGGTCGAACTGACCCTTACCGTTTCCCGGAAGGAGTGAAGCCATCCATGGCCTCTGGTCTTGATCTGCGACGCTTTGAACTTGCGCCCGATTGGCAGCGGCTGCGCACAGCCTTGATGCTCGAGGACGAGCCCGACCGCGTCCCCCTCTTCGAGCTTATCGTGAACCATCCGGTGAAGGAGGCCTTCCTTGGCCGCCCCATCACCTCCATGGCCGACGACCTTGACTTCTGGTATCAGGCCGGCTACGACTACGCCTCCATCTGCCCGGGCTACTACGTCCTCGTCCCCGGCTATGTGCCGCAGGAGGGCTGGCGTGTCAGCGACGTCAACGCCGACTATGGTGAGGGCCATCGCGACATGCAGTGGGGTACCGAGGGCACCGGCATCATCACCACCTGGGACGACTTCGAGCGCTACCCCTGGCCCGGCCCCGAGACCGTCGACTGGTCGGGGTTCGAGTACTGCATGAAGCCCGCCCACCTGCCGCCGGGCATGAAGATCGTTGCCCGCGCCGGCGACATCTTCACCTGGGTCTGGCAGCTCATGGGCATGACCTACTTCAGCTTCGCTCTCGCCGAGAGCCCCGACCTCGTGGCGGCCATGTTCGAGAAGATCGGCGTGGCCATCTACGACATCTTCGTGCGCATGGTCGAGATGGACAAGCACGGCTGCATCTGCGGACTGTTCTACTCCGACGACATCGCCTTCAACACGGGCACCTTCTGCCGCCCCGACACCTTCCGCACGCACCTCTTCCCGTGGATGAAGAAGATCGGCGATCTGGCGAAGCAGATCGACGTGCCCTACATCTATCACTCCGACGGCGACCTCTGGCAGGTGATGGACGACCTGGCGGATTGCGGCGTGAACGCCCTCCAGCCGATCGAGCCCAAAAGCCTCGATGCCGAGGAGGTCAAGCGGCGTGAGGGCTACCGCTTCGCCCTCTGCGGCAACGTCGAGGTCGACCGCCTCTCGCGCGGGACGACCGAGGAGATCGACGGCCTCGTCCGCGATCGCATCGAGAAGCTCGCGCCCGGCGGGGGGTACTGCGTGGGCTCGTCGAATACGGTGCCGGACTACGTGCCGCTGGAGAACTACGTGGCGATGCTCAACGCCGCCTTCAAATATGGCGCATACTGACAGGACCACATGGCTGGCTTCGTGGGGCACCTTTGGTTGTCATCCTGAGGAGGCAACGCCTTCTGTTGCTGACGAAGGATCTCCTTTTGGCCTGTTGAACCGGGCGACAGTCGTCTGCGGCAACTGACAAAAGGGGATCCTTCGGTCGGCACGAAACGCCTCCCTCAGGATGACAAGCTGTGGGCGCCCGGGTTGCGGAAGTTACCCGTTGGATGTGAAGGTACTGCACCGCGCGTCTGGAAGAACGTCGACGTTCCGCCTTGCGGCGACCGAAAGACTACTGGGAGGGGTTAACATGCTTTTTGGGCTGATACACTACAACGCCCCCGGCGACAACCTGGCTGATTTCCTGGCCTACGCCGCCAAGGCCGGGTTTGACAGCGTGGAGCTTCAGATTAGCGATGTCTGGCCGGAGACCGGCAAGCCCGAAGTCGAGGCCGAAAAGGTCGCGGCCATGCTTTTCGACAACGGGCTCAAGTGCTCGGCCCTCGCCGCCGGCAACGACTTCAACGTCATCGAAGAGGATGAGGTCAAGGCCCAGGTCGAGCGCTTCGAGATGTGCTGCAACCTGGCCCTGATCGTCGGCGCGCCGGTCATCCGCACCGAGGGCGGCGGAGTCAAGGAGTCCGTCCCCGAGGACCTCTGGGTCGACGCGATCACCGGCTGCGTGTGGGAATGCCTCGACTTCGTCGAGGAGATGGGACTGATCCTCGCCATCGACAACCACGGCTGGATCACCAACAACGTGGACGTCCTCGCGGGCATCCTGGAGACCATCGACCACCCGCAGGTCGGCACCAACCTCGACACGATGAACTACCGCTGGTACGGCTATCCGGTCGAGACGCTGCCGTACATCTTCGACCGCGTGGCGCAGTGGGTTAAGCACACCCACTTCAAGGACGGCAAGGGCTTCCGCGACACCTACGTCGGCGGCGCTCTCGGCACAGGCGAGGTCCCGATCGGCGACGCTGTGGCCGCGCTGAAGGCCAACGGCTATCAGGGCGTATGGTGCGCCGAGTACGAAGGCGCACGCGACGTATCCGACCAGGGCTATCGCGACTGCCTCGCCTGGCTGAAGGAAAACTGCTAGGCGGACGAGTTCTTGTCTTTGTCCTTTCGCTTGCTGTAGGGCGGGGCTTTATGCCCCGCCGCGCAGTCATCGTTAACGGCGGCGCGGGATAAGCCCGCGCCCTACAGCAAGCCTACCGGCCACGACGCCCCTCCGAGAGGAAGGTGCGGGATGAAGCAGCGAGATGGCACTCCCGTGAGTGACTTGGCCGTGTGGCTGTACTTCGGCTGCGTCTTCGGCACGCTGCTTCTCATCGTCGCGCTCAGGTCGGCACCTCCCCGCTGGCACCCCTACCTGGCCATGGCGGCGTGGCTAATGGTTGTCCAGGCCGCGGTCGGAGAGGTGTTTGCGGGAGGCCGGTCGGACCTCCTTAAGCGGACCCGTGCCTTTGCCCTGGCGGGCGCGGCTGTGTACGGCGCTTCGCTGCTGCTTGTCTCGGATTCCTCGGCCCCTCAGCTGATCTGGATTGCCGTACCTCTACTGGTCCTGCTGACTGCCGAGGCAGCAACGACGGGGCTAGACGTTGTCGCCCTGGCCTTCGCGGCTATGCAGGGAACGGAGCCTACCCCGGTCTCCAGGGGACGCCGGTGGATCTGTGTCGCAGTGGGTGCATACTTCCTGCTGCGTTTCCTTTCGGCTATCCTCCTATCCCGGACGTGAGGGGCAGGAGTTCGCCATCCCGCCTTTACCATTACCCTCCGGCATGTTAACCTTCGCCCGATGTCGTCGTACCCGCAGGCTCCCCCTGCATGGGCACTAACCTACTTCCCGCGAAGAGAGGTTTTCCGCATGATTAACCGGACGTTGGCGCAGGCTGACCCCCAGATGGCCGAGATCCTCGGGGCCGAACTCAACCGGCAGCAAGAGACCTTGATGCTGATCCCGTCGGAGAACTACGCGTCGCGCGCTGTCATGGCCGCGGCCGGCTCCGTCTTCACCAATAAGTACGCCGAGGGTTACCCGGGCAACCGCTACTACAACGGCTGCAAGTTCTACGATCAGATGGAGCAGCTCTGCATCGATCGCGCGAAGAAGCTCTTCGGCGCCGACCACGCTAACGTCCAGCTTCACACCGGTAGCCAGGCCAACATGGCCGCCTACCACGCCCTCATCAAGCCCGGCGACCGCATCCTCGCCATGAGCGTCGCCCAGGGCGGCCATCTCACTCACGGCGCGCCGGTCAACTTCTCCGGCCAGATGTACCAGCCGCATTTTTACTCCGTCTCGCGCGAGAATGGCTGGCTCGACTACGACGAGATCGCTCAGATTGCGCGCGAGGTCAAGCCGCGGCTCATCGTCGCCGGCGCGTCGGCCTATCCGCGCATCATCGACTTCGAGCGCTTCCGTGCGATCGCCGATGAGGTCGGGGCCTACGTCGTGTCCGACATCGCCCACATCGCCGGGCTCGTTGCCGCCAAGTGTCACCCCGATCCGATACCCTTCTCGGATGTCGTGACGACCACGACGCACAAAACCCTCCGCGGCCCGCGAGGCGCCCTCATCCTCTGCAAGAGCGAGTACGCTTCGGCCATCGACCGCGCGGTCTTCCCCGGCGTTCAGGCGGGGCCGCTCATGCACATCATCGCCGCCAAGGCCGTCGCCCTCCACGAGGCCGAGCAGGTGGGCTTCCACGAGTACCAGCACCAGATCATCAGCAACGCCCAGGCCCTCGCGCAGTCGCTGCTGGAAGAGGGCTTCGACCTGATCACCGGCGGGACCGACAACCATCTCATGCTCGTCGATCTGCGCAACAAGAACATCAGCGGCCACGAGGCGGCGGACCTGTGCGAGCAGGCGAACATGGTGGTCAACTTCAACCTCATCCCGTACGACCCGCGCCCGCCGCGAGAGACCAGCGGCATCCGCCCCGGCACGCCCGGCATCACCACGCGCGGGATGAAGGAAGCCGAGGCCGCGCTGATAGGTAAGCTCCTGGCCCGCGTCATCAACGACGCGCCGACGAACCCGGCGGTGCTGGATGAGGTGCGCGCGCAGGTGCTGGAGCTGTGCCACTCCTTCCCGATCTACGCCGACCTGGAGATCTGACGGGGGCTTCCAGGACCTGCCTGGAGGGACAGAGGGGTCCGCTCCCCAGACCTTCCGTCATGTTTCGTCGATGTGACCACGCGACAGAAGGATGCGCTCGTACTCATCGCGCTTGAGCGGACACTCTACTAGTCGACGAAATTCATCGTCCTCGATGCGAAGCTGCTTGCGCATGGCTGATAGAATCGGCACCGGGATGTCGTCGCCACCCCGACCGTGGCTGGTTCGCGTCTTCACGAGCGTCCGCAGCCCGCGCGTCGTGCAGTAGACGAAAACGCTGTGATCCGTCTCTTCGCGCTCGAAGCCTTTGGCGAGGAGGGCCTGTTCCACCTTCCGCCGCTTCAGGGGTCCCACTATTAGGCCACCATCCGTTCGATCAGTGTTCGCTTCAGTCGGGCTGCCTGTGGCTCCAGGATGGAGTCATCCGCCAGAACGTAGAGCCGCCATAGGAGGTTCAGTTCTCGGTTGAGCGCTTCGACAAGCTCGTCGCGGGACACCCCATACACATAGAGGCCCATGTCCGGCGCGTCGAGAACGAGGAGGTTGTCATCGACCCTCGGCGTAAGGCGCAGTGGCTCGCGCAGACGAACCGTCTGTACCCCGACCTCGAACTCCGCCACGACTACTGGAGAGAGGTCTACAGGGACTACCTCGTCAGCAACGAGTTCCGTAAGGGTTCCCTCCTCGTCGTACGTTGCCTGTCCGGCTATGACAACCAGCTCACCCAGGTTCTGGCGAACGTGCTCCAAGAGCTCAGGCGGATACGAACAAAGCACTTCACGCGTATCCACACGCACTTTGCACGTCTGGTTGAGCATCGCACGCGCTTCCGAGAGGTAGCCGATCGCCCACCCCTCGGCGGTAGCCCGCCCGCCAATTCTCTCCTTCGCCATCCGGGCCGATGCCGACGTGAGACGCGCCGTATCATATCCTGGGACGTCTATATAGAGCGTCGCTCGCGGGTCTGCAGGCGCGAGGTCAGTCACGACCGAGAGCAGCGACCTACGGGTCGAGGCCGACTGAACGCGGGTCTCGAACTCCTCCCAGCTGGCGTCGTCGCTGGGCGCCCGCAGAGCGAGGCCAAACAGCTCGAAGGTGCTTTCCCGCTTCTGACGTATGGACCCAATCTCCATTTCGAACTGCTGGGGCGGCGCCGGCGCGACTTCCACCACCAACTCGCTGCTGTGCACGCGGGTGATGGCTAAGGCTACCACGTCTCTGATAGCACTCGGGACAGGCCCTGTGCGTGTGACTGCCTCATTGCCCTCCTGTATGTACCTAGCTACTTTGTACAACCCTCGCTGAAGTGCAGCCAAGACCTCGGCCAAGTGGTCGACGCTGACTGGCCCGCTATCGTCCCGCCCAAACCGAAGAGTGATTGTTTCGTTAGCAGCCATTGCGGGACGCCCTGCCTCTGGTGAAGACTTGATCAGTTGACTCTCACTGCGCCCGGGGTGTTAGACATCCCGGATGGTGTCTTGTTCGCGACGCAGGCAGACTATCCTTTTGCAGCATCACTCGATACGCAAGTCGGACCCGGCACGGAACTCGAGGGCGATGCGTTCCTCATGCTGCGTCTCGGCTTCGATCGTGACCCGGCGGCCCTCCTGGTGGAACCTCGCGAAGCCCACGCGCTCGACGTACTCCTCGCTCGGGTCGGGGAACTCCGCCACGAACTCGGCGTCATCGAGGACGCTCGCCAGGTCCGCCTCGGGCTCGCCATCCTCGAGGTCCTTCAACGCGGCCGGGCCACCGTAGCCCTCGATGTACGCACGCACGGCCTCGCATCCCTCGGGCAGTACGACCACGATCGGCCCGTTTTTCCGCTGATGCAAGGTCAACTTGCCCAGCGGTCCCACGTCGTCAAGTTCGAGGTACAACTCGGCGAGACCGGCGGCGGTGGGCACTTCAGGCAACTGCGCCGCGCCGCCGAGGGTGTGGAGGAAGAGGTCGCCCGCGGGGAGGATCCAGACCTCCTCGCCGGTCACATCCTCCCATAGCAATCCCGCGCGCAACATGAGCGCGACCGTCACCTGACACGGCACGACCTGCCCCGCCATCTCCCGCCGCCAGCCGATCGCGTCGGGCGCCACGGCCACCTGTTCGTAGGACGTCCACCACCCGGGCATCTGATGGTGGAGGAGGTGCGCCCACATCAGCATCGTGTAAGTCTGCCCGAGGCCGAGGCGCAGCAGCGACTGCGCGTAGTGCCATACCGGCCAGTCGTCGAGGTGGTCGTAGAACCGCGTCATCCCCATCAGTTCGCCGCCGTGATGACGCCGCCAGTGGACGATCGCATCCTCAGCGGCATCTGGCATGAGCCCGCTCGACAGCATCTCCGGCCAGAAGCGGTAGTTGGTATACGACGCCTCGCGGCCGTCGGTCATGCGCTCGAAGACCTCGGGGTTGTCGAGGTCGGCGCGGACGAAGCCCTCCTCGTTCGGCTCGGGGACGATCATGGCCGCCATCGCCCGCGCACGCTCCCAGGTCTCCTCGGCGCCGGGGCCTTCGGTGGCCTCGGCGTACTCGCGTTCCTGCAAGCGGGCACGCTCGATGCCGCGGATCAACCACAGCGCACTGGAAAGATACCGCTTCCCATGTGCATCGTCGTCGGCCGCATAGTCCGCCTCGGGCAGACCTCGCGGCACCGGCAGGCCGTCTTCACCCATCGTTGCCTGAAAGCCGGCGACGTGTTCGTAAAGGGCACGCAGGAGCAGTCCGCACCCGCCGATGCGCGGCCCCCAGCCTGACATCGCATCCGTCCGCGCGATGAGGTCGAGAAGCTGGCCATACTCAGAGATGGACGGCCCGTAGTAGTCGATGCTGCCATCCTCGCGAACATAGCGAAGCATGTACGCCCGCAGCTTGGATGACGCCCGCTCGACGTGGCCCAGAAGTAGCTCGGCCTCGGCCAGAAATAGCGTCGCTGGCGGGAAGGAGTGATGCTCGGGACGGTCATAGCCGCCCACGCCGTACCGCGGCACGAGGCCGCGGTGGGTCATGGTCGCCAGCCGCATGCTCGAGTCCATGGCCATGCCGAGGTAGTGGTTGGCGAGCATTATCCCCGAGTAGTTCTCCTCGGCGAGGTCGGCCGCGCCGATGTTGCTGAGGAACACCCAGGCGTCCTGCTGCCACGACACATCCTCCGGCTCGCACCGCAGCAGGCCGTCGATGTAGGTGAGGCGATAGACCGTGTCGCCGGCGGCCTGGATCAGCGCGAAGTTACCCTCCCAGGCGATCACCAAAACCGGGCCGTTGCCCCACAAAAGCCCGTAGCAGCGAGGCTGATCCGGCGCGATCGGCAGCGGTTCAAGCCCCGGGGCCGAACCATCCGGCTCGACCATTATCGGCGCGAAGGCCGGGTCCTCATCGCGCACAAAGCCGGGCCCGATCAGCGGCGGCATGAGGTCCATGATGCGGAAGGGGTCGTCGGTTTCGAGGACGTCCAGCGCCGCCTCGCGGAGGGGGTCCTTCATGCTCTCGATCCAGGCCAGCGCCTCCTCGGCCATGTCGGGTCGCGGGGTCAGCATCGGGCACGGCGCCCGCCGCAGATGATGCTCGGCCAGCGCTCCCTCGCCCAGGCTGTGCAGCATGTAGAAGACGTCGTCCTCGATCTTCTGCGCGATGAGGGCCGGGCCCCACTCCTCGTCACGCTCGCGCGCCGCGAGGATGAGCCAGTCGCCAATCCGCGCCGGCGGCACGATCGTCACCCGCGTATCCGGGGCGTCGCTCATGGCCACCGTGACCTGCCAGCCCGTCACGTCCACAGCTATTGGTATGGGCATCTCGCCTGTCATCGATTATCATCCTGTGCCGGCGGCCGTCGGTGCTCCTGTTCCCGGCGGCGCAACGCAGGCATATTCGGTCGCAACGGGCAGGTACCTTCGGCATGAGCGAAGTGGACATCGAAGCGCAGAACCTCGAAGAGATCGAGCTGCTCAACCAGCGCGGTGGCCGCACGCTGAGTGTGGTGGACCTCATCAACGCGGGCACCCTCAGCGTCGAGGCGGCGGCCTTCATTTTCTGCGCGGTCACCCATGGCGAGTCGATCCTCATGGGTGCGCGGCCTGGTGGCGCCGGCAAGTCGACCCTCCTCGCCACGGCCCTCGGATTCCTGCCGCCCGGCGAGCGCCTCATCACCACAAGCTCGAAGACGGTGATCGATCGCGGCCTTAAGCATCCGCCTCCTGGCGCCGAGTGCTTCCTCGCCCATGAGATCGGATCGGGCCACTTCTACGGCTACATCTGGGGCAGCGACGTCCGGGAATTCTTCAGCCTCATGGATGCCGACCGGCGCATCGCTTCCTGCCTCCACGCCGACACCGCCGACGAGGCGGAGGACATCCTGATTGGCGCGCCGCTCCACGTTCCGCGCGACCTCGTGCATCGCCTCGGCCTGCTCGGGTTCATGCGCGTGATCGACGGCGCGGGTGGTCCCATCCGGCGGGTTTCTTATCTCTATGGGTCCGGGCTGAGGTTGGCCTTCCGCTGGCGCGAGTCCGATGACCTTCACGAGCAGGTTGCGGAGCCGTCGGCCTTCGGTCTGCGCGAGGAGGACTTCGCCCGGGCGACCGATTTCCTTGGCGATCTCGTCGCCGCCGGAATCCATCTATTCGAAGCCGTACGTGAACGCGTGCAAGTTTTCCACCACCGGCATGGAAGGTGAACTGTGAGTAGCTATAGCCCAAAGACTTCAAATATCCTATACCTCGATCTGGACGATTGCGCCCTGGGCTGCATCTGGCCGTCGGTCGACAAGCCGCGTTGCCCCATCGACCGCCGCGTCTTCGCCCAGTTCGTCGATGAGCTTGGCCGCCATGATGTCAGCGTCCATTTCCTGACCAACCGCCCGCCCGCCCAGCTTCCGCTCGCCGGGCACATCCTCGGCGGGCCGGCCCTGTACCAGTTCGCGGAGTCGGGCATGAGCGCGTGGCTGCCCGAGGAAAACCGCGCGATCGTCAACCCCGCCTTCGAGACCTTCGCGGCCGAGGTGCGTCCCGAGATCATGGCCCGCCTCGAGCGTGAGATCGGCTTGTCGTGGCGTGGTCCGGTGGTCGAAGAGTTCGGTGGGCGACTGGTGACCGCGACGATCTTCCCTCTCGACTGCACGCTCGAGGCGGTGACGACACTGACGCAGCAGGTGCGCGAACTCCTCGCCGACCTGCCCGTCGACGTCCGCCAGGGCAAAGGCGCCGACATCGCCCCCGCCGGGGCGACGAAGCTCGAGGGCTGCCTCTGGGCCGAGGAGCTTCATCCGCAACTGCACGGCGTGCCCATCGACTGGCGGTCGGTGCTTTACCTTGAGGACTCGGTGACCGGCCTCGAGGCCGCCCGCTACATCGCCGCGCACGGTGGGACGGTCGGCGCCGTGGCCAATGCCGAGCCGGCCTTCCGCGCCGCTGTCGAGGAGGCCGGAGGTATTCTGTGCCGACGCGCCGAACTAGATGGTGTGCTCCAGGCCGTGCGGCAATGGCTTGAGTAACCGTACGAACCACGCTGAGAGGGGTGTCCGATGACGACGCAGACGAAGCTGCTGGTGGCGATCCTGGTCCTCGCGGCGATCGCCGTGGTGCTCCTCGGGTTCGCGGTGTACCGGACCTTTCACGTGCCGCCGCCGGAGCCGACGGCGACCGAGGTCTCGGCGCCGGCACCCGCTGCGAAAGTGGAAGCCTCGCCCGCCGGTGAGAAGACTCCCTCGACCGATGCCGCGGCAGGAGCAGCCGGCAAGCCCGACTTCGCTCAGTTCGCCAAGGACGGCTACAAGGCCGTCTGCTCCGACAAGGGCGACCTCCTCGGCGACGGCAACACCGAGTGGATCCTTGGATATCAGAGCACGAAGATGGATGACATGCAGTACCCGACCTCGCCGGCCTACTTCGCCTTCGTGCGCCAGGACAAGGCGAGCGGGGGATGGTCCCAGTGGTTCACCATCAACGCCCCCAACGCCGAGGCCGCCCTCGACGAGCACTCCATTCGCAGCATCGGCGCAAAGCAGGGGAACCAGGTCTTCGTTGAGCTGATGTTCTACGGGTTCGGCGTCTCATCGCGGCCCGAATCGGTCTGCCTCTACGCGATCACACCGCAGGGCGCGAAGCCGGCGACGAAGCCCTTCCCGATAGCGAAGACCAGCGACGACGTGGTCGTGTCCTACGATGTGACGCCCAATTACCCCGGCGACGAGGAACTCCTCGCACAGGCGGTCATGGGCGGCGAGGCCCACGCCGCAGCCCATCGCTACAAGGTCACGACCTACGGATGGAAAGACGGCGTCTACGTTCCCGTCAACACGAAGACAACTGGCAAAGCCTACGACAACGGCATCGCCGCCATCGAGAACATGTTCAGCGTCGACTTCAACTGACGCGCGCGCTCAAGTCTACGTCGGGCGAACGGCGTACCGCCCGCCCTTCACGACGCGGAGGTCGAGGACGTCGCTCGCGGCGCCGGTGCCAAGCTTCGCCCCGCCACTCGTAGCGCGGATCGGCACGCTTGCCCTCACACGGCACGTCCCCGCGAGGCTGGATCGGATGATCGCCTCCACCAGCTTCCCGTCGCGCCACTTGATATCCACCTCGTACCCGCCCCGTGCGCGCAGGCCCTTCACGTAGCCATTCGGCCACGCCGACGGCAGCGCGGGCAGCAGCCTGATTTCGCCGGCGTGACTCTGCAGCAGCATCTCCGCGATGCCTGCCGCGGCGCCGAAGTTGCCGTCAATCTGGAAGGGCGGATGGTTGTCGAACATGTTTGGCAGCGTCGATTTCGCCAGTAGCGCCACGACGTTCGCGTACGCCTGCTCGCCGTCCTCGAGCCGCGCCCAGAAGTTGATGATCCACGCCCGGCTCCA
>PMZA01000528.1 GCA_003170595.1 Armatimonadota bacterium
CCCCCGACGCAGGCCTCGCATCCGCCGCCACATCAGCCATCATCGCCGCCATCGCGCCCGCGCCACTCGACGCCGTCCGCTCACGCCCGAGCGCGACATCGCTCGCATAGATCAGGCGCAGCGCGACGCTCAGCACCATCGCCATGATCCCCAGGGCGATGACGCACTCCATCAGCGCATACCCGCGTCGCGGCCTCATCCGCCGATCCCTCGCGCCGACATGATGGTCGACAGCGTCGCGCTTCCCGCGGGCGCACGGTCATCCCCCGCCCACGTCACCGTCGCGGTCACGAGCTTGCTCCCAGGCACCGGCCCCGCCACGATCTGCAGGACCCCGTTCATCGGCTGCCTCGCCTGAACCGGGAACTCATACTCGCCCACGGCCTGCAGCGCCCCATACCCATGCGCCCGCGCGCCCTCGATGACCTCGCGGCACGCCGCCGTCGCAGCTACCCGCCGCGCCTGCACCTCCCGCGCACGCCCGCCCTGCATGTACGCCTGCATCACCGCGGTCATGCACATGACGATGAGCATCATCGCGACGACGGCCGTCACGAGCGTCGCCCCACCGCGCGATCCGGTCGCCCTCGGGAACCGGTCCTCCTTTCTCCACACCGGATGTTTGGTCGCGTCCTTACTCAGCGGCGGTATCCCTATCACCATCAGCACGATGGTCATCCCCATCGTCATGCCCGCCGCCACCCCTGCAGTCTGGGGCGACCCGAGGCATGCCATCACCGCCACCTCCACCGCAGCGAGGAAGATGATGAACACCCATTTCATATCATCGGGCGCCTTCTTCATCGCGCCCTCTCCTCGCCATGCACCTTCGGGAATCGGTACTCTCTTCGCCAGGCGGGCGTACTCCTCCGATCCCACGGCGCGACAAACTCAAGGATGATCAGTTGCAGCGCCAGGATAGCCCCAACCCCGGAGGCGGTGTTACCTATCCATCCGCCGAAGGGCCCGCACCAAAGCAGCGCGGCCAGGAATAGCACGGTAGGCCACCGGAACAGCCTCCCGAGCCACCTCCGACTCGGCGGCATCGCGAGCGCGATGGCCATGGTGCACAGGATTGTGCCCGAGATAAGGGCTTCCGCCGTGTCGTCCGATTGATCTCCCTTGACCGAGGCGGCCTCCACGAAAGCGCTAACCGCGAGCAACCCCAGCCCGCCGACCGCCGTCCAGAGCATCACCTGCGGCATCGCTCGCAGAAGGCTCTTCGTCGGCACCCTCATCATCCACAGAACGAACGCGACCTCCGCGAGGACAACGGCGATCACGATGGCGACTTCCAGCCCGCCCATGTCCGCCTGCACACACAGATACACCCCCGCCGCCCCGGCCGGCACCGCGGCGATCGCAAGCCCCATCACCAAGCCCCGCGTCACTTCCCGCATGCGCTACATCCTCGGTCCCAGCACCGCCCGCAACTCCTCAACGGTTGTCAGCCCCTGCGAGACCTTCGCCAAACCCGCCGTCCACAGATCGCCCACGCCTTCCTCCGCGGCGATGGCCTCAAGCCTCGACATCGGCTGCAGCGATAGCAGCGCATCCCGCATCGTCTCGGTCACCGGCAGCAGAGCGAACAGCCCCACGCGCCCGAGGTATCCCGTCCCGCCGCAGACGTCGCACCCCCGCCCGCGCCGAGGCGTCCCTCCGGCGAGGTCCCCCGGCCCGATCCCCAGCCACGCCAGCTCGTCGGCCGTCGGCACATGCGCAGAGAAGCACTCGCTGCACACCTTCCGCACCAGCCTCTGCGCCATAACAGCCGTCACGCTCGACGCCACGAGGTACGGCTCGACCCCAAGCTGCGTGAGCCGCGTGAACACTCCCGCCGACGACGGCGCGTGCACGGTGCTGAACACGAGATGCCCGGTCAGCCCCGCTTGCACCGCGATGTTCGCTGTCTCGGCGTCGCGTATCTCGCCGACCATCAGCACCTGCGGATCCTGGCGCAGCGCCGTCCGCAGGCCATCGGCGAAGTCGAGCCCAACGTCGCGATTGACCTCCGTCTGCGCAGCGCCCGATAGCTCCAACTCCACCGGCTCCTCCACGGTCGCGATGCTGCGATCCGGCGTCGCCGCCTGGATCGACGCGAGCGCGGCATACATCGTCGTCGTCTTCCCCGACCCCGCCGGCCCGGTGAGCAGCACACATCCCCTCGGCCGCGAGAGCAGGTCGACGAAGGCCGCGAGCACCGCCTTCTCCATCCCGAGCGTGCTCACGTCGAGGAGCGCCTGCGCCGGGTCGAAGAGCCGCAGCGTCAGCTTCTCCCCGCGCACCGTCGGCAGGCACGTGCACCGCGCATCGATCGTCCGCCCGGCAACCGGGAACGTCGCCGCCCCCGTCTGCGCAAGATTGCGCCGGTACGACTTCATCCCCGCCATCACCTTCATCCGCGCCACGACCCGCGCCCCAATCTCCGCGCCAATCATCGCCACCGGCCGCAGATGCCCATCGATGCGGTACGCCACGGCCATGCCGTTGGCCTCAGGCTGCAGGTGCACATCCGTCGCGCGATTGTGCGCGGCCTGCACCATCAGCAGGTCAGCCAGCGCCGCCGCCTCAGGGGGCTCCAGCGCCGAGAACGCCGCCACCGCCTCCGCGATCGCGTCCAGCCCAAGCGGCTGCGCAAGCCTGGGGTCGGCATATAGCTGCGCCCGCGCCACGCCTTGCGCGACGAGAGCCTGCGCCCACGCCGCCTCTTCAGGCTTGAGCCCCAGGATGGTCCACGGCCCGCGCCCATCGACGAAGCTGACGGCGACGGCCTTCCGCGACGACCCGACCTCCGCCCCGGCGACCTCCTCCCACGCCGCACCCTCCGTCGCCACACTCCCACGCACGAGCGCCAGCCCCGAGCCCGACAGGTGTAGCTCACTATCGCGCCCGCGGAATACCTCGGTTGAGCCAAGTATGGTCGGCATCGACCGCCCTCCTTGAGAACCTTGGGAAGCTTCAGCTTCTCCGTTTCACTGCGACAGGTTGCCGAGAATTGCGATCAGCGGCGAGAACATCGCCATGCCCATGAGCCCCACCGTGCACCCCAGCAGCAGCACGATCACCGGCCCGGCCATCACGATCCACGTGCGCGACAGGTAGCCCAGCCGCCGCATGTAGTCCACCTCGATCTCCTCCAGCACGGGCAAGAACTCGCCCGTTGACTCCGCCGACGAGAGCGAAAACACGAAGGCCTCCGGCAGCAGGCCCGTCTCGCGCAGACCTTCCGCCAGCGTCCCTCCGCGCAGCACCGCATCTTCCGCCCGCCGCATCGCGAACCGGATGTGATCGCTACCAGTTGCATCCCCGGCCAGTCGCAGCGCCCGATCGAGAGGCACGCCGTTGCTCATCAGCATCCGCAGCGCCGAACATAGCCGCGCCAGCGCCGAGTACATCGCCAGGCGTCCGAAGAGCGGGATGGGCAGGCCCATCGGTCGCGTCTCGAAGGCCCCACGCTGCGCCCCTCGCCGCGCGTAGAAGACGAGCAGCAGCACGAACCCGAGGATGATCAGCGGCGGAAGCACGATGCGCAGCCCCGCCGACATCAGCATCACCAGCCGCGTCACCATCGGGAAGTCCTCGCTCCGCATCCCCAGGTCCGTGTAGAGCTTCATGAACTTGGGCCACACGAACCACCCGAAGCTGCTGAGCAGCACCGCGATCGTGATGAGGAGGAAGGTCGGGTACGCGAGAGGCAGCGCCACATCCTGCCCGATGCGCTGGAGGTCGCGGCGATGAGTCGCGAGCGATCGCAGCGCCCCGCTGAGATCCCCCGACTGCTCGGCCGCGGCGATGGTGCTGACGACGAAGGGCGCGAACACTCCGCTCACGTCATCCATCGCTTCGCTCAGCGCCTCACCGGCCGCCACCCGATCCGCGAGGTATCGCCCGGTGCGAGCGAGCCGCCCATCCTGCGCCCCGGCGGCCAGCCGTTCGAGGGCGAGGCTCAGCTCGAGCCCCTGCGCGAGGAGCGAGGCGAGTTCCTCATAGAAGGCGAGGAGGAGGTCTTCGCTGATCCCGCGCATGGCAGGCGGCGGGGCTTTGGCGACGGCGATCGACTTAGGCGTCTCACCGCGTTGCCTGAGGAGGAGAAAGGCATGGGGCAGGTCATCGGCGTAGAGGAACTTCGATCCGCCCGAAGCATCATCCAGCGAGTACTGGAACCTGGGCATTGGCATCACCGGGGGCCGACGCACTCCGACCTCTTATATCCTTCGCCCACCGCCCATATTCTCCTGCACCACCTTCGCCCGTCATCCGGCCTCCCGCACCTGCCTCACCACCCGCGCCACCAGGTCCTCGACCCCGGCGGGTTCCCGAGCGGTCGCCCGCTGACACCCCCAAAATGCCAACGGCCCTCTGCAGAGGAGAACCGGCAGAGGGCCGCTACACCGCCAGATATCTATCTACTGTCAATCAAAGCTGGCAGGGGCCAACCAAGGCGCGTGCGCTGCTACTCCTATGATCCATGTAACAGCCAATCTACTAGCCCAGCGAGCAAGCAACTTCAGTGTTCTCTTCTTCATTCGCATACCCCCTATCACGAGCAGACCCACCGACCAAGCGAACAAGCACGCCAGCGGAATCGAACCGCTTGTCCCTGCTGCCATTAGCTGCGCTGCAACTTTTGTTATACCCGGGCAAGCCGTCCTCAAAACATCGCCAAGGGAGGTAGATAGACCGCGACGGCGCCGACCGCAGGATGCGACCCGCCCGGCCTACGTCGAACTCAAGCCCGGCCGGCCCTGCAGCGCCTCCATCAGCAAGTCCGTGTCGTCCGGCAAGCCGAGGGCCATGAGCAATTGCCTGCACACGCGTCCGGCGTACACCATCGGCTCGTCGGCCTCCAGCTCTCCGTACGGTACAGGGTCCAGTTCGCCGGGCCATTCCAAGGCGTGCCAGCGGGAGACCGGGCAGTGCGTCTTCCGAACGACCGAGTGGTAGTTGGGTCCCGAAATAACGGGCACCTTGCCGCGGCAGTGCTGGAGGCGAATCTTCGTGCGGAGCGGGCCCGGGCGACCACACTTGGACGCGAAGCTAGCGGCCTTGGCCGCGCAGAGAAAGAAGACGCGGACGAGGTCCCCCGCATCGAAGAATGAGAGGTCGATGCTTGCTGGATACTCGGCCACCATCTGCTGCACGTCCGCTTGCTCATCATCCAGCGACGTAAACGGTATGAAGGCCCGGATAGCACCATAGTACCGGGTCTCTATCGCGAGCGGGGTCCAACGCAGGTCGCTGACGCTATCCGCCAGGGAAATACAGTAACCTAGGTTTCTCAGTGTAACCTGGGTGAAGGGCGCCTGGACCTCGAAGTCTCCAAGCTTGCCATGGTGGGACTCCGGCGCAGACCACCACCGCAGCTCAGTTTCGGGGTTGCGGCGCGCTTCCCACATGAACTCGGGTGGCTCCGCGGAGGGCTGCGCTGGCACAATATACAGCTCGGCCCACCCGCCTCGCGTCTCCCCGGGCGACAGCGCCCAGGGCGACGTTGCGAACCGGCGGAATCTGTCTAGCGCCTTCTCGCGCCGGCGGTACAAGCCGTCAAACGTGTAGCGATCCGAGGCCGGGACAGGGTCGCTGCCGACGCCCTGGCGTATGTATATGCGGCCGTCGTTGTGCACGTAGGGAGTGTCATCCCCCTCCGGCACCTGCAGCGCCACAACTACGCGCCCGCCAGATACGTCGATCAGCGCCTCGTGCCAGAGCGGGAAGGGAGAGATGCAGTCGCGTGCTACGTGCCTAATGGTGTCGGATAGGTTCTCGCCCGCGCGAGGCTCGATACCCGGTAGCCCCACGGCGGCGTTGGTGTCGGGGTCGGCCTCGATCCCCAGGAAGAGCCACCCTCCCTTCGAGTTTGCCAGCGCGGCGATGGCCCTCGATACCTTGGCCGCCCCAGGCCAGTCTCGTTTGTACTCGACGAACCAACCTTCCTTAACCTCTCGGTCTACGAGGCCCTGAAGGTCATCCGAGCCGAGTTTGGAGAGCGGTTTCCCACCGAACGGGTCATACATGTCGCACCCTCCCGTCCAGGCCGCGGGCGTAGGTGCCCACCCTTTTGTGAGGTGGCACTATCGATGCCCCAACCACAGTATGACGCACGCTGTCGCCACGAACAGCACCACGCTCGACAGCAGCGGCTTGTCCGCGAACAGCGCCTTGTCCGGCGCATCGCTCATCCCGGTATTGTGGATGATGTACAGGTACCGGAAAATCCCGTAGATCACGAACGGCAGCGTGTACATCATGTGCGTGCTGCCCACCAGCTTCACCGTGCGGTCGCTGATCGTGTACAGCGCGTAGCTCATCACCGTGCTCGCGGTCACGACCGAGATCATCTGGTCGAGCAGATACGTCGAGTACTGCGCCAGCGCCGCCCGGTGAGCCGCCGCCCCATCGCCGAGCAGCACGATCTCGCCCCGCCGCTTCCCCAGCGCGAGGAACAGCGATAGCTGCATCGTGCAGATCAAGAGCCACGGGCTGATCTCCGCCTGGATCGCCGTCGCCCCCGCCACCGCCCTCAGCACGAACCCCGCCGACAACGCGAGGACATCGAGGATGACCATGTTCTTCATCCCGAGCTGATACAGCACGGTGATGAACATGTACGTCGACGCGATGAGCCCCGTCTCCGCATTCACATCGAAGGCCAGCGCCATCCCCGCCGCCAGCAGCACGAATCCCGCCGCCCACGCCGTCGAAGGCCTCAGCCGCCCCGACGCGATCGGCCGGTTGCGCTTGGTCGGATGATGGCGATCTTCCTCGGCATCGCGCAGGTCGTTGAGGAGGTACGTGAAGCTCGACAGCGCGCAGAACGCGGCGAAGGCCTGCACGGTCGCGCGCACAGCGCTCATGTCGTGCCACTTCATCGCGAAGATGATCGCGGCCAGGACGAGGGCATTCTTCGTCCACTGATGCGGCCGCATCGCCCGCAGAAGTTGCGGGAGTTCCTTAAGCATCTTCCGCCTCATCGGGTGCTGTCTCAGCCGCTTCGGGCCTCATCAGCGGGAAGAGGATGACCTCGCGCATGCTCGGCTTGTCGAGCAGGAGCATGGCCAGCCGGTCGATGCCTATCCCCAGCCCACCAGTCGGCGGCATCCCATACTCGAGCGCGAGGAGGAAGTCCTCATCCAGCGGATGTGCCTCCTGCTCGCCCTTCGCACGCTTGGCGGCCTGCTCCTCGAAGCGCTTGCGCTGGTCAAGGGGATCGTTCAGTTCACTGAAGGCATTGCCGATTTCCTCGCCGCAGAGGAACGGCTCAAACCGCGCGGTGATGTTCGGCCGCGCCGCGTGACGCTTGGCCAGCGGCGACATCGTCACCGGATAGTCGATGACGAACGTCGGCGCGATGAGCCCCGGTTGCACATACTTCTCGAAGGCGCGATCCATCACTTCCGCGAGGCTCGTCACCTCCACGTCGTCCATGCCCAGCTTCTTCGCCGCGTCGGGCGCCTGGTCATCTCGATCGAGCGCCGACAGGTCCACACCAGTCTTCTCCTCGATCGCGCCGAGGAAGCTCAGCCGCGGCCACGGCGGGCTCAGGTCGATGCGCTCGCCCTTGTGCTCGATGACCTTGCCCCCGACCGCCGCCTCAGCCATCGCAACGACGAGGCGCTCGGTTAAGAGCATCATGTCTTCATAGTTCGCGTACGCCTGGTACACCTCTAAGAGCGTGAACTCCGGATTGTGGTGTGTGTCGATGCCCTCGTTGCGGAAGACGCGCGCGATCTCATACACGCGCTCGAGCCCGCCGACGATCAGGCGCTTCAGGTATAGCTCCGGCGCGATGCGCAGGAACAGGTCCATGTCGAGGGTATTGTGATGCGTGGTGAAGGGCCTCGCCGCCGCGCCGCCATAGATCGGCTGCATGACCGGCGTCTCGACCTCAACGAACCCCCGCGCGGCCAGCGTCGCCCGCGCCGCCTGGATCATCCGGCTTCGCGCACGAAAGGCCTCCCGCGCCTCGACGTTGGCGATGAGGTCGAGGTATCTCTGCCGCGACCGCACCTCCACATCGCGCAGGCCATGGTACTTCTCCGGCAGCGGGCGCAGAGCCTTCGCGAGCAGCGCCCACGACCGCACCGCGACCGTCACCTCGCCCGTCCGCGTGCGGAAAACCTCGCCCCTCACGCCGACGATATCGCCGAGGTCCAGGTCGCCGAAAGCCGCGTAGCCTTCCTCGCCGAGGTAGTCGATGCGCGCCTGCGCCTGCAGCCGCCCGCTCTCATCGTTGAGGTCAAAGAAGCACGACTTCCCATGCTTGCGCACGGCCGACAGCCTTCCGGCCACCGACACCTCGCGCCCGCCGATCTGCGGCCACGCCGTCGCGACCTCGCGGCAGCGATGCGTGCGCTCATACTTCTGCACGGCGAAGGGGTCTTTCCCCTCGGCCTGCAGCTTCGTCAGTTTCTCAAGTCGTGCGTAGTATTCCTCAGGCTGATGCTCCATTCGTCCCTTCCCTTTACCGCTCGGTTCCCCGCACGCCTAGCCTCGTCCAGCTTTGATTGCCTCCGCCCGCTCACGCCGCCTCGCGATCTCTTCCTCACTCACCGCATGCTCGAAGGCGCGAAAGCCGGCAAGCTTGAACCCGTGCTTCGCAGCCCAGCGCCCGGTCTCGGCGACCTTCTCCGCATCGAGGTCGCGCCCGATCGAGTAGTCCTCGATCCGCCCCTCGAGCGCGAGCATCATCGTCTCGGCCATGCACGCGTACGACGTCCTCGGCGGGAAGCCGAAGTTGAAGTGGAAGTTCACCGGGCCCGGCACCGCAACGACCCCGCCCTCGATGACCAGCACGTCATCGCGCTTCTGCGCCACTGCCACCGACACATCCCTCGGCCGCGCCACATCACACACGACCGCCCCGCTCTTGATCTGCTCCGGCTCGACCACGGCCTCCAGCGCCGACGTCACCGTGATCACGATGTCCGCGTCACGCATGGCCGCCGTCATACCCGTATGCGAGGCCACCGTCGCCCCACGCCCGCGCACCTCGTCGCCGACTTCCTCCAGCCGGTCCAGCCGCCGCCCCACGAGCGCGATATGCGCCACCTTATCGGCGAGGATCAGCGCGCACGCCCGCCCGATCGATCCCGTCGCACCCAGCACGGCCGCCGTCGCCTTCTTCGGCACGATACCCATCATCTCCGCGGCCTTGAGCGCACCCTCGACCGCGGTGTAGCACGTATAGCTGTTCCCCGTCGTCACGGCGATGTCGAGGGCATCGGCAACCTCGCGACCGCCATCGCCGACGATACTCGTGTAGGCGCCGAGCCCGACGATGTCCGCCCCCAGGTCCTGCGCGATCTTCCCCGCGCGGATGACCTTCTCGACCGCGATCTTGCCGCCGCTCATGAGCTGGCGCGGGGTCATCGGGCAGCCGACGAACCAGCCAGAGGTCGTCGCGCCCGTGAGCGATTCGACGCCCGTGATCTCGCTGACCATCGAGGGCTTCACGAAGCGCAGGATGGACTCGACCATGCCGGGCGACATATAGCGCGCAAACTTATATTTGCGCGCCACATCGGATACATCGAGCGGATGAATGATGAACGCGAACTTAGCCACTAGATTTGGTCTCACTTCCCCGTTGCCCGACTGCTCTTTGCTTGCTGTAGGGCGCGGGTTTACCCCGCGCCGGGCCCGGGCTCCCTCCCCTCGGGCCTACTATACTTCCACGCGGCCAGCGAGGATGCGATGGTCGCAACCGGCGAGCCGATCAGCCACGCGAGCGTACCAAAATCCTTGGCGCTGCGTCCCAAAAACAACACCGCCACGGTAACAAGCACTGTGCTGAGCCCCGAGCAGCAGGCAATGACCAGGAACCCGATCGCGGCGACAGTCCGCGCCGACAGAGGGCCAGCACCGCCGCGCCCCTCGCTTCCGCTCGCAGGAACTCCGGCTGGCGAATTGTTTCCCGTGGTCGCAACGCTGCGGTCTTTGGCCATTGCAGTCCGGCTGTGATCGTCGCGCTTGTCGCCCATGACTAGGTCCCCCGCAATGTTGATCGTCTTTGCATCCTCCACGTACCGCGCAAGCGCCTCCTCGACAGTCTGAACCCGAACTTCCAGGGCCGTCTTATCAGCCGCCGGCTTGGATGTTATCTGGTCTTCTCCTTTTTTTTTGAGCCCGCCGCGACGCCCGTACCGGCGAGTCTGAACCAGTACCTGACGTGCTCGGGGNNGAACCACGTCCCGCTCTCCTCGCAGTAGACCTGGCGCCCCAGCACCTCCGAACAGGGCGCTATGGCCCCTACGGGCTCGCCGCACGGGCATACCGCCTCGCAGAGCATCTCCAGACCGGAACCTGACCTGACCGCCAGGACATGGAGTGTCTCTGCCACCTCGGGCACGGGCACGCTCGCAACCAAGGACGCAACGTAGGAGGCAGTGAACCTCCTATCGCCCTCCTCAGCGATACGCTCCAGGGCTCGCCCGATGAGGGCCGAGTTCGCTATCCGTTGCTCACCATCGCGCAGGCTGCTCACGGCGACCCCGCCCCCGTCTTCATGTCGACTACAGCCGCCAGGACCCGTTGGATGTCTTGCTCCCTGGCCTCAGTCCGGAAGAACAGCGTAGGGCGCGTCAGCGATGCTTCGACCGTCACATGCCCGGCGCACCCCTCGCAGTCGAAGGTCACTGCCTCGACGTGTGGCTCGTACCCCTCGACCTCTGCGTCGTAGTCGTCGTCGGTGCGGATGTCTCCGCCCGCCCTGCTCTGAAGGTCCTTGGTATCTATCGGCCGATCCTCCGTAGCCCGCCCTTTGTTCCGGGTCAGGCGCCCGCCCAGGGCGTCGGCCAGCGCCTCCGCGTCGTTCACCACGAACTGCATCGGCTCCGTCCCTGTAAACCCCGCGAGCTCCAGTTGCTCGGCCACGCTCTTAGCAGCGTAGTAGTCGCCGCGCAGGTGGAGGCAGCCGTCCCCCGAACGGAGGACGTGGACGCGCTGAGTGCTCCTAGACTTGCGCCACTCATACCCCTCCAGCGCCACGTGCGCCGCCCCATATTTCACGAATTCCATGATCAGCTCTCCGTCCCCGCTGACGGCCCAGTTAAGGGCTGGAGACTCCGATACTGCCGGCCGCAGGGGTTGGCCGAAAGGGTCGGCTCCGCCCGCGAGCCCCCGAACGCAATCTTCAACCATCTTGTCAGCCGCGGCCAGGTGCACGTCCGAGGACGGCAGCCGAATCGAGACCGATGTCCGGCCTGCGAGGGCGTACTCCCGCGAAAGCCCGCGCACGGCGTCGCGAGCGGGCCCCGACGAGAGATCGGCGAGGCGGCGCACGAGGTCGAACTTGTCGAAACCAGCCGCCTTTACGCCGACCTCCTCAGCAAGCGCCTGCAGGGCAGGCAGAGGCGCACGCCACAGGGACGTGACGGGGCCAAGCACGTCGATTGCCCGCTCTAGAGCGGGGCGTAAGGCTGTGGTCGCACCCATGCAAGCTCACCTCGGACCCCAGGGCTCCGACGGGTGCTACCCCGCCGGCCTGTGCCCATCGAGGCCGGCCAACGCCCCCATCCAACATACCTACCTAAGCTTCTTCATCGCCCTCTCGAAGTCCTGCATGGCCCGGCGCACATCCTCCAGACCATGGCCATCTTCCTGGAGCGCGATCGGCTTCTGGCAGCCACGGCACGTGATCCTCGCCCTACGCTGCACATCCCCGAAGGTCGCTTGGTTCTTATGTCCGCAGCCGGGACAGGTGATGGTCACCTCGTGCTTCATGAACTCGTCGCCAAGACCTGGCATGGTCTGCACCTCGCTACGATCGCACCCGCGCAGTGCCCGACGGTTCGGCGTCGGCATCCACCTACGCGCCCAGCTCAATCACGTCCGGCTTCCACCCGACCCTCTCCGCCGTCGCGATGAAATCCTCCGCCGTCATGTCCTTCCGCGCCTTCCCGGACATGCACGTGAGAATGCCCTCGAGCACATTAGTCCCGAAGCTCCGCCCTTCCACGCGCAGCGACGTCGAGATGACCGCCCGCACGCCCCGCGCCTTCAGCAGCCCCATGTCTTCCTCGGTCGTCGTATTGGTCAAGATAAGCTTACCAGTTAGCGCCTCGGGCATGTGCTTCTTGATGAGCAGAAAGTCGCCCGCGATGACGTCGGCCCACTGGTACCACTTGACATACTTCGGTTTGATCTCATCCTGCGAGCTGCCAGTCGGGTACAACATGCTCATCGGCAGGCGGCGCATCAAAGGCAAACACAGCCGCGCCACGATGTCAACGCCACGGAAGGTCAGCGGTAGCGGCACGCCCAGGCTCAGCATGAGGTCGCCGAAGATCACGTTCTTCGCGCCCAGCCGCCGAAGCTCGCCGCTCATCCCGAACCGGTCGACCCCCGACACTACCAGCACGTGCGCGGTCTGCCAGTCCACTAGCCCCTGCGCCTGCATCCATCGCACCACCAGCGGCTCCAGGCTCGCCTTCACGCCCGACCCGTCCACCAGCGGCGTCTTCTTCACGCCCGCCACGAGCTTGTGCATCGCCAGGAGTTCCCACTTGCGCCCCTCCCACTGCACGCCCAGGTCA
>PMZA01000536.1 GCA_003170595.1 Armatimonadota bacterium
ACCCGGTCACCGACGCACTCGCGAGCGTAACCGACCCGACTCAGCGGCAGGCCATCAAGGTCGCCGCCTTTGTCGCGTTGCCCAACGTGGTCAACGTGGTCACGGTGGGGGCCTACACGGTTGCGCTCGTGGACCATCCGGTGATCGGGCCGAGCGGCCTTCTGGAGTTCCACGTCAAGATCACCAAGGGCGGCAAGGACGTGACGCCCGCAGGTATGGTCGGGCCGGACGGCGCGCCGGGCCATGTTCGCGTGTGGAGCCCGCCGGTCCTGCATGACGGGCGGGAGGACCTAGAGGCGGCGCTGCTGAACATCGCCGGGAACCTCGTGGCGCTGCTATGAGTACCGACGTCATTTACGCGACGGACGTGTACTCCGGCGATGTGTTCGGATACAACGCCACCTACCTAACGGCCCGCTCAACTCTGTCAGGCACTGATGCCAATGCCACAACGCCTAACGTCGGACAGGTCACTGGCTATCAATGCTACGAGGCTCCGCTGACGATCAACACGTCGGTGGTCGGCTCCGATGCCATCTCGTCGGCGATCCTGTCCGTCTACATTGATGCGGTTGTCACGATGGCCAGCGACTTCACGATACAGGTGCGAGCAATCTCGGCCTATGCCTCGCTGGCGGCATGTTGGGTGCCGGGCGCCAGCTTAGGCGGTAAAACGCTGCTGGCGCACAGTTCTACAGTCGGACTCGCAGCAGGCTATCACAACACGACCGACGACGCGATGGCCGCCAACATCAACGGGTCGGGCAACACATACATGCTGCTGAACAGCGACAGACACCTCTCGGGTGCCGTGCCCACCGGCTTCGAGTTCGTCCGCATACGCGGTGCGCACTACACCGGGACGACCTACGACCCCTACCTCACCATCGTCCACGCGGCGGCGGGCACACCCCACTACGCAACTGCTGCCGATTCACTCAGTTCGCTCTCGGACGGTCTCGTTCGCTCGGCCATCGCGTTCATTCGTACCGATTCAGACTCCGTTTCCTCTCTGTCAGAGACGACCACGGGGAGCAGAGGTGTCGTCCGAACCATTGCCGAAAGTATCGCCTCTATTTCAGAAGCGGTGGTTCGCCCCGCCACTCTGTTCACCAGGGCCGTGGCAGATTCGGTCGCGTCCTTATCAGAGGCAGCGGTCCGATCTGCAATCTCCTTTGTTCGGGGTACGGCCGATAGCATCGGCACTCTCTCCGACTCCGCGTCCCGGTCGATAATCTCCTTCGCTCGATCTACCGCTGATAGTGTCGGATCGCTCGCAGAATCGGTAGCGCGCCCTGCGACGTTGTTTACTCGTGCCGTCGCAGACAGCATCTCGACGCTGACCGAGTCACCTACCCGAGCCGCTATAGCCTTCGCTCGAACCGTAGGCGACAGCGTGTCCTCACTCAGCGACACGGTGGCACGAAGCGCCATCTCGTTTGCTCGAACCGTAAGCGACACATTGGGCTCCCTGTCTGAGTCCGTAAGCCGAGCCGCAGGTGCGTGGTCTCGCTCTATCTCGGACTCAGTCGGTACACTGAGCGAGGCCGTTACCCGCTACTCCGCATGGGCTCGCACGGCTGCCGACTCGCTTCCCACACTTGCCGAGGCTGTCGTCAGGGCATCACTGTCGCTGTCACGCACGGTATCGGACAGCGTATCGTCCATCTCAGAGTCCGTCGCTCGCGCCGCGCTTACTCTGGCACGAACAGTGGCCGACAGCATTAGCACTCTTGCCGAGGCCGTCGTTCGTCCTGCGACCCTGTTCACGCGAGCGGTCGGGGATTCCGTAAGCACGATGACGGAATCCATCACGCGATCAGCGATTGCCTTTGCCCGCACCACGAGCGACTCAGTATCGAGCCTGACCGAGACCGTGGTTCGTTCGGCTCTCGCACTAGTCCGCACGGCATCAGATAGCGTTGGCTCTCTATCCGAGAGTGTCGCCCGCTCGTTCCTCACTCTGACTCGAACGGTAGCGGATGACATCTCGTCGGGTTGGTCTGAAGTAATCAGCCGTGCGGGCGTGTTCTCCCGCACGCTAGGCGACTCTCTGGCGTCTATTTCTGAGTCCGTGTCTCAAGTTCGGGCTCTGGCGCGGACCGTCACCGATAGTCTGGGCAGCCTATCAGAATCGGTGTCTCGTAGCGCCATGGCCTTTGCCCGCACCGCTGCTGACTTCGCCACGCCGATAACAGAAGTGGTGATCCACGGCGCAGAGTATTTGGTCCGCACCGCCGCCGATGCCATCGGGTCGCTCACAGAGTCAGTGGCGCGGCCTGCCACCCTGTTTACGCGGGCAATTGGCGATAGCGTCTCGTCTGTGGCAGAGTCAGTTTCTCGGTCGGCACTGGCCCTCGCCCGGACGATGAGCGATTCCCTCTCGTCACTGTCGGAATCGGTTAGTCGATCCGCGCTTACCTTTGCTCGAACAGCCTCTGATGGCATCGGCGCTATCGCAGAGGCCGTCGTCGGGGTCGTCGTTCCCTTCGCCCATAATTTCTACCGCGCGGCGGCCGACACCATCGACTCCCTATCCGAGTCTGTCAGTCGCGCCTCGGGTGCATGGACTCGGGCATTGACCGACTCTGTGTCCAGCCTGAGCGAAACGGCAACGCAATTCAGGGGACAGTTCCGAACGGTAGTCGATAGCGTGTCCACCGTTACCGAGTCGGTAGTCCGGTCGGCGCTGGCATTAGCACGAACGGCATCCGATAGCGTGGGGTCACTGACCGATGCTGTTGTACGTTCAGCCCTGACGCTGACCCGGACTGTCTCAGACTCGATCTCCTCAATAAGCGATGCGGTCGTCCGGTCCACCATCGCCTTTGGCCGCACGGTGGCAGATAGCATCTCCAGTCTGTCGGAGGCTGTAAGTAGGAGCGCACTGACGTTGACCCGCACTGCCGCCGATAGCATCTTGTCTCTCTCGGAGACGGTCGCACGGTCAGCGCTGGCGTTGGCGCGCACGGTGGCCGATTCGATCTCGTCACTCTCGGAGACCGTCGTGCGCTCGGCCATCACCTTTGCCCGGACACTAGCGGAGAGCATCTCAAGCCTGTCGGAGACTGCGGTCAAGTCGATAGGACGGCTACGAACGGCGGCAGACAGCATCTCGACACTGACCGAATCAGTTGCGCGGTCAACTATCTCCTTCGTCCGCACGACGGCGGATTCCGTGGTCGCCATATCCGAGTCGGTGGCGCGGTCGGCCATCACGTTCGCTCGTGCTGCCGCAGACTCAATCTCGTCCGTCACCGAATCGGCGACCCGATCTGCGCTGACGTTGGTCCGCACGGCCGCCGACTCCATCGGGTCCATTGTCGAATCCGTTATCGGCGTGGTCGTTCACATCAGCGTCCACTACTTCCGCACGGCTGCCGATTCTGTGGCCAGCCTGAGCGAGACGGTGTCGAGGATAACGGGGGCAGTCCGCACGGCCACAGACTCACTGCCGTCGCTCTCTGAGTCCGTGTCGCGCTCGGCGATAGCCTTCCAAAGAGCCATCTCCGATACCATCGGTGCAATTGCCGAAGTGGTGGTCGGGTTTGTTCATCTCTTTAAGAAGCCTCTCCGAGTTAAAGCGGCCGACGCTCCGGCGTACAGCGTCTCGGTGGTAACATCACCATTAGCAGCAGTGTCTACGTCCGATTACGCCTTGACCACAGACGCATCAGATAGTTTGGGCTAGCGTGATGACCAACAGATACACCATCGGCGCTCAGGTAATCGTAAAGAGCGCATTCACCGATCCGTCATCTGGTGCGGCGCTCGACCCCACGGATGCTCGGGTGGACGTGGTGAGCCCCAGTGGTATCTCAATGACCTACACCTACGGCCTGGGCCAGGTGTCCAAGGTTTCCACTGGCGTCTACACCTACACGGTGGACACGACAGCGAAGGCCGGACGATGGAGCTATCGCTGGTGGTCCCCCACGCCTATAGGTGCAGCCAACGCCTCCGACTTCATAGTCGATCCCTTCCCGCCAGGAACAATCTGAGGCTGTATGACGACACCTTCCGAATCAAAGGAGGTCTAATGTCCACCGAGGGCCTCTCGCCATATATCTCGCCTGCGATGCTCCTGTCCAGCAACTTCGGGATTTCATGGAGTACCTTCCCCAAGCCCGGCGCGAGCATCGCCGAGCAGGTGGCCGCCCAACTCGACATCTGTTCCACCCTCACCGCCGAGATGGATACGTTGGCAAACATGCATTTGCGGGCCACGCAAGATGTCGAGCAGGAGTTCGGGCCGGACCTCATCATCACCATCCGCAGAAACGGCTGGGCCAGATTCAGGCTTTCCGCATGGCCAATCTTGCAGCTTGTGGGTGGCCAGGTCAGCCCATCTTCAGCCAATCCACCCGCGTGGAGTACCATTCCGGCCACGGCCATGATCACCGAGCACTCGATGCTGCCCTTGACTGGCTCCTCCGTTCCTTCGGCATCCGGCCCAGGACCTACCGCCGCCCTTATAGCACCCGGCTACGTGGACTGGGCCAACGGTCGCGACGGCTATCTGGTCCAAGTAACGTCCATCAACGGCTTCCCGGTCTGCGGAATCGACCAATCCGCGTCGGTCGGTGACTCGTTCCTCCACGTGGACGACATCACTGGATGGTGGCTAGGAACCGGATCGGGCGCGAGAGGCGTCATCTACGATCCACCTTTCCGCGAGTCCGTCACCGTGATCGGAGCGACTCCCGACACGGCAGGCGCGATCTCAGGCTCTGGCACTCTTTCACTTACGACGCCCCTTCAATTTGCGCACGCACCACTGGTGGGGTCAACGTCGCAGGCCGATCAGCGCATCCTTCTGTCCGCGATGCCTCCGGCGCTAATCCAGGCTGGGTACTACTTCGCGACCTTCTACGGATTGATGCGCGGCGCCACGGCCGCCGTGATGCAGTCCGGTCGCGGGGGTGCAGCGCCAAGCTCCGCCAAGGCTGCTGCAGATTGGTACGAATTGGGGAAGGCGACAGTGAGTCGCTTTGCGAGAGTGTTCTAGCCATGACTGTGAACGCGGTCGAGTCCTATGTGGTGTCTCTGTTGGACGGCATCCAGAGCCCGAACATGCCCGCGCCTACGCAGGCATGGGTCATGCCGCCTCCCGTCCTTCAACTGACACCCAACCCGCAGGTGTTCGTCTGGGGCGGAACATGGAACGAGGAGCGGCACACGATTCCGCGAGGGAAGGGAGAGAAGCGTGCGACCTACGCCCTGTCCATCTGGATACAGTCGGCCACTACCAACGATCCCTCGGACGAATACGGGCCTGCGGCATTCCCGATCCTCATTGAGACGCTGCTCGACATCCTCCGTACCGTCACCATTCCGATTTGGATAACCGATCCCGTGACTGGTGCGGAGACCACCATCCAGACCATCGGCGAGAAGATGCAGGTAACACATCCGACGCCCATTGCCGATGCCGATCAACGCTTCCTCTGGCATACCGCCACCGTCAAGGCGACCGTCACTGAAGAATTCACCGGGTGAGGGGATATCATCAGATGCGCGAATGGCGTGCCCAAAGAGAGCCTGCGGCGTGAGGTTCGTTACCGATCCTAAACAGGCGCGCGAGGTCGTGATGAAGGACAAGACCCGATATCCCGTCGGAGTCAACGGCCACGTGGTCATTACCGATGCCAGGCACATCGCCGAAATGGAACGCGGTAATAAGGATTACTTCTCCAGCGCGCCTGGTTTCTTCGGCGATAACCACCGTGACTGCCCCTGTGGGCACGTCTGCTGGCGCTGGCAGCGCGAGTGTCCTAGATGCGGCCAAACGCTCCAAGCGCAGTAAACGACGCGTCTCCGCGCCCCACAGGCGCTCCCAATATCGTGGTGCCATTCGTCCTGAGGTATCTGCGAGCAGAGACGGTGGCGGCGGTTCCTGATGCGCGGTTCGTGGATGTCAGTTCAGACAACTACGCCTACTGGCGTCTGCTGTCCGACCTGTGCGAGGAGTGCGAGACCTTCCTGATCGTGGAGCACGACATGGCGCCGACCCGTGCCCAGATCGATGCTATCTGTGCGTGCCCTGAGCCTTGGTGCTCTGCTGAGTATCAAATGGACGACATCGTCGCTGCCGCGTTTGGCTTCGTGAAGTTCGACGCCCAGATACTTGGGGTCCTCGGGGTGGTCCTGAGTAGTATCCTGAGTCAGCACCGTGTCTGGTCCGGCCTAGACAGCATGGTGATCGCGGAGCTTCATCGACGCGGGTACAAGGAACACGTCCACCAGCCGCCTGTGCGGCACCTACACGAACCGGCACCGCCGCCGGAGCAACGGAGGCGCATCTTGACTAAGCTGCATTACGTTGGCAAAGGACGGTACATCAATGGCGTACCGGCCTCCGACTTTCAGACCGACGACCCCCAGGTTGTCGCTACCTGCCTAGAGTCCAATCTCTACGAAGACGTCTCCCCGATCAGAAAGGTACGCAAGCCCGACGACGCCGTGCTTCATAGCGGCGAAAGGGTCCACACACCAGAGATCGTGAAGTTCGTGCCATTCGTTTCGGAACCCGGAACGGCTATACTCAGCAAAGAATCGCCGCAGCCCAATAGCGAGCCCGGCCCAATTGGGAAATCCGAGAGCCCGCTATAGTCTCGGAAGCCACTCTCACGTAAAGGAGCTTTTTGGGCCAAGGTCTCGTCCCACTGACCTATCTACAGACCCTTACAGAGTCGGCCCGGGTGTCGGCATCGAACCTGACGCCCGGATACACGACGCTAGCCGCCGCAGTCACCTCGGCTGCAGCCGTGAGCATCGCGGCCACCTCGGCAGCCGGGTTCCCCGGCTCCGGCAACTATTACGTCATGATCGACTCAGAGCAGTTGCAGATCACCGCCGGACAGGGAACCACGACGTGGACCGTCACCCGTGGCACTAACGGCACGTCGGCGGCTACGCACCTGAATGCCGCTCCGATCTTTCAGTGCGCGACATCGCTCATCCCCATCGAGCCGGTCTTCTTCGAGCCGATGTTCACCCGGTACAACCCGGCGCTGATGCGGAATAGCTTCGAGAAGTTCTACGAGACACAGATCGTGGACATGCACGCCGAACTCAAGGGCGTAAAAGCCCCGGCGACGTTCGAGACGCTGACGAACTTCCTCTCCTACTTCGTTAAGGGCAGCGTGGTCGCCACGACCACCGACTCCCATGCCTACTCCTGGAACTTCTCTCCGACGATCTCATCGGACGACCTCGCCGGGCTGGGCGCCGAGATGGGCAACGACACGGCCACCTACCACATGCCAGCCATGTACGGCGACCAGTTGGTTATGGAGTTCAACCGGGCTGGCACTTCGGTCCAGATGACCGCCGACTTCCTCGGCCAGCAGGCCATCTCCATGACCGCCAAGACACCTGGCCTGACGCGGACCGGGCTCAACATGATCAACCCGGCCAACACCGCGACGTACCTCGACTCGACGGTCATCGGGACGACCCTCGTCAACGACATCGCCAGCGCCAAGGTCACGATCAAGAACGCCTTCCAGCAGTTGTTCTTCCTCAATGGCGTCCTCTATCCGACCGGCGCCGTTCGCCCTACGCGCAACCTCGACATGGAAATGGTCCAGTGGTTCGACAGCGCCACAGAGCTAGCCAACGCCATGAACGCCAATAACGCCGGGACCGAACGCAAGATTCGCTTTACGTCTACCGGCCCAACAATCGCATCGTCTACCTTGGCTAACTCTCTGAGCATCGACTCCTACTGTTACTGGGACAAGGTGCCGTTCAAGGTGGACAAGGAAGTCTGGAACATCACCTACACGGGTCGGTCGGTCTATGACACCTCCGCCGGGAACAGTTGGAGCATGGCTTTGACAAACTCGCTAAATTCGATCCCCTGAAGGATGGACGCCTTCGAGAGCGCTTGGGCTGAATTCGAGCAATCAGCCGGACCAGCCCTTGCGGACGAGCTGTCCAACCAGGCACCTGTCGGCGATCCCGACAACGACCCGGCTCCCGGCACTCTCGCTGGGAGCATGGTGTGGGAGGACCAGGAAGGCACTCTGACCGTTGGCTCCCGCGATCCTCGCGGCCCCATCGCGGCCTATGTGACTCGCGGAACCTCGGCGCATCCTATCGATCCGGTCTACGCGACCTACCTCCACTTCTTTGTGGGCGGAGATGAGGTCTTCGCCAAGCACGTCGAGCATCCTGGCACTATCGCAAATCCATTTCACGTCGCCGCCTGGGAGGCCCAGCGCGACGCCATACACCAAGAGTTCCGAGATACGGTAGGGGGTGGGGTGGCACTGAGCTTCCTCAACCCCTGGCAAAATCGAACTCTCGGAGAGGAGTAATGGCATTGGCAGGCTATCTGTCCAGACACAACGAAATCAAGCGCGTGGACCTCGGTGGCGATTTCTGGGTTGAGGTCAAAACCCATCTTTCGCACGGTGAGACCAAGGCCGCCAAGCGCGCGTTGATGAAGGCCCACCTGACCATGGTCGATGACAAGTCCGAGACCACCGCTGAGATCGACATGGTCGAGTACCAGCAGGCTAAGGCGTTCGCGGCCATCGTCGCCTGGAATCTCACCGACGATAACGGCAACCAACTTCCCCTGGCTCCCGATTACGCCAAGCTCGCCAGCATCGACCAGATGGATGACGACGATTTCGACCTTGTCATGGTCGCCATCGAGGGTGTCGCTAAGAAGGAAGCCAAGAAGGGCGGCGAAACGGAGAGGAAGTTTCCGCGCTAGCGTCTGGCGGGCACTCCAAGGTCGAGGTCCAGCGCCATCCGACCTTGCGGATTTCTACACGTCAAGGGCCTTCTGGGAGGGACACGGGATCAGGTCGGAACCCGACCTAGACGAATGGGATGAGGACCGAGTGTTGCGGTGGCTGATCGTCATGGACGTGGTCGCCAAGCACGAACGATCACAGGCAGAGGCTGAGAGAGCAAAGGCACAGCGAGAACCCAGAGGTTAGTTAGCGGAAGAAGGGACGTAGGTCTTAGTAGAAGACGAATATGTCGTTCTGCTAGCACTCAAGGCTCGCGACGAAGCGTCCGCAGCCCTGAGTTCTGTAGATGGGGTCCTACAGAAGATTCAGGGCTCGCTGTCTAGTGCTCAAAATGCACTCAGCGGCTTCTCCTCCACCATCTCCGAGATCGGCGTAGTCGGGCTGGCTGTCTTTGGCGTTATCGCGGGCCTCTTTGCCATGAGCGAAAAGGCAGCGGTGGCGTTGCAGAGCGCCCTGACCAACGTAGGAAATACGGCCAATCTAACCAGTGCTCAGACCGACGCACTGGGCAAGACACTTGTTCGTCTCGCCATCGGTACGACCTCAACCGCTACCAACATGGCCAACGCGCTCTCGCCCATAGTGGGTGAGTTGCAACTCCTAACTGGACACGCCGTTGACGCAGCGGATGCCACGTCGCTTCTGACAGCGGCACAGAACCTCTACGTCGTCAAGAGCATCCCGCTGACCACGGCGACCAAAGAAATCGTGGACCTGCTTCGTACCTACAAGCTGGGCGTCTCAGACGCTGCCACCGTGTCCGATGCTCTGATCCAGGGCTCCGACCTGCTTGGCATAGGTGTGGATCAGGTGGCATCCTCCTTTACGCGGCTACAACCGAAAATAGCCGGGTCCGGGTTGGACATGCAACAATTCCTCGGGATCGTCGTAGAAATGGGGCCCGCGGTAGGGACCGGCTCGCGCGCACTAATGCAGGTTGGCACCCTTATCCACGCACTGATCGTGCCGTCTAAGGCTGCTGCCGCTGCGCTGAAGGACATCGGCGTCTCTTTGTATGACGCAAAGGGCAACTATATCGGCGCCGAGGCCGCCATCCAGAAGATCAGTGTGGCATACAACAAGCTTGGTACGCAGGCACAAAAGACCGCCCTCCTCCAGTCACTCTTTGGAGCACAAGCGGGGATAGCTGCCACGCTAATCGCGGGTGGCGCAGCGGGGATCAACAAGGCCACGGCGGAAATGGAGGCCAACGGCACGGCCGCGGAGAAGGCAGCACTGAAGATGCAGGACGCGCAGGAGCAGATGGCGCTGTTGCCCAAGACATTGAGCGACATCAGCACCGCCATTGGGATGGTGTTGCTCCCCGGGCTCAACCGACTCCTCTCGGCCATCCTGCCGGTAATATTGGGCATTGGCGATTGGGTCACAGCGAACCCTGAACTCGCCACTACGATCCTCGCGGTCGTGGCGGCTGGCGGATTGCTAGTGGGGACACTTGCTTTCGTCGGACCGGCCGTGGCGGCCCTCGGGACAGCGGTCGCGATCATCCTGAGCCCCGTGGTCCTGATCGGGGCTGCCGTCGGGGTATTGATCCGCTACCTGATGCAGATACCGACCGTCGCGGCTCCAGTCAAGGCTATCTTCCAGGACCTTTACTCGACTGTGTTTAACACCGTTAGTTTGGTTAAGGGGGCGCTGTCCGAGCTTTTTCAGGGGCCGAGCGATACCGAGGACGCCGGAAGCTACTCCTGGTTCTTCACCAGCCTGAGAAACCAGGCAACCATGACGATGGCCTCGCTGAGCAAGAGCTTCGCCCTGCTTGGCGCCGCGCTGATGAACCTACTCCCGCCGCGCGTCCAAGATGCGCTAATTCGAGTGCAGTACTGGCTGATGCAATGGGACCTGTCGCTGCGCCGACTTTACACATCCATCATGCCTCTCGTCACGATAATGACCGTGGGTCTAAAGGGCGCACTCGATTCTGTCAGCAGTTCTTTCGGCAACACCGGCAACGCGAACTCCTTCATAACGGTCATAAACTGGGTGGGCGATTCCGTCAACCACCTCATAGATTGGCTCGCCGAACTGCTTACGTTCTTGGGAGGAACCAGCGAAAGGTCTGAGAACGCACGCAGGGCGCTGCTTGCCGTGGCGGGCGTTCTGTCGGCCCTATGGGTTGCCAATAAGGGCATCCAGTTCTTCCAGCTCTTGTCTACGGCCGTGAAGGGCGTCATCACCACCGCGCAGGACTTCATGACCCCCATTGCCAAGCTTGCCGACGCCCTCCGGGCCATCCCCGGTATCCCGGGAGCCATCAGTGACGGCTTCGATACACTGCGCCTAAAGGCCATGTATGCGCAGGACGCCATTGGCAACTTCATCAGCAAGCTCACGTCCATCCCCTCCAACGTCTTCAACGATCTGAAACAGGCGATACAGGATGTCGGCGATAAACTGAAGTCCATCCCCTCGGGGATGCTGGATACGCTCAAAGACAAGCTGGATACGCTCAAGATCAAGGCGTGGGATGCGCGAGACGCTATCGGCACGATTGGCGACAAGATCAAAGCCATCGTGTCAACAAACCTCGACACGATCAAGGGCAAACTAGCCGACATAAAACAGGGCCTGAAGGACATCAGCGCCAAGGTGCAGGTCGCGATCTCGACGTCCATGCCGTCTATTAACGTGACTCAGATTGGCAGTACGATTGCCTCGGCCATCGCGGGCGCCATCGCGGGCGCCCTATCCGCCGCACTTATGGCATCGGGCCTGGGGGCTACAATAGCCGAGGCATTGGGGAGCGCTCTGGCGGGCGTAGGGGCGCTCTTGGCGTCCCCGATAGTGTTGCTCGTCGCGGCCATCATCGCGTATCTCACAGCCGCGTTCCTGGACCCCAAGGACTTCGGCAAGCTCGTCGGTGGGTTGGTCGGCCTCCTGCTCAACGCGTTCGTGATAGTGCCACTATTCCTCGTGTCCGGGCTAGTAGAGCTTGGCTACCAGATTGCCACCAACCTATTCCAGTCGATACAGGATGCTATAGGCAAAATCCCCACCACGGCTAGCGCGATAGGGGCCGCCATCGGCAATCTGCTTAACGACGCGGCTGGACAGATAGGCGATGATGCATCGGCTCTGCTCGGGGGGATAGGCAACTGGATAGGCAGCGTCGTCGGTGGGTTGAGTACCGCGTTTGCGCCTCTCTGGACCGGCTTCAAAACGCAGTTCTCCAAGGGCATCAGCCAATTGGCCAACACTATCCAATCACTCCTCAAGGGAGACTGGGGGGGCGCCATTAAGAGCGCGATAGGCGCTCTTGGCACTTTCTTTGGATCACTGCCATTGTCCATCGGCGCGAACCTAATTAGCGGCCTATTGATGGTGAGACAGCAGTTTGTGGGCTGGGTCATGTCCTTGCCCGGCGCAATAGGCACAGCCATTGGGTCCTTGATAGCAGACATGCAATCCATCGGCAGACAGCTTGTAGGGGCAATAGGCACGGGGCTCAGCGGCCTGGGTGGAGTTGTGCAGTCCGCCTTCGGTGGACTGCTTACGTGGCTCCGGGGTTGGTCGAGCCAGCTCTTCGACGGCTTCCAGTCCGGCTTTTCCTCGACGGCAGGTCTACTCACAGACTCCCTTCGGGGCTTTGTCGGTCAGATCATGAATATCGTCACCCCTATTCCCGGTAACATCCTGAAGGCACTAAAGGGGATATGGGATGGTCTTTGGAATACCATCGGGACAGTCACCACTACGATCACCAATGGCATAGGAACGATAGTGGCGGACGCGGGGAAGCTTCCGGGCAAGATTGCGACGGCCGTTAAGGGAATGTGGGATTCCCTTGTCACCGAGGCCGAGAAGCTACCGGGGCAATTGCTGGACTTCTTTACGAAGACGCTGATCCCCATGCTGGGTAAGTCTGGTCAGATCGGACTGCAGTTGATCGGTGCCATGCTCCAACTAGGCAAGAACATCGTGGAAGCCATCATCAACGGCATGATTGGTCTGCCCGGCGCAATTGCCAAGGCAATCGGCGATGCGTTTAGAAGCATAAATATAACCGTCGGACCGTTCCATATCACCGGCAGCGGAATCTCTGTCAGTCTGCCAAGTATCAGTATCCCCTCTGTCAGTCTCCCGAAGTTGTTCGCAGAAGGAGCGTGGAACATTCCGAACACCATGCCCGGAGTGGTCCACGCGGGCGAGATGATCGTCCCCGCAAAGATGGCCGAGAATTTGCGCGCGGTCCTTAGCAGCATAGGAACCATGTCGGGATCATTGCCGGTATCGACCCCGAGCGGCATGGCTTGGTCGCCGCCAAGCTACGGTGGCGCCTCCTCAGATAGCACTCAGACCCACCATATCCACGTTATGCTTGACGGACGACAAATCGCCGAGGTAGTGGACCGCCATCAGGGTGTGCGCTACCTCCTACACGGATCGTCGCGCTACCGCGCCACAGGAAACTAAGGAGTCGCAATGTCAACGCCGACTTATCTTTCCATCACGGAGGGCGCCGGGAAGAAGGTAGCTGCCGCGTCCTACACCGAGGCGGGCCAGACGGTGCTGGACCAGAAGATACTGGTTGGAGAGCAGTATCTTTCGACGTACACCGTGAACGCGCTGGGGATACTCACGACTACGACCGGCGCGCACCTCCTTCAGGTAATGGCCGGTACGGGCCTGAACATCAGACTCAGGCACATCGCCGTCTGGCAGTCGGTTCTGGCTACTGCCTCTGCCTTCGCGGACCTGTCCATCGTCCGTTTGACGAGCGCCGGAAGCGGGGGCACTGTCATAACACCCGCGCCCCACGATCCTGCCGACACTGCCACCGCTACCGCTATGTCGCTGCCCTCCTCTAAGGGCTCTCTGGGCGTGGTCATCCTTCAGCCGACCGTGTGCTTCAGTCAAACGGTGCCTCTTAGCGGGCCAAACACGTTGCCGCTCCTGTTCGAACATGACTGGGACGGCTTGCGCAGCAAGCCTCCGATCATCAGCGCCGGAACATCCAGCGGTATTGCCATCCAGATCGTGACCGGTGTTGCCACCGCTACCGTAAACATCGCGCTCACGTTCACCGAACTCAGCTTCTAGGAAGATGCCGCTCCTCTTTCTCGCCGAAACACTAGGGGTGTCCGTTCCGATACCTGCGGCACAGCGGCTCAGTGCCCTATGGGTCGGCGGGAGAGACGTGGTGCCTTGGGTGGATAAGTCCAGCTACCGACTGGACGACTCGGCTCTGACTCAGCCGGGTGTGTTCACATTCGACATCACCGATTGGCTCGGCGTAGTCGGTCCTTATATTAACCGTCTGGATGAGGTCGTTTGGCAGGATTACTACCTCAACGCGATCCTCTACCACGGCTTCGTGCGTCAGATCGACAACAACCCCGTTGCCAACTACGCCGTATGGACCATTACCTGCGCCGACATCAGCGAGATGTACGACTACAGTTATCCTGTCGTCTCTGACACTCGTCCGGCTGAGACAACTCAGGCCCGCATCCTGTATCTGCTGGGGAAGTACGCGACCTACAGCGGCGCGGCATCCGGGGGCTATGTTCAGTCGCTATCTGGAACCGTCCAGCCATCCTCCACTCTGGCCAATGAGACCCTGCGCTCCGCGATTGAGAAGGCCCTCGCGTTGGAGCCGGTTAGCCCGCTCCCGGGCTATTACATGGACCAGCACTGGCAGACCCATGTCTTCTTTGGTCAGGGCGACACCCCTGCCCCGTATTCGCTGACGGACACTGCCCCGGACGGAATCACGTCAGTGGGCTACAGTGGACTGGTTGCAACGCAGGACTCCACTCAGGACGTGGATGCGATCTACGTTTACGGTGGTACACCGGAAGGTTCCGGGCTCGTGTCGGCAGGCGCGCAACGTCAACCCCTGCACATTGCGACGGTCACCAACTCCGAATCCACCACCGCCGATACGCTCAATACCACAGGACTGTCGGAACTGGCGGTTCGGCAGAACGTTACACGGGTAACTCTGGTCGTTACTGGCTACGACGGCTGGGCCAAGGGGCAGAGCGTCTATCTCACCAGCGCCGCGAATGGGTTCTCGTATACGCTGTTCTGGATTGCGGGCGTATCCATGGTGGCGTTGTCCGGCACGGGCATCCGCGAGTACACCCTTACGCTCAACTCCAGTCTGCCGCGCTACTCTCGGCTCATCTTCCCGGGCGCAAGTACCGGGCCGGTTCCTTCGCCCCCCAGTACGGAGAGCGGCGGCGGCTTCAGTGCCGCAGCGGGATCGTCCGGCCGCGACACTGCTGAGAGTGTCTATGGCGGGTGCTCCTTCATCTATCTGTACCAGTTGCCCGGAGGGGGCTACCCCTTCGATCCTGTCGGCGGAATAAATGATACGTTCAGCCGACCAGACCAGGACGATTGGGGTACGGCAACCTCGGGGCAGATGTGGACCACGAACCTCACGGGCAGCGCCCCCATAACAGGCGGCAGGGGTTACCTGATCGGGACGGTGGGGTCGGTGTCCGGCTACACCGTCCCCACTGCTGGATCGCTCCAGGCATCCTTCCACTTTGACCGCGCAGACATGGCTACCAACTACGGCCTGCGGTTCCTCTCCGACTACTCTGGCGGGTTGTATTGGGGCTTTGAAACCATCGGGGGTACCCTGAATATTCAATTCAAGTTCATAGGTGGCGCCGAAGTGGACATCCCGGTTACATGGTCCACGGACGACTACGAGGTACGGCTGGAGTGGTCCGGTGATGGTAGCGCAGAGGCCAAGACGTGGGAGGCGGGGGGAACCGAACCAGACTGGCAACTCACGGCGTCTAGCTGGGCCCCGAACAGCACCAGCGTCTATCTGACGGCGGACTAAATGGGCGAGTACCTGACACACTTCCAGATACAGTCTGGCAACGACTCGAACTGGGACGACGACTCTTTCTTCCAGGCTTATGGCTCGCGCCCCGGTCAACATCTGGACCCGGCAGCCACTGTCGTGATGGTCAATACCGCTGGCCACTACAGATTCCAGGTCCACGTAGAGTTGAACCGCTCCGGCAGTGTCAACAGCACGCCCGCGCTCGTAATCGTGGCTGAGCAGGATGCCAGCGGCAGTAAGGTCAGCTACGCCTGGTCCTATCTGACCATTCTTTCGTCCAATGCGACTCTGGATGCAGAATGGGTGGGCTTTCTGGACGTGGGTGGCTGCGTGGGCTTCAGAACCCAGTTCAGCTCTTCCGGCGCGGGTGGATTCACCCAGCAATGGTCTACGAACAACATCCCCAAGCCGACTGGAGTTTGGTATAACCCGAGCGACTCAGGGAACCTGCGGGTGGTCTCCGCTGCCAACAAGGAGATTTACACGCTGAACCTATCGACCAAGCAGGTGACGGCCAAAACCGGTCCACTCTCCGTGACGTATCCGGGCGGCTTGTCGGGCGACCCATCAGACGCCTCTGTTTACTGGGTATTGGATTCTCCGTGGGCGGCCGGGAGCGGTGCCAACAGCCGTATCCTCAAAATGAACGCCTCTACCAATGCGGTCATCTCGACCTTCACCCTGAACACAAATCACTGGAGCGACATGAAGGTCGATAGCTCGGTGATCTGGCTGGCCAACCTGACAACGGGGCAGTTCCATACCCGAAGCAAGTCGGACGGCTCTGCTATCGCCGCCTATGGCCCCACTTACTCGGGCGCCGTAAGCGGGTCGTACCCCTATCCCACCGGCATTGCCATAAACGGCACGACTGGATACTTGTTCTTCGAGTACGGGGGGCGGGTGTTCGTGGTAAATACATCGTCCCCCACCGTGGTTCTGTCCACACTCTCTACTACCGGCACGACTCTCCTTGGTGGTGAGATCAACGTATCCACCGGCGACCTATACGGGGTCAACTTCTCGCAGAACGAGACCTACGATTACAAGATAAGTTCCGGCTCGCCGGATATCATGATGTACGGTGAAATGAGCTACGAGTTGATCTCACCACTGGTTGCCTTATGAGAATCGTTCATATTCTGCCGCACCCACCAGTCGATGCGTTCGAGGGCCACAACTCTCGCCACGCGGCTCTCAAAGAGCAAATCCCCGATCTGGAGCTGCGCTGGTGCGACGTGCGTGGCCGACAGCCGGAGGACGAGGATTGGGATATCGCCCTTGTGGAGTCCGGTGCTCATGCCCCGGCTAACGGTCGAGCCATACACCTCGCCAAGGCATTGTCCTTCCCGCTGTCCTGCGACCTGATGATTCCGATTGGACCGTACGAGGGGCTCCTCGGGTCGGTCGGTCCGCTGATTCGACAGGCACCTGAGGTAAGCCGGGACATCGACTTGCTTCTTTGCGCCACCTCGACTCACGGCGAGTGGTGGCGCGGGATGCCTGGCAAGCGGGGGGGCTGGGGACTCATGCCTCGGGCCAATGTCGTCGTCTGCGCAGGTGGAGTCAACTCGCTCTATGAGGCGTTATGGGCTGGCTGCCGCGTCGTCTGCGTACCGCAGTCAGACGAGGAGAAAGTGCGACTCATCCACGCCACGCGTGCCGGGGAGGCAGTCGTGACCATGACCGAGGGCTTCGAGGAGGCCGTCTCGCGAGTTCGCGGCATGGTTCCTCTGGGGCGTCGCCCGAGCGGCGTGACCGAGGCCGTAGCGATGATCATGGCTCCAAACGAGTGACAGACTGATGGCACGCGACCGTGCTACGGTTGGCCTCTACTTAGGAGGAGGCCATGGTAAGCAAACAGACTCAGGTGCCCAAGTACACCGACAAGGAACTGCTTGACAGTCTCCTGCTGTGGAGCAGAATGGGGCGAAGCGTATGCCCTGTCTGCCGGACGATCCGGGTAGGCGATCCGCTGGTTTCTCAGCTAGCTTTTACGCACCGGTTCGGGCCCGACGCCTACCATGCCTGTAAGGGATGAATCATGGACGATCCTGATGCCCTCGACCAGAGGGCTTTATTCCACGCCGAGCGCCGTTCGGCGATTACGAGCACGGACGTGCCGGGTATCCTGGGCCTGTCCAGATATTCGACAGCGCTCTCTTGCTATAGAGACAAGCGCGGCGAGAGCCCGGAGCGCCCCACCACACTCCCCATGTGGCTCGGAAACAGCCTCGAAGGCATAGTTTCCCAGCTCTACACCGCCGCCACCGGGCTGCGCGTGCGGGCCGACAATCGGTTCCTCCGGCACCACGAGTACCAGTGGTTTGGCTGCCACTTGGATCGCCGCGTTGTCGGCGACCCTGACCTGATCGTAGAACTCAAGACACGCGACCGCATGACCGGCTGGGGCGAGGACGGCAGCGACAAGGTGCCAGTCGATGTCTGGGCACAGTGTCAAAGTCAACTGATCATTACCCGCGCCCGCGAGTGCCACGTCGCGGCTCTGTTTAGCAACCGCGAGTTTCGGGTCTACCGCCTGCTGCCGGACCCGGAGTTCGAGGCCAACCTGATCCCGACACTCTCGGACTTCTGGTTCAACTACGTGTTGGCTGGCGTACCACCGGCTCCATCGGGGAGCGACGTGGACACCTTCATCGTCAACGGCACCCCCGGTGGCGCAAGCGGCCACCTACTCCCTGCCACCCCGGAGCAGGAGCAAGTGGTCGAGAAGCTGCGGGTGGCACGGCTCAACGCGGCAGCAGCGGACCTACGCAAGACCGAGGCCGAGAACGTTGTCAAGAAGCTAATCGGCGAGGACTACGACGGCATCACCGGTGGCTTCGGGGCCGTCAATTGGAAGCGCACCGCCGACATCAACAAGACCGATTGGAAGCTGCTGGCCGGGACCTACGAGAAGGCCGCGCGGGAACTCCTCGGGCTGATCGACGCCAGCGAGGCTTACGTCTATCTTGACAAGGTGCGCTTGATCGATGCCACACTCGACGCCGCGCCGGGGCTCTACACGGCCGTCACCCCGGGGGGGCGGCGCATGGACTGTCGCTTCAAGGAACAGGAGAGCGATAACGATGAGTGAGTTTGACGTGCCGGTCGAGACGGCGCTGGCCATGTTGGACGTGGACGAGAACGACGACGGGCCTTCCGTTCATTGCTTTCTCAACCCATCCGGCGGCATGATGCTCGGCGCCGACTGGTCCTTCGAAGAGGTCAAGGAGCTGTTCGCCAAGTACCCACCGCAGGAGGCTGGGCCTCGTGCTACCGCCATGGGGCACGGGATCGTCTGCAAGCGCCCGGAGGGGCCAGCGTTCTTCGCAACCAAGGAGAAGTCCAGTGGCACGCCCACAGCCTGAAACACCACCTGTCAAGCAGTCCGCTCTGGCCCCGGCCAACCGGCAGACCAGCATCGAGAAGTACAACAGCATCGCTGCGGCCTTCGAGCGGTCCGACCGTCTCGATGACCTGCGCTCGATGCTCGGCTCCGAGGACGCCGTCAAGCGCTTCCTGTCCGTGGCGCTCCACGCCATCTCCAGCGACAGCAGGCTGCTGCGCGACGCGACGCCGCTGTCGATCATTCAGGCCGTCCGTGACTCAGCGACCCTCGGGTTGGAGCCCACCGGGCTGACGGGCGAGGCGTGGATCGTCGTCTACGGCGACCAGGCCAAGCTCATGCCGGGCTGGCGCGGCTACCTCAAGCGCGTTCGCAACAGCGGCAAGATGGCTGGCGTAGACGTTCAACTCATCCACGAGAACGACACGTTCGACTATGGCTATCGGAGTGATGGCGGTGGCTGGCACGATCACCATCCCTATAAGCCCATCAAGGACCCGGAGGGCAACTGGACCGACCGGGGCTCCTATTGGGGAGCTTATGCCTATGCCATCGAGCCCTCGGGCTTCGAGAACCTCGAAGTCATGCCCTGGGTGGATATCGATGACGTCCGGCGCAAGTACTCCAAGCCGAATAAGGACGGCAAGCCGACTCCGTGGGATACCGCATGGGGCGAAATGGCACGCAAGACCGTGCTGCGCAAGCTGTGTAAGCGCCTGCCGCAGGCTGGCACGGACGCACTTTTGGCCCTCGACGCCGCAGCCGACGACGCACGCGAGGAAGCTGATGAGCAGGCCGTTCGCTTTGCCCCCACGGCGGCGCGTCAGGCTGCCCTACGGGCGACAGGAGCCGTGAAGGTAACGGTGACCGAAGTGCCATCCGACGAGGCCCCTGAGGCCGCCACGGAGGCGGTGGCTGGCACTGAGGCCGTCACGGAGGACGACGTCCGCCCCGAGAGCGATCTTTCCGATCTTCCAGAGGGCTGGCGGGAGAGGTAGACTAGTGGTTCGCCGCTGACGAGCGGCGGTCCGGCGTAGAAGGCAGCCCCCGGATCGGGGCTGCCTCCGCCACCTGACGGAGGCTCTGAATGTGACTGCCGGACGGATATGATCGACAGGCTACCACCCAGCAACCTCGACTCTGAGGTTGGGGTCCTTGGCAGTATCCTCATGGACGGGTCATCGCTGGCCGCTGGAATGCCATGTGCTACCTGCAAGTCCACCGGCATCTACGACGGCAAGCGGTGCGACGATTGCGGTGGCTCCGCCGTCATGGACACCCTCAAGCCTGAGCACTTCTACCGGCAGAGGCACGGCACCGTTTACGGAGCAATGCTGGCGCTCTACGGCCGGGGCGAACCCGTAGACATTCTCACCGTGTCGAATGAACTCAACTCTCATCTAGATGAGGTGGGCGGCTCTGCCTACCTCTCAACGATGCTCAACGGCACCCCGACCTCGATCTATGTCGGACAGTACGCCCAGATCGTCATCCAAAAGGCTGCCTCTCGGGCGCTCATCGGCGCGGGAGGCAGGATCGCTGCCATCGGCCACGAGGATGGCCGCGACGTCGCCGAGGCGCTCGACCGAGCCCTCCTTGAACTGCGAGAGGCTGCCGCACTGGTCAACACCGGCCGGGCGCATTTCGAGAAGGCGGGCTTCCGAGCCTACTCGCTGGCAGCGCCGCGTGAGTCGTGGAAGATCGTTCTGTCACGGGTGGACGTAAACGACCGCGAGCCCAAGGGGCTGGTGACGCTCTACGCGCCTGGTCACCCTCAGGCTCAGGCCGATCTGGACGGCTACGTCTTCAGCCGTACCGTCGGATTGTTCGGCGGCACCAACCTGAAGGCTCTGGCCAAGGAGCTATCCGAGCGCGTCGGCGAGAAGCCCGAGACATGGCAGAAACGGCTGGACTATCTCTCACAGAGAACGATCCGTGAGGCACAAGCGTCGGCGGAGACAGCGGAGATGCAGACGACGCCCGAGAAGCTCGGCACCACGCCGTGGTTGTTCCGGGGTCGCATGCGGCTAGGACGGACGGTCTCGCTCTTTGGCCCGGGCTCCGCCGGTAAGACTACGATCTCGGACGGGCTGGCTCTGTCGGCCTGTACGGGCGCAGAGATCGTGCCGCACTGGATACCGACCGGACGGTTCTCCGTTGGGCTGTTGGACTGGGACGAGGGCGAGACGGAGCACAAGGTTCGGATGCGTGCCATGTGCTCTGCCTACGGCGTTGAGATTTCCAACTTCTACCTGCGCCCGATGAGGCGTCCGCTGGCGGACTGCGCGGACGACGTGGGCCGCTGGATCGTGGACAACCAAATCGAGTTCCTGATCGTTAGTCCGGTCAGCCGTGCCGCGCGCACGGCTCCGGGCGATCCTGCGATGCCGATCCACGAGTTATACGAGGTGCTGCGGGAGTTTCGCACCTCGAACATGCTGATCGCTCATGTCCGTGGCGACGCTATTTCGACGGGTCGTGAGGCCGACCGCGAGTACGGCTCGGTGGCGCAGATGAACGACGCTCGTGGCTCGTATTCCTGCTATGCACAGTCCGAGGAGCCGGGCACGCGGGTGGTGGTGCTCAAGAACACCAAGCCCGACGCGCTGGCTCCGAGGATGGACCCCCAGGCGATCCGCATCGAGTTCGACCCACCAGAACCCGATGAGCCAGGCAACTACGACTCCATCAGGTTCGAGCTAGACGAGGTTGAGGCGACCGCCACGAACCGTTCACATGAGACGGAGACCGACCGCCTGAGGGCGCTTCTACGCCGAGAAGGACCACTCACGACCCAGCAGATCGCCGACTGGCTGAGTATCAAGCCGACCTACGTTGGAAGGCTCGTTCAGAAGGCTCGGGGTAAGAACATAGCGATTACTACCTCCGAGGGGAAGTACGGACTAGCGTGATTTACCCATTTACCCAGTTTACCCAACCCAACTTACCCACACGGGTAAGCTTGCAAATTACCCATAGGGTATTTGCTAAGCGTGGGTATGGGTAAAGGGTAAGAAGGAGGAGGAGAATTGAACGAGATTCGGCCGTCAGCCAAGGTCTGGCTAGCGGATACCGATTGGCATCGTTTCCTCCGTCGGGCAGGGGCACTATGACGCGGCCGATCTTCGGAGTCGATGTCATGCCGCTCGGTCCGAGAGCCGACGGCCGGAACAAGGACGGTTCCGCCAAGACGAACCCGATGCTGGTCTACGGCCCCGGTCCCGAGGGCAAGCGCTGTGGCGACTGCGACCACCTCCGCGACTACCACTATGCCAAGCACTATTACAAATGCAACGAGCGCGAGTACAGCGCTTCGGCTCGCACGGATCACCGCGTGCGCTGGCCTGCTTGCGCCAAGTTCGAGGAACGGTCGTGATCCTGCCCGAGCCGTTCTATGAGGACGAGTTGGTCCAGCTATATCTCGGCGATTGCCGCGAGCTTCTGCCGCTGGTCACGGCTGACGTACTCATCACCGACCCACCCTACGGCATCGGCTACGAGGAGAAGACCCACGAGAGTCGCGGCGCTCGCGTCTGGGGTCCCATCGTTGGCGACAACGAGCCATTCGATCCGGCACACCTGCTGGCGCTCGGGATACCCACGGTCTTGTTCGGCGCCAACCATTACGCTTCACGACTGCCCGACTCGCCGTCATGGTGGATCTGGTACAAGCGCGAGGGCATGAAGGAGTGGGACCAGTCGGATTGTGAACTCATGTGGACCAACATCGG